>CAYVPI010000021.1:0-46871 GCA_964453495.1 uncultured Pseudomonas sp. | reverse complement strand
TCACCCTAGATTGTATTTCCTCTTCAAGACACAAGCTGCCGCCAGGCTGCGTCCGAGCTCATACGGTGTTGGATCCGGACGCAGCCTGGCGGCAGCTGCTATGGATGGTGCAAGGCCGGTATTGAGGCCACAAGAATTTTCCTGTGGCCTCACGACATCAGCGGATACCTGCGTTGCGCAAGGCGGCCGGGGTGAAGTCGGTCATGCTCGGCTGATAGGTGTAGTCGACACCACGCTTGCTTTCATTACCCAGGTTACCGACGACGTAGCGACCGGCCAGCAGGTCATAGGTCGCGATGCCGGCATAGGTGGTGATGCCCTGCTGGTAATCCTGGTACAGGTGCCCCTCACTGACCCGCCACAACTGGCCGCGGCCATCATAGTGATCGATTTCCACGGCAGCCCAGCTGTCCTCGTCAAAGTACATGTGACGCTTGGCATAGATGTGCCGCTGGCCTGGCTTGAGCGTGCCCTCCACTTCCCACACCCGGTGCAGTTCGTAGCGGGTCAGGTCCTGGTTGATGTGGCCAGGCTTGATGATGTCCGCGTACTTCACCTTGGGTGACTGTAGCTGGTAGCTGTTGTAGGGAATGTACAGTTCCTTCTTGCCAATCAACTTCCAGTCGTAACGATCCGGAGCGCCGTTGTACATGTCGGCGTTGTCGGCCACGCGCAGGCCATCGGCGGCAGTACCCGGGCCGTCGTAGGCGACCTGCGGGGCACGGCGCACACGGCGCTGGCCGGCGTTGTAGGCCCAGGCCATGCGTGGTTGCTTGACCTGGTCGAGGGTCTCGTGGATCAGCAGCACACTACCGGCCATGCGTGCCGGTGCAGTCACCGTCTGCTTGGCATAGAACAGGATATTGGCGCCTTCCTGCGGGTCGACATCAGCCATCTTCCACGGCAAGCCAGCCTCGGTTTCGATCTGCACAATGGTGTAGTCGCCATTGACTTGTGGGGTTGCCTGGGCGTAACGGGTGATGAAGCTGCTGCCACGTGAACGGGTCAAGTGGTTCCACACAACCTCAACCCCATTCTTGGGAATCGGGAAAGCGTAATAGTGGGATTGCTCGAAGTTCTTCAGCGCGTAACCGTCGTTGGCCGCTTCGGTCGTTAACGCACTGACCTTGGCCGCGTCATAGACCGACTGTGGCACCGCCGCTGTGCGCTGGGACTTGTACACCGGAATTTTATAGGACTCGGGGTAGCGCTTGAACAGGGCCAATTGGCCGGCGCTCAGTTTGTCCTTGTACTGCTCGACGTTGGCCGCAGTGATAACGAACTGCGGCTTTTCACCCTCGAATGGATTGCCAACGAAGTCATTGGTCACCGGGGCGGCGCCAGGTTTCAGGCCACCGTTCCAGGCCGGGATGCTGCCATCGGCGTTACCGGCTTTCTCACCGCCCAAAGGCGTCAGGTTGGCGCCCAGTTGCGCGGCTTCTTTCTCGGATACAGCCGCCAGAACGCTGCTGGCCAACAGGCTCAGTGCGAGGGTACCTACCATCAAAACACTCATCTTTTTCATGCTATCGATCCTCTGCCTTTGGTCAATCAGAAGTTCACGCCGAAGCTGAGCGCAACGAAGTCGCGGTCGCCGTTGGTGTTGAAATCACCGCCGAAAAAGTCCGTGTAGCTGAGGCTGGCGGTGTACAGGTTGGCATAGTCGGCATCCAGGCCAACGCTGATGGCCTTCAGGCCCTCTTCGAAGTTCGGACCGTTACCTTCCACGTCATGGGACCAGGCCACGTTCGGCGACAGGTTCACGCCGGCGATCACGTTCGGGTAATCCAACTTGCCGCGCAGGCGGTAGCCCCAGGAGTCGGTGGTGTAGAAGCCGTGGCTGTTGCATTTTTGCTGCGGGTTGCTCGGGCGGGTCACGCCAGCCGCTGCGCCTGGCACCTGGCTGGGAGCGCCGGCACAGGTCTGGGCGCCGGTGGGGCCGGCACCTGCGCCGGTTTCCAGCGCGCCTGCGCCGAATATCGTGCTGCGGCCGAAGCGCAGGTCGCTGCCATCGGCATCGCCCAGGCCATTGATGCGGTTGTACCCCACCTCACCCACCAGAGTCAGGCGGCTGGCACCCATGATCTGATCGAAGAAGCGCGTGGCCGACAACTGGGTTTGCAGCACTGGCATGCGTTCATAGCCCTTGAGCGCAGCGCCTGGCGCATTGTCCGAGTGGCCGGCAATAAATAATGGCGAGTTTTTGTTGCCCACCGCCGCCAGGTTGAGGTCGGCGCCGTTAAGTTGCAGCGGCATGTTCGGCCGGAAGCTGATCTCGCCACCCAGCGAAGTGCCATCGAGGTTGGTCGAGAAACTCAACCCATACAGACGGATGTCTTCGGGGTAGACCACGTGGTAGCTGGCCGTGCGGATCGCATTGATCGCGCCCGGCACCGTCGCGGCACCGGCCCCGGTGTTGGCGGTCACAGTGCCACGGGTGAAATCGAGGTTGGGGTTACGGCTGTGGTAGTTGAGGAAATAGGCACCGAGCTCGGTGTCGTTCATTTCGGGCACGAACCAGCGCAGGGCCACGCCGAACTGGCCGCTGTCCTTGGCATCCTGGGTCTTGGTGCGCGGCACGAAGGCGTTATCCACGCCACCGCCCTGGGCACCGGTGCCAGCGACTGCCAGGCCCGAGCCGGTATTGGTGGCCACGCCCGGTGGCAGATCGAGACCGGCGATCACCGCACGGTCGTTACAGCCTTCGGGCGTAACGTCGTTACCGAAGAAAGTGCCGCAGTTGTCGATCACCGAGTTCTTCCATTCCAGCTGGTAGAAAGCTTCAGCAGTCACGTTCTCGGACAGGCCCTGGGACACGTAGAGCAGGTTGACCGGGATCAGGCCCTCCTTGACCTCGGCACCGGGTCTGCGCAGGGCGGCGGCGTCGATCGGGTTGATGCTGTTGATCGAGTTGCCGATGAAGGTGCTCTCGCCCCAGCTCACCACCTGCTTGCCCAGGCGCACGTTGCCGGCCAGGTCGCCCAGGTTGTAGTTGTGGTAGACGAAACTGTCGAGGAACATCGCCCCGGACGACTTGGCGGCACGGTCGCGGCCATGATCGTCAATGTCGTAGAACGGACGGCTTTCGTCCATCAGCTCGAAGTCGTACCAGTACTTGCCACGCACGAAGGCGCCGCTGTCGCCGTACTTCAGCTCCAGGTCATGCACACCCTTGAAGATTTTCGAGAAGGTTTCGCCCTTCTTGAAGTTCAGGCGGTTGTCATCGTTGGTCCGCGACGAGGCGTTACCCCTGACGCCTTGCGAGTTGAAATTAGAGATGAACTCCGGATCCGGATTGCGTACGGACCAACTGGCACCCACCGACAGCGCCGAATCGAAACTCCCCTCCAATTCGCCGATGTTGAAGTTGATGGCATTGGCCTGCGCACTAATCCCCAGGGCGACAGCTGCCGCCAATAGTTGCGGTTGAAAGCGTGTGCGCTTTGTTATTTTTATCATGTGCCGCTCCGAACTACGGATGTGTTGTGTTGGAGCGCCAATGCTAGGGACTGTGCCACTACCGGCGACATTCCCTGATGGGGTGATTTCGAATGACCCGTTCGGGTAGTTGCACCTCAACGAGCCGACACAAGAAGTAACATCCAATCCGCTGAGCGCTACCCCAGCGAAGAGGAACTACTCACGTTTCAACCAAAAGGGGTATTTCCCGCCAGGTGAATGTCCGGGATGCTTCGGGTTAGCACCCTTCAGCCACCCGCTCGCCGAGGCATGAGATGTCACAATCCCAACCCGCCATCGCACTGCAGGCCTGCACGCCGGTAAGCCTGTCGGAACAACCTACCTTTGCCGGCTCGCGGCTGTTACCTCGCCCCGAGTTGGCAGCCCTGTTGCTCGATGCCCGGCAGCGCCTATGCTTGCTCTGCGCGCCAGCCGGTTACGGCAAGACTTCACTGATTCGCCAATGCCTTGAGCTTGCCGCCCCTGACCGCCATTTGGTGCAGCTCAATCTTGCCGGGCAAGCCGTGCCGCTGGCCCGCTTCTGCGCACGCATTGCCCAACAGCTTTGCATCACCACTGCTCCGGACGCCGCCGCACTGCTGGATGCACTTGAGGGCTTGAACGCTCCCTGCACCTTGGTACTGGATGATTACCCCGTAGGCGCCAGCGCCGAACTGGACGCCTGGATCGACACCCTGCTGCAGTCCCCTGCCCCGGTGCAACTGTGGGTCAGTTGCCGGCAGCGTCCGGCATGGAACCTGCCGCGCCTGTTTCTCGACGGTCAGTTGCTGGAGGTCGACAACCGCGCCCTGGCGTTCTCCCGGCGCGAGTCCGATGAACTTGTCAGCTTGTTCACTCCAACCTTGACCGACGGGCTCCTGGATGACATCTGGCAACGCACCTACGGCTGGTGCGCCGGTGCCCGTCTGCTGGTGAGCGCACACGAGCGTGATTCGCAGCTGGGTACCCTGTTGTTACGCGACTACCTCGAACGCGAATTGCTGTCACACCTGGACGCTGACCAACGCCGGCTGTTACAGGGCCTGGCATATCTGCCACGGGTTAGTGAACAGCTCTGTGCGCAACTCTGGGAAGGGCTGGATGCACAGGCCGACTTGCGCAAGCTGCTGCAGGCACACAGCTTTTTCCAACCCCTGGATCGACAGGGCCAATGGTTGCGTCTGTTACCGGCAGTGGCACAGGCGCTGCAGGAGGGGATTGAGGCCGGCGAACTCAAACGCCTGCGCCTGAGTGCCTGCCGCGAACTCAATACCCTGGGGTTCATCGATGACGCCATCGACCTGGCCTTGAGTGCCGGCCGGGCCGATGTCGCCGTCAACTACATGGCATCCCTGGACCCCAACTGGCTACTGGCCGGGAACAACTTTTCGCGGATACTGCAATGGCGCAAGCAAATCCCCACAGAACTGCGGCACAGCACTGCGCCGCTGGTAGTGCTTGATGCCTGTGCCTTGTTGATGCAGGCGCGCCTGGACGAAGCGCAGGCCTGCCTCGAGCAACTTGGCCGGTTCCTGCCGCAGCCAGGTGCTGCGCAAAACCGTCGCCTGCTGGCTCACTGGCAAGCGCTGTACGGCGCGCTGCAGGGTAATCAGGGTAACTGCGCCATCGCCCGCGAGCATTGCCAGGCGGCACTTGAACACTTGGGCGAAGATCAGCAGCAGGTGGCATTCCTGTGTAGCGTCACCCTGGCCCGCCAGGCGATGAGCACTGGCGAGACTGTGCAGGCCCAGCAGATTTTGATGGGCGCAATCGAACAAGCGCGGCGTCAGGGCAACCTGGTTACCGAAGTCCTGATCAACAACCAACGCATCTGCCTGATGATCCTTTGCGGCGAAAGCGATCTGGCCAGACGATTGCTGCAGGAAAACCTGGCATTGCTGCACGCCGATGACAGCCAACATGTTACCTTGCTGGGCCGCCTGTACGTGCTGCAGGGCAAACTGCACTTGCAGCGAGGTGAGCTCGATGCCTGCGAAAAAGCCCTGCACCAGGCCTTGCAGCACGTGGGGACACAGGCCATGCCAACATTGCACGCGCTGACCGGCCTGTCGGAAGTCTGCGCCTGCCGTGGCGACATCCAGCAGGCCTTCGCACTCCTGCAGGAAGCCGAGCGTCGCATGCAATGCGCCAATGTGCAGGAAAGCTGCTATCGCGCCGTGCTCAACCTGCAATCGCTGAGCCTGTTGATCCACCAGAAAAACTGGAAGCAGGCGTTGCCCATGGCACTGACGATCGAACAGTACCTGCGCGGCCCTACAGCACGCTTGACCGGTCTTATCGTCCCCTCCCTGCCCGTCCATAGCCAGCTGCTGCTCGCCCTCGTCGAACAGGGTGTCGGCCAGTACCAGGCCGCACGTAGCCGGCTGCAGACCGTTCAACGCGAATGTTTACGCCTGAACTTCCATGGGCTGCAGACCAAAGTGCAACGGGTACTGGACACACTCGAAGAGACAATCGAACAACCGCAGCACGTATCGATGGCGGGTTCCTTCAACCTGCTGGTCAGCGAGGCCCGGACCATCACGCCCCGCCAAGCGGCGGATCACGATGCCAAGGCCGGCGCCGCCCTGAAACCACGCGAAGCGCTGTCAGGCCGTGAGGTCGGCGTGCTGGAACTTTTGGCCGAAGGGCTCTCCAACCGGGAAATCAGCGAACGCCTGTATATCTCGACCAACACGGTCAAGGCGCACATCAAGCACATCAACACCAAGCTGGGCGTAACCCGGCGTGCCCAGGCCGTTATGCGCGCCAAGGCCACGGGTATCCTGGTCTAGGTCGGGGCCCAGCAGCCCGAGGGCCCTGGCGATGGCCGTGGCCTGGGCCCGGCCATTGGCGCCGAGCTTGCGATAGAGATTGCGCAGGTGGGTTTTGACCGTATGCTCGGACAGTCCCAAGCATTGGGCTGTCTCACGCACCTGCCGCCCTTGCGTCAAAAGCGCGAGTATCTGCTGCTCGCGCTCGGTCAAGGTTTGCTGCGCCCCATGACTGCCGGGCTCAAACAGCGCGACACCCCACCTATTGAAGCGCGCCCATAAATCGCAGGTAAAACCCGACGCTATACCCAGGGTGCCTACCTGCGCCTGAAAAGATAACGCCCAACGCCGCAGCAACCCAGCCATGGACGCGCCCTCTTCGAGGAAGCTACTGCGCCAACCCTCGTGACTGGCAAACCGCAACGCCTGGGTCAGGGCCTCGAATGCCTGGGTTTGTTGCCCGCTACCTTCGAGGGCAAGGGCGTACAGCAGGCGCAACTTGAGCACGCGACGCAAAAGCCCCCGCTCCTGCGCCTCGGCAATGGCTGGATGCAGGGCACGCAATGCATCGGCAAAGCGCCCCCTGGCAACATCCAGACGCACACGGGCAACCGTCGGGGTATCCACGTCATTGCCGTAGAAAAAAACCTGCGGATGCTCCCAGGCGCTGCGCTGCTCGACCTGGTGCAGCGCAGCGCCGGCAGCTTGCAGATTGCCGCCCAGTGTCGCCATCCGCACACGCTCGACCCAGACCGCACAGAGAATGCGCGCACAGGCTCGCTCGTGACCGATCTGCTCAAGTGCCGCCAGGTGCTGCCGGCCTGCGCTGGTTTTCCCCTGCACACAAGCGATGCGCGCCGCCAGGAGGTGGCTGACAATCAGCGCATCCGTCGGGCTGCCGTCGCCGACACGGGGCAGGTGCCGGTGCAGCAGTTGCGCAGCCTCATCCAGGGCATCCGTTTCGTAAAGCACCAGTGCACGGGCAATGTCCAGAAGTAACAGGCTGCCTCCTTGCTGCTCGGAGCAGCGCACGCGCGCCCGGGCCATTGCCAAGCGGCCCTGGGTGAGGTCCATGAGCGTTTCGATCATGACAGCGGTACGCCCCGGCGCGTCCGAACCCTGTTGCGCGGCATGGCCAACGGCCTCGGACAACAAGCTTCTGGCGTCATCGTGTAACCCCAGGGCAAAGGAACTGTAAGCCAGGGTGTGGAGCATTGCGCCATAAGCGAACCCTGGGTTGGGCGCCAAGCGCTGCAACAGCGTCAAGCCCAGGTCGCGGCACGCCTGGATTTGATCACGGCTCACCAACACCAGGCAGCGCACCAGGTCACGATGCGCCCCATCTTCCAGGCCTTGGGCCAACGCCAGTGCCTGCGCATGCCGACCGCTGAGGATCAGTGCCCAGGCATGGGCCAGTCTCAGCCCGGTGTAACCTGCCAGCCATGGTTCGGGTACTTGTTCCAGCTGGCACAACAACCAGCGGCTACGGCCACTCTCCAGCAGTGCATCACAGCGCCCGGACAGTTGCCTGGCCGCCTCCTGCCAATGGCCGGCCCGGACCAGTTGGTCGATAGCCGCCAGCGGCTGCCCGGCTGCAAGTAACCAATGGGCAGCCTTGAGCCGCAAGCCCCCTGCACGGCCGGGACATTTGCGTTGCAAGGCGCCGCGCAAAAGCACGCCGAGCAGTCGGTGATAGCGAAATACACCTGGCTCACCGACGACACTGATCAGCAAGTCCGCCCGCCGCAGCGCTTCGATAGTTGCCTGACTGTCATCACGGCCGGTCACGGCATCGCACAGCGGCGCACTGAGCTGAGCGAGCACGCTGGTCTGCAGCATGAATCGGCGGCAATCCAGTTTCATATCGCTCAGGACATCCTCGAACAGCCTATCCAGACACCCGCCATCGGGCGCACCAAGCGCCGCAACCCGCGCCGAGGCTGTTTGCCCTTGGGCCACAGCGGTGGCCAACAACGCGAGCGCGCCAGGCCATCCTTGCGTGCACTGCTGTAGCTCGGCAACCTCATTGCCACCCATGGTCAGGCCATGTTTTTCACGCAGGAACACGTAGGTTTCCGCCAGGCTCAATGCCAGTGCCCGAGAGGAGATCTCATGGAGCTGGCCACTCGCTCGCAAGCGGCCCAAGCCGATATCGGCATCGGTGCGCGAGGCAATCACCAGGCAGCCAGCGCTTGGCAGAGCTACCAGCAATTGCTGGACGAAATCGAGCACCAAGGGGCTGACAATGGCAGCGAAGCCATCGAGCAGGATCGAGTATGGCGTACTGCGGCGGGCGAGCTCGGCGAGCAGTTCTCTCGCCGAGTGAGCGCCACTGCTGGGCCCATGCCCAGTGCTCGGCGCACCCACCTGCAGACCGGCTGCCAATCGAGCAATGAAGCGTGCCAGGTCATTATCGCCGGCGTCCAGGCGCAACAACAGCACTTGGCGGCCCTGTTCCACGCAAAGGGTTCGGTACTGCGCAAGCAAGACACTCTTGCCGAACCCGGCAGGCCCATGGATGAAAATGAGCCTGGCATTGCCTGCAGCCGTCATTCGAGCCAGCAATGCATGACGCATTACATCACGGCTTTGAACAGTCACCGGCTGCACGCTGTCGGCCGGGCTGTCAGCGCCAGAGCGCAACGAGATCGTTGCCATCCAGTGCCGCCATGACCTGCTCGGTATGTGCGCCACGGGTCGGGATAGCACCCGGCGTCACCACCTGGCCGTCGAAGCGCGGCGCAGGATTGGCCTGCAACAGCCCATCACGTTCGAAATACACGCCGCGCTCGACCATATGGCTATGCTGCGACGCTTCACGCGGGCTCAGTACCGGCGCAAAGCAAACATCCGTGCCTTCAAGCAGTTGGCACCAGTGCTCGCGTGGCTGGCTGGCAAAAATCCCGGCAAACGCAGCACGCAGTTCTTCCCAGCGGTTCATGTCCCACTGTTTGGCGAAACGCGGGTCTTCCGAAAGGCCCAGCTTCTCCAGCAGCAGCGCGTAGAACTGCGGCTCCATTGAACCCAGCGCGATGTAGTGGTCGTCGGCGCAGCGATAGGTGCCGTAGAAATGCGAACCATCGTGCACGCTCTTGCCACGCTGTTCCTGGAGCAACCCTCTATTGGACAGGGACATCATCAACTGCATCATGTGCGCCGAACCATCGACGATGGCGGCATCGACCACCGTGCCCTTGCCGGTTTGCCGAGCGTTGAGAACGCCGGCGAGCAGGCCGATGGCCAGGTACAACGCACCACCACCGATGTCGCCGATCAGGGTGATGGGCGACGACGGTGCTTCGCCAGCGGTACCGCTGTGGTACAGCGCACCGGACAGGGCGATGTAATTGTTGTCATGGCCGGCCGCGTTGGCCATCGGGCCATGCTGCCCCCAGCCGGTCATGCGCCCGTAGACCAGGCGCGGGTTACGGGCACGGCATTCTTCCGGCCCCAGGCCCAGGCGCTCCATGACACCCGGGCGCATACCCTCGATCAGGATGTCGGCACTTTCGATGAGCTTGAGTACGACTTCACGCCCTTCTGGTGTTTTCAGGTCAGCCACGACCGAGCGCTTGCCACGGTTGAGCGGGTTGCTCACGGCATTTTTCTCACCGGTGATCGAGGTGGATGCACCGCGCTCGACAGCGATCACATCGGCGCCCAGATCGGCCAGGTGCATGGCACAGAACGGCCCTGGGCCGATGCCACAAATTTCTACGATCTTGATTCCCGACAGCATTGGCTTTCCTCATTCGTCATGACTCGGACATGGGGTTCACGCTAGCAGAGGAAGCCCCCTTAATCCTGCCCCCCGCCAAGGGGGGCTATGGGCGCCAACCCGGTGAGGCTACCCTGCCCTTTCGCAACCGTTGGCAATAACAACAAAGGGAAAAAAACATGTTTGCGTTACGTACACATTGGGCGCTGTTGGCAACGTGCATGGCCGCCCCGGCATTGGTCCTCGCCCAGAGCCAGATTGCTCCGGCCAACCCTTACCTGGCACAGTCCTATAACAACCAGACGCACTGGAACGACGCCGCCTCCGACAGCACCGATATCAAGGTCGCGCGCGGTTCCTACAAAATGACCCCGGATGGCTACCGTGTGGTGCCCAATGAATCGGGCAGCCTGATCCAGTACACCGACAAGGTCGGCGATACCGATTTGTACTGGTTCTGGGCCGGCTATTCCCTACGCAAACTGAAAATCGAAGACGACTTCAAGTTCACCGAGATCGCCCGAATCGACCTGCCGGTGAAACTGCCCAACTACCAGCCGATCACCCCTGAGCAGCGCCTGAAGCAAGCGGCCCAAACCCGCAAGTTTCTCGAAGCCAAGGATGAAAAAGGCCTGCTGGACTACATGACGGCGCAGCCCAATCGCATGTTGACCGCTACCGCCGACCAAGTCCTTGGCGGTGCGATCTACTCGGTGCTGACTCGCGACGACGCCTTCATTGGCGCCAGCGCGCGCCGGGTGTTCCGCATCGACCAGAACGACCCCAAGGATCCGGCTTCGGGCATGAAGCTCACCCGTGAAACCCAGTTGCCGGACGCGCTGTTCGACAACGAGAAGACCAAACGTGGCGTTGGCATCCCGATGGACACCACCTTCGGCATGGGCATGACCCTCAATGGTTACCTGGTGGTCAACACCATGGGCGGCACGGTTGCCACCCTCGACCGCGAGACCCTGAAACTGGTCGACAGCTACCGCGTGGAAGGCAGTGACGAGATGTTCTTCAACTCCTTCGCCACCGGGCCGGAAGTCGATGGCGGCGCGGTGTACGTCGCCTCCAACCAGAACATGTACCGCCTGGTGGTCGACAAACAGGGCAAGATCCACGCCGACGAAGCCAGCGGTGCCTGGAAGGCGCCGTACGAGCGCGGCCCGCGCTTCACCTCGATCAAGATCGCCGATGGCACCGGTTCGACGCCGACCCTGATGGGTTACGGCCCGGACGAAGACAAGCTGGTGGTCTTCACCGACGGCGCGAAGAAGATGAACCTGGTCGCCATGTGGCGCGACAAGATTCCGGCCGGCTGGAAGCAGAAGCCCGGTACCCTGTCGCCGCGCGTTGCCGACCAGCGCCAGGTCGACCTGGGTGCCGATGTACCAACCGTGCAGTCGGAACAGTCGGTGGCGGTGTATGACGGCCATGCCTTCGTGGTCAACAACATCCCGGCCGAAGAAAAGCCCGTGCTGTCCAAGTCCGGCTACTACGTCACCATGCTCAACGGCATGACCCGCCCTGCCCCGGGCGGCGTGGCAATGCTCAAGTGGGACAGCGCCGAGGACCAGTGGAACTCCCTGTGGACCCGTACCGACGTTGGCTCGATTTCCATCGTGCCGATGATCAGCGGTGGCAGCCGCATGGCCCTTATCAATGGCTTCTACACCTCGCGCCTGGGTGAGGGTTACCACATCGGCATGGACCTGGACACCGGCAAGACCGTGCTTGAGATCGCCACCGGCAGCGACCCGGTGTTCAACGGTATGTACGCACCGATCAAAGTCGACGCCCAGGGCCGCCTGATGTATGGCATGGCCTTCGGCCTGGTGTTGATGGACACCGACCGTATGCAGAAGGTTGAGCAGGTCGCCAAGAGCGAATAACACCTAGCTTTTCGTTTTACCCAACACCGGGCCATCGTTGATGACCCGGTGTTTTTTTGATCTGAAAAAACGCGTTGCATGGATCGCGGGCAAGACCCGCTCCTACAAACATATTCCTGGTTTGCAGAGAGAAATTTCCCAAGCATAATCCGCGCACGTTTTGCCCTGTTGCGCCTGCCTGGAAGCATGGCTAGTCTTTCCCGGTCGTTGACCCGGATTTAGCAGTCCGACGGGCATCACGCAACAGCGTCCATCTCCGAAATGCCTGCATTTTCGTGTCATGGCGGCTGTGCGTGGGGCACCTTCGAGTGCGCCGGTTTCCTATGCCGCCGGTCTGCTAACCCGTCCCCGATCCACCTCAACCCCCTGCTTTCACCCACCGCACAGAAAACATTCGGCGCACTGGACAGTGACAGCCAGCCGCTCTTCTGCGTGCGCGAAGGAATACGCGCTGAAGATGCAATGCTGCATGTGAGCATGCTGCTGGGCTGCGTCGAAGCCACCGCCTGGGATGTGGTCGAGCACCTACATTTGAATGACAAAGCGGTGGTGATGAGCCTCATCCAGAATGCCGAAATGGCACGGGCGTGGGTGGCGGCGTTACTCGATGGGGCAGCCCTGCAGCATTCCCGCTGAGGCAACTCCCCTCACCCCAACCCTCTCCCCAAAGGGGAGAGAGGGCTGGGGTGAGGGGTGTTTGTCACAACTTAAAAAAACAAAAAAACCGGGCACAAGGCCCGGCGAAATGAGAACACCCAGAACGAGGCACACCCGACGTGTGCCTCGGTTTGGATCAGGTGCGGCCGTACAACGTTACGACGCAAGCGCCGCCCAGGCCCAGGTTGTGGGCCAGTGCCACATTCACACCTTCGACCTGACGCGCTTCGGCGTTGCCGCGCAACTGCTGGGTCAGCTCGTAGCACTGGGCCAGGCCGGTGGCACCCAGCGGGTGGCCCTTGGACAGCAGGCCGCCGGACGGGTTGGTCACCACCTGGCCACCGTAGGTGTTGTTGCCTTCGAGCACGAACTTCTCGGCGCCCCCCACATCGCACAGACCCAGGGATTCATAGGTCAGCAGTTCGTTATGGGCGAAGCAGTCGTGCATTTCGGCGACGCGGATGTCCAGCGGGTCGACACCAGCTTTCTCATAGACCTCACGCGCGGCGCGCTGAGCCATGTCGAAACCGACCACTTCGATCATCGAACGGGCCTCGTGGCACACCGGCTTGTCGGTGGTCAGCGATTGGGCCAGGATCACCACGTCGGTACGCAGGTTGTGCTTCTTGGCGAACGCTTCGGAGCAGATGATCGCCGCGGCAGCGCCACAGGTCGGCGGGCAAGCCATCAGGCGGGTCATCACACCCGGCCAGATCGGATTGTCGTTCATCACGTCTTCAGTGGTGACCACTTTGCGAAACAGTGCCAATGGGTTGTTGGCAGCATGACGGCTGGCCTTGGCGCGGATTGCAGCGAAGGTGCTGAGCTGAGTGCCGTACTTTTGCATGTGCTCGCGACCGGCACCGCCAAACATCAGCAAGGCACTTGGAACGCCGGTGACATCGGCGGTCAGCTCGTTGATCGTCGCCTGGGTCATGTGCGTGGTCGCACGTGGACGGTCATCCCAGGCGCTTTTCAGAGCGCCGGGTTGCATCTGTTCAAAACCAAAGGCCAGGGCGCATTCGACCGCACCGCTTTCCACGGCCTGGCGAGCCAGGAACAATGCGCTGGAACCGGTAGCGCAGTTGTTGTTGACGTTGATCACCGGGATACCGCTCATGCCCACTTCGTACAGCGCGGCCTGGCCGCAGGTGGAGTCACCGTAGACATAACCGGCATAGGCCTGCTGAACCAGGTTGTAATCCAGGCCGGCATCCTGCAGGGCCAGGCGAATGGCCTGGGAACCCATCTCGATGTAGGTGCCGCTGGTACCAGGCTTGACGAACGGGATCATGCCGACGCCGGCAACGTAAGGTTTCTGCGACATAACTAGCTCCAAATTCAGTGAGTTGCACAGGGTGACGCTGTTCGCCCCATGCAAAGAGCGAACAGCCATTGCTCAACAGGTTCAGCGGATACCGGCGTTGCGCAGGGCGGCCGGAGTGAAGTCATTCATGGTCGGCTGGTAGGCGTAGTCGATGCCGCGCTTGTTTTCGTTGCCCAGGTTCGACACCAGGTAACGACCGGCGATCAAATCGTAGGTCGTGATGCCAGCAAAAGCGGTCAGGCTCTGCTGGTAGTCGGTGTAGACGTGCCCTTCGCTGACTCGCCACAGCTGGCCACGGCCGTCGTAGTGGTCGATTTCCACGGCAGTCCAGGTGTCCTCGTCGAAGTACATGTGGCGCTTGGCATAGATGTGCCGCTCACCTGTCTTAAGGGTGCCCTCCACTTCCCACACGCGGTGCAGTTCGTAGCGCGTCAGATCCTGGTTGATGTGGCCAGGCTTGATGATGTCCGTGTACTTGAGCTTCGGCGACTGCAACTGGTAACTGTTGTAGGGGATGTACATCTCGCGTTTGCCGACCAACTTCCAGTCATAGCGATCAGGGGCGCCGTTGTACATGTCGGCATTGTCGGCCACGCGCAGCCCGTCCGCGGCAGTGCCTGGGCCGTCGTATGCGACTTGTGGGGCACGCCGCACCCGGCGCTGCCCAGCGTTGTAGGCCCAGGCCATACGCGGCTCCCTGACCTGGTCGAGGGTCTCGTGAACCAGCAACACGCTGCCGGCCATGCGCGCCGGTGCGGTCACGGTCTGCTTGGCATAGAACAGTATATTGGCCACGTCCTCGGGCTTGGCGTCCGCCATCTTCCAGGGGAAGCCGCCGGCGATTTCGATCTGCACAGGGGTGAAGTCGCCGTTGACCTGTGGGGTCGCTTGGACCTGACGGTTGATGTAGTTGCCGCCGCGATAACGGGTCAGGTGGTTCCACACCACTTCCAGGCCATTCTTCGGAATCGGGAAGGCGTAGTAGTGGGATTTCTCGAAGTTCTTCAGCGCGTATCCATCGTTGATGCCTTCAGTGTTCAAGGCGCTGATCTTGGCGGCCTCGTAGACCTGCTGGGGCATTGCTGCCGAACGCTGGGTCTTGTACACCGGGATCTTGTAGGTGTCCGGGTAGCGCTTGAACAGGGCCAATTGGCCGGCGCTCAACTTGTCCTTGTATTGCACGGCATTGGCTGCAGTAATGGTGAACAGCGGTTTGTCGGCAGCATACGGGTTACCCAGGAAGTCATTTTCCGTCGGGGCGGCGCCTGGCTTCAGGCCGCCGGTCCAGGCCGGAATGCTGCCATCGGCATTGCCGGCTTTCTCGGCGCCCAGGGGCGTCAAGGTGCTACCGAGTTTGGCTGCCTCTTGTTCGGAAACGGCCGCCATTACACTGGAGGCCATCAGGGTCAGGGTCAGAGCGCAGGCTTGAAAAAGAATGCTTGGTTTCATTGTTATTTTCCTCTGTCTGACTTGCGTCAGAAGTTCACGCCGAAGCTGAGGGCGACATAATCGCGATCAGAGTTGGTATTCCACTGGCCGCCGAAGTAGTCGGTGTAGCTGAGACTGGCGGTGTAAGTGTTCAAGTAGTCGGCGTCCACGCCAATGCTGACAGCCTTGCTGCCTTCCTCGAAGTTGGGCCCGACGCCATCGACGTCATGGGACCAGGCCAGGTTCGGCGACAGGTTGATGCCGGCGAACACATCCGGATATTCCAGCTTGCCGCGCAGGCGGTAGCCCCAGGAGCTGCTGGTGTAGAAGCCGTGGCTGTTGCATTCCTGTTGCGGATTGCTCGGTGCGGTCACACCCGGCTGGCCCGGTACCGGCTGGTTGGCCCCGACACAGACAGCCTGATTGACCAATTCACCCGCACCGAACACGGTGTTGCGACCAAAACGCAGGTCCGTACCGTCACCGGAACCCAGGCCGTTGATGCGGTTGTAGCCCACTTCACCCACAAGCGTCAGGCGCTCTGCACCCATGATCTGATCGAAGAAACGGGTGGCGGTCATTTGCGCCTGCAGCACTGGCATGCGCTTGTAGCCATCCAGGGCAGCGCCGGCGACATTGCTTGAGTTGCCACTCTGGAACAGCGGCGATGCCGCGTTGCCAACGGCCGCCAGGTTGATGTCGGCACCGTTGAGGTTCAACGGCATGTTCGGCCGGAAGCTGACTTCACCGCCCAGCGATGTACCCGCCACGTTGGTGGCAAAGCTCAGGCCATAGAGGCGCACATCCTCGGGATAGACCACGTTGTAACTGGCGCTGCGAATTGCCGCGACCTGGTTGGCGGTACTGGTGGCGCGGGTGAAGTTCAGGCTCGGGTTGCGACTGTGGTAGTTCATCGCATAGGCGCCGAACTCGGTGTCGTTGAGCTCCGGCATGAACCAGCGCAGGGCCACGCCGAACTGACCACTGTCCTTGGCATCCTTAGTCTTGGTGCGCGGGATGAACGCATCATCGGTCACGCCCGGTGTGCCGGTGTTGTTCGCCACGCCTGGCGCCAGGTCCAGACCCGCCAACACGGCGCGATCGTTGCACCCTTGAGGCGTGACGTCGTTGCCGAAGAAGGTGCCGCAGTTATCGATCACCGAGTTCTTCCATTCCAGCTGGTAGAAGGCTTCGGCGGTCAGGTTGTCGGACAGGCCCTGGGACACGTACAGCAGGTTGACCGGGATCAGGCCTTCCTTGACTTCGGCACCGGGCCTACGCAGGGCTGCCACGTCGATCGGGTTGATGCTGTTGATCGAGTTGCCGATGAAGGTGCTCTCACCCCAGCTCACCACCTGCTTGCCCAGGCGTACGTTACCGGCCAGGTCCGCCAGGGTGTAGTTGTGGTAGACGAAGCTGTCGAGGAACATCGCGCCGGACGACTTGGCGGCGCGATCGCGACCGTGGTCGTCGATGTCGTAGAACGGGCGGCTCTCGTCCATCAGTTCGAAGTCGTACCAGTACTTACCGCGCACAAAGGCGCCACTGTCACCATACTTGAGCTCCAGATCATGTACGCCCTTGAAGATCTTGGAGAAGGTTTCGCCCTTCTTGAAGTTCAGGCGATTGTCGTCGTTGGTACGCGAGGAGGCATTGCCCCTGACCCCTTGCGAATTGAAGTTGGAGATGAAATCCGGGTCCGGACTGCGTACGGCCCAGCTGGCCCCCACCGACAGGGCGGAGTCGAAGCTGCCTTCGATTTCGCCAATGCTGAAGTCCTTGGCGAAGACGGGTGAATTGACGGCAATTGCGACGGCGACGGCCAGCAGATGTGGATGACATGCTCCACGCATTCTCGTAATGCTCATGCGTTTCTCCGATTGCTCTTTTGGCGCAAGTGACTCAAGCCACAAGGGTTCGTGCGGCCCGACTCCTGCGTATACATAAAGTGCGCGGCCACCACGGCCGCGCAGCAGACAGACTTAGGCAATCCCGCGTTTCTGGTTTTCCCAGAACGGTTTGCGCAACTCGGTTTTCAAAACCTTGCCAACACTGGTCAACGGCAGTGTTTCGCGGAACTCGATGCTGCGCGGGACCTTGTAGCCGGCGATGCGCTCGCGGCAATGGGCAATGATTTCTTCGCTGGTGACGCTGGCTTGCGGCTTGAGAATGATCACCGCGTGCACGGTCTCGCCCCACTTCTGGCAAGGGATACCGATCACCGCGCTTTGTGCCACGGCAGGATGGCTGGCAATGGCGGTTTCGACTTCGGCGCTGTAGATGTTCTCGCCACCACTGACGACCATGTCCTTGAGACGATCACAAACGTAGATGAAGCCATCCGCGTCCATGTAGCCGCCGTCACCGGTATGCATCCAGCCGCCGCGCAAGGCTTCTGCAGTGGCTTCTGGTTTGTTCCAGTAGCCAAGCATAACGTTCGGGCCGCGCACGATGATTTCGCCAACCGTACCGCGCGGTACTTCGTTGTCCTGGCTGTCGACGATAAGGACTTCAACGCAGTTTGCCGGCAAGCCAGCCGAATACATTTTGCCGTTGGCCTGGTACTCGGCAGTGTGATATTCGGCAGGGAGGGTC
Organism: uncultured Pseudomonas sp.; assembly: GCA_964453495.1. Taxonomy (GTDB): domain Bacteria; phylum Pseudomonadota; class Gammaproteobacteria; order Pseudomonadales; family Pseudomonadaceae; genus Aquipseudomonas. The sequence goes on along the minus strand of CAYVPI010000021.1, from coordinate 29,015 downwards.
GTGGCCACCGGGGCCAGTTCAGTCATGCCGTAACCCTGGGCAAAGCCGGCCTTGGTAAATACCGCACGAGCACGGTCAAGCAATACCGGGGTGATCGACGAGGCTCCGTAGCCAATACGCCACAGGGAGCTGACATCATGCTGCGGACCATTTTTCTCGCGCCAGTCCAGCAGCATCTGGATCATGGTCGGAGCCAGCAGGATCTCATTGACCTTTTCCTGGTCGATAGCGTCCAGCACACCCTGCGGCGTGAAGGATTGCACGATCGCATGCGTGCCACCGCTGATAAACAATGCGGTAATCGCAGCGAAATCGGCCAGGTGGAACATCGGCATCGCGTGCAGGAAAATCGCATCTGCGGTCAAGCGACCCTGGGCCAGAGAGTTCAATGCCGAGAACGCGACATTGTTGTGGCTGAGCATGACGCCTTTGGGGTGTCCGGTAGTGCCGCCGGTGTAGAAAATACCCAGCAACGCATCACCACCCCGGCGTGCATCCGCCACAGGCTCGCTGGTGGCGATCAGCGCTTCGTAGCTGAGCATGCCTGGTGGGGTTTGGCCATTACCCGCGTAAATCACCACGCGTACGGTCTTGGCCTGTTCAAGAACTCTGGCACCCAGTTCCTTGTGATGGTCGTCGACGATCAGGATGGAAGTCTGCGAATCGTCCAGCGAGTAGATGATCTCCGCTGCACTCCAGCGGAAATTGACCGGATTGACCACGGCATCAGCCCACGGCACCGCCTGGTAGTACTCGAGAAAAAGTGGCGAATTTAATGCAAGCAACGCCACGCGTTCGCCACTGGCGACACCCAAGCCTTTGAGGGCACCTGCCAGGCGCGCGACACGATCACCGAACTCGGCATAAGTGGTGCTTTGCCCCTGATAGCGGATGGCAACGGTGTTGGGACGACTCTGCAGATGACGGTGCAGCCCTTGAGTGATGTACATGAACAACTCCAAATCGCTTTTTATTATTGAACTTTGGAACTTTCATTGCGTGAGGGGCGCACAGGCGCCCCCTCTGGCCCTTACAACGAACGCGCAACGACCTCGCGCTGAATCTCGTTGGAACCGCCATAGATACGCGCGATGCGTGCATCGGCCCACATACGGCCAATGGGGTACTCGTTCATGTAGCCGTAGCCACCGAACAGCTGCAGGCAGCGGTCGAGTACTTCACCCTGGCGCTCGGTCAGCCAGAACTTGCCCATCGACGCCAGGGTGGTATCGAGCGTGCCGTCGATCCAGCGCTGGATGATCAGGTCGACGAAGGTCTTGGCCGCGAGTACGGTTGCCTTGACGTCGGCCAGCACGAAGCGGCTGTTCTGGAATTCGATGACCGGTTGGCCAAACACCTTGCGGTCCTTGGTGTATTCGATAGTCAGGCGCAGCGCACGCTCCATCACGGCCACGGCACCTACGCCGATCTGCGCACGCTCGAAGGCCAGTTGGCGCATCAGGGTGTAGAACCCTTGGCCTTCTGCGCCGCCGAGCAGGCAGTCTTCCGGCACTTCGACGTCATCGAAGAACATTTCCGACGTGTCCTGGGCGTGCATGCCGACTTTGCTCAGCAGCTTGCCGCGGCGGAAACCCGGGGTATTGGTGTCGACCATGAACAGCGAAACGCCCTTCGAGCCTTCGCCGGCATCGGTCTTGGCAACCACCAGGACCATGTCGCAGGTCTGGCCGTTGGAGATGAAAGTCTTGGCGCCATTGATGACGTACTTGTTGCCCTTCTTCACGGCACGGGTGCGGACCGACTTGAGGTCGGAACCAGCGCCCGGCTCAGTCATGGCGATCGCGCAGATGCATTCGCCGGTACCGATCTTCGGCAGCCACTTGAGTTTCTGCTCTTCGGTACCATCGTCCAGGATGTACTTGGCCACGATGTGGCTCAGGCCAGTGCCCAGGCCGCTACCGTTGTTGTTCATCACCTGGATCACACAGGCATAGTGAGCGGTGTCACCGCCGGCACCGCCGTACTCCTCGGGAAAATCCGGGAGGATCAGGCCCAGTTCACCTGCCTTCAGCCAGGCGCTGCGGTCTGCGTAGTGCTGTTCGCGCCATTTCAGCTCGTTTGGCTCGAGGTATTCCTTGCCGAAGCGTTCGACCATGTCCTTGAACTGCTCAAGGTCTTCGGTCATCCACGGCGAGCGGTAGTTTTCCAACATTGCAGTATCCTCACATCTGCGAACCCGTTGCCAGGTGATAGGCAACGGGCTCAGCGCATCGTCAACTGCGTGCAACCTCAGGCTGCGCGCAGACTCACAGACAAGCCGTTAGAAATTGGAGCCTGGGCCGCCACCGCAGTAGATGACCTGACCGGAGCAGTAGTCCGATTCAGGCAGGCAGAACATCACCACTGCACCGGCAGCTTCCTGAGGCTTGCCAGGACGACCCAGCGGGATGGTGGCGGCGGCGCCGTCCAGACGTGCCTGTTGCACGCCGACCTTGATTTCGCGGCCTTCAATGTTGACGGTCTTGCTGTCTTCGCCGGCCAGTGCCTGGGTCAGGCGGGTCTCGACCAGGCCGAAAGCCACGGCGTTGACGTTGACCTTCAGGCGGCCCCACTCCTTGGCCAGGGTTTTGGTCAGGCCCAGCATGCCGGCCTTGGCCGAGGAGTAGTTGCTCTGGCCAACGTTGCCGCCAGCAGCGCCGGAGGAAATGTTGACGACCTTACGCAGCACTTCGCGACCTTCGGCCGCTTCTTTCTTGGCGGCGGCGCTGATCACTGGCTGAGCGGCGCGCAGGATGCGGAACGGTGCAGTCAGGTGGCAATCCATGATCGCGTACCACTGCTCGTCGCTCATCTTCTGGATCACGTTGTCCCAGGTGAAGCCGGCGTTGTTGATGATGATGTCGACGCCACCGAAGTTCTTGACGGCGGTCTGGACCAGGCGGTCGGCGAAATCGGCGGCGGTGACGCTGCCTACGCACGCGACGGCTTCGCCGCCAGCGTTGCGAATCTCAGCGACCACTTCTTCAGCCGGTGCGGCGTCCAGGTCGTTGACCACGATCTTGGCGCCGTAGGCGGCCAGTTGCAGGGCCACTTCACGACCGATACCACGGCCGGAGCCGGTGACCAGAGCTACTTTGCCTTCAAGCTTTCTCATTTATCTGTTCCTTGGGCTTTTATTTTTTTGGGGTAAGAAAATCAGTTCAGCGCTACGACCGCTTCGCCAGCCAGCTTCTCTTCGCCGTACTGGTTGCCACAGCGGATCGCCAGGCGTACGCGCTTCTCGCCGTTCTCTTCGAACTTTTCGGTGACGGTGCCGGTGCAGGTGGGGATGTGGCCCAGCTGGGTGATGCCGGTGAAACGGATCGACAGGCTGCGCACTTGCTGCTGCGGTACCCACTGGGTCAACAGGCGGCCCAGGTAGGCGGCCGAGAGCATGCCGTGGGCGAACACGTCGGGCATGCGCGACTTGCGGGCGAAGTCGATGTCGACGTGTATCGGGTTGTGGTCGCCCGAAGCGCCGCAGTACAGGGCCAGGGTGGTGCGGTTGACCGGCTGCAGCTTGAGCAGCGGGATTACATCGCCAACCTGGATATCGGAGTATTGAGCAGTGTTCATCGACAATTCCTCAGCGCTGTACGAGGGAAGAACGGACGTCGGCGATGTGCTCGCCATCCTGGTTGGTCACACGCGATTCCATGACCACGAATTGCAGGGCGCCGCCCTTCTTCTCGTACACGTCGGAGATGCGCGCATCGAAAGTCAGCACGTCACCGGCATAGGCCATCTTGTGATAAACGAACGACTGTTCGGCGTGCAGGATGCGGCCAAGGTCGAAATCACACAGCTTGAGGAACGCGGTCAGATCGCGGCCTTCACCTTCCAGGCATTTGAGAAAGGTCGGTGGCACTGGCAAGGCTTTATGGCCGGCTGCCAGGGCAGCGGCTTCATTGGTGTAGACCGGGTCGGTTTCACCGATAGCCTTGGCGAAGAAGCGCAGGCGGCCCTTCTCTACATCGACGCTGAAGATATCGAGCTTGTGCCCGATCAGACTCTTGTCTGCCATGTGTCTCACTCCTCTTGTTGTTATGCGTGCCCAGCCGGGCACACGCAGGGATTGGTTCAGTTACGGCCGTACATGGTGACGACGCAGGCGCCACCCAGGCCGAGGTTGTGCTGCAAGGCGATGTTCAGGTCTTCAACCTGACGCTTGTCGGCGGTGCCGCGCAGCTGATGGGTCAGCTCGTAGCACTGGGCCAGGCCCGTGGCACCCAGCGGGTGGCCCTTGGAGAGCAAGCCACCGGATGGGTTGGTGACCACCTGCCCGCCGTAGGTGTTGTCGCCATCGAGGACGAACTGCTCGCCACCACCGACCGGGCACAACCCCAGGCCTTCGTAGGTCAGCAATTCGTTATGGGCGAAGCAGTCGTGCAACTCAACGGCGCGTACGTCCTGTGGGCCGACGCCCGCCTGCTCGTACACCTGCTGCGCGGCACGCTGGGTCATGTAGAAGCCGGCGTAGGCGATCATCGAAGGGGGATCGAACGATTCGACCGGGTCGGTGACCATCGACTGGGCCAGGATCACCACGTCGCTGCGCAGGCCGTGTTTCTTGGCAAAAGCCGGCGAGCAAATGATTGCCGCTGCTGCGCCGCAGGTCGGTGGGCACGCCATCAGGCGGGTCATCACGCCCTCCCACATGACCTTGTCGTTCATCACGTCTTCGGTGGTCAGCACGTTCTTGAACAGCGCCAAGGGGTTGTTGGCGGCATGGCGGCTGGCCTTGGCACGGATGGCAGCGAAGGTTTCCATGCGGGTGCCGTAGCGCTGCATGTGTTCACGCCCGGCACCACCAAAGGTACGCAGTGCACGCGGCAGGTCGACATCGCTGGTGAGGCCTTCCATGACATGGACCACACTGGCCCGAGTCTGTGGGCGATCATCCCAATGGGACTTGAGCGCACCGGCCTGCATCTGCTCGAAGCCCAGCGCCAGCACGCAGTCGGCCTGGCCGCTCTGAACGGCGGCGCGCGCCAGATACAGTGCAGTAGAGCCAGTGGAGCAATTGTTGTTGACGTTCACGACCGGGATTGCGGTGCGGCCCACTTCATACAGCGCGGTCTGACCGCAGGTGGAGTCGCCATACACATAGCCGGTAAAGGCCATCTGCACCTTGTCGTAACCTATGCCGGCATCCTTGAGTGCCAGGCGCACGGCCTCGGCGCCCATGTCGGTGTAGCTCGGGCTTGCGCCCGGCTTGGAGAAGGGGATCATGCCGACCCCTGCAACGACGACTTTTTCGCTCATCGACTCTGTTCCTGTGAAATGCACGTTCGGTGGGTGGACCTGCCGGCCGGCCGGTTTTCGTTGGAGCCCATCCTAGGTTTGGCAATGGCGGCTATACGACCGTCGAAGGGATGAAGTTATGGATCAACCGAGGGGCGTTCGAAGGAACGTTGCGAGGGAGTAGCCCTTGGGCGCACGCCCCGTGCCGCGCCAGCGCCGCCCTCCTCCCGTACCTCCCCTGTTACGGCCATTCGAACGACCCTGCGCATACTCCGCAGCATCATCCCTTCGGCGCTCGCAGCTCAAAGGGGGCAGCCCATAGGATGGGGAATCGGCAGAAATCAACGCCCCAGGCCTTTGCGCCGGGCATTTCCAGTCCCCTCATCCAACCGAGGATTCAAATGAGCGAATACAGACCAGCGTGGCTAACCGAAGATCTGGCGATCTTCCAGCAATCGGTTCGTCGCTTTGTCGCCGAAGAACTGGTGCCCCACGAAGAGCGCTGGGCCAAGCAACAACACGTCGATCGCGAGACGTGGCTCAAGGCTGGCGAGATGGGCATGCTGTGCCCGGGTATTCCCGAAGAGTACGGCGGTGGCGGTGGCAATCACGCACACAACGCCATCATCGGCTACGAGACCTACCGTGCAGTTGCCACCAGCCTGGGCACCAACGTGCACAGCGCGATCAGCGCCCATTACCTGCTGCGTTACGCCAGTGAAGAGCAAAAGCAGCGTTGGCTACCGAAGATGGCCACCGGCGAACTGGTCGCGGCGATCGCCATGACCGAGCCTGGTACCGGTACTGACCTTCAGAACATCAAGACCAAGGCCATCCGCGATGGCGACCACTACGTCATCAACGGCTCGAAAACCTTCATCACCAACGGCTACCTCGCCGACCTGGTGTTGTTGGTGTGCAAGACCGACCCGAGCCTGGGCGCCAAGGGCATTTCGATCATCGTCCTGGAGGTCAAGGACCTGCCGGGCTTCCGCCGCGGGCGCATCCTCGACAAGCTTGGCCAGAAAGGCCAGGACACCTCCGAGCTGTTCTTCGATGACGTGCGCGTACCGGTGGCCAACCTGCTCGGTCCCGAAGAAGGCAAGGGTTTCATCCAGTTGATGCAGCAACTGCCCGAAGAGCGCATGTTCATCGCGATGAACGCGCTGGGCGCGATGGAACGTGCAGTCGAGGAAACCATCAAGTACACCAATGACCGCAAGGTATTCGGCAAGCCCCTGCTGGACATGCAGAACACCCGCTTCAAGCTGGCGGAAATGCAAACCACCGTGACCATCGCACAAACGTTCCTGAACGATTGCCTGGACAAGATGGTCAAGCACCAATTGGATGCGATCACCGCGGCGAAAGCCAAGTGGTGGGCATCGACCCAGGCCTGCCAGATCATCGATGAGTGCCTGCAGCTGCACGGTGGTTATGGCTACATGCTCGAGTACCCGATCGCACGGTTGTACATCAACACCCGGCCGATGCGCATCTACGGCGGTTCCAACGAAGTCATGAAGGAACTGATCGCCCGCACGCTGTAAACCTGCACTGGCCAGAGTGGGGATTGGTCAGTGCGCGCTGTCTAGCGCAATGATCAACCCTGCCCTGTCTCTCCATCTGACCGCAAGCCATGGCGCTCGCGGGTCCGATCCGTACACAGAATTTCCACAACAACAATAAATCGGAGATTGCCTATGTCGGTACTTGAAGTCATCAAAGCGGACGGTGTGGCCACCCTGGTCATGTCCCGCCCTTCCTGCAAGAACGCGCTGAACCTGGATATGCGCCAAGCCATGCTCGATACCCTTGCCGACATTCGCCACGACGCCGATATCCGGGCCGTGCTTCTGACCGGCGCGGGCGACGATTTTTGCGCCGGTGGCGATGTGGGCACGATGTCTCGACTCGAAGGCGATGCCGCGGCAACTCGCTCGCGGATGGCCGAAACCAACCGTATTGCGCTCGCCCTTGCCGGGCTGGAACGCCCGGTCATCGCCGCCGTGGACGGGATCGCCTATGGCGCAGGCTTCAGCCTGGCACTGGCGGCGGACTTTATCGTAGCGTCCGAACGTGCGCGCTTTTGCATGGCTTTCGCACGCATCGGCGTGGTGCCCGACCTGGGTGCCACCTATTTCCTGCCTCGGGTGGTTGGCCTGCAAAAGGCCAAGGAGTTGATCTACACGGCCCGGGAAATATCAGCCAACGAAGCCCTGATGCTAGGGATCGCCCTGGAAGTGGTGCCGTTTGAAGATTTTCGCGCACGCGCCACCCAACTGGCCTATGCCATGGCGAACATGTCGCCGACCGCCTACTCCCTGACCAAGCACCTGTTGGCGCATTCATTGAGCAACACGCTTGATAGTCAATTGGACGAAGAGGCCAATGCCCAGGCCATCGCCCTGGCCTCGGCGTATGCCAAGGACGCCACGGCGCGCTTCATGCGCAAGGAACCCCTGTCCTTCCGTTGGCCAAAGCCTCTGAAGGCATAACCAGGGCCACCCTGGCCTGTGGCGCGGCGCACCGGGCCGGGGTGAGCTGATACCCCATCCACCGGAGACATTTAATGACTGCCCCCAACCTGCAGGGTTCTACCCCGATCACCGACGACGATCCGCCGGCCGGTTTCGAGCGCACGCTACGCGCTGGCTTCGTCGCCCATTGCACCGGGCTGTACTACCACCCGCAGCGCAACATCATGGCTGCCCGCATCCGTGCGGAGCACTTGAACCCATTGGGTATCGCCCATGGCGGCTTTCTGGCCACGCTGGCCGACACCGCGTTCGGGCGAGTATTGAGGGAAGCCGCCGGCACCGAGCTACCGCCGGCAACCGTCAACCTGAACATGGACTACCTGGGCACAGCCCCGCTCGGCGCCTGGGTCGAGGCGCGTGTTCAGGTGCACAAGGTCGGCCGTACGCTGTATCACGCCAGCCTCGACCTGCTCGATGGCGAGCGCCTGGTGGCGCGCGGTAAGGCAACCTTCATCGGCAATGTCGTGGGCAAACGCTGATCACAGCGCCTCAGGTTGAGGATAACCGAACGGGATTGGGCCATGCCCGGTACCTGTAGCAGCTGCCGCAGGCTGCGTTCGAGCGCGAAGCGGTCGTACCAATCGCACTGCGGACGCAGCCTTACGGCAGCTGCTACGAAACGCGGTAGCCGATGATCACTGAGGTGTGTTGTCTGGCAGCTTGAGCGCCAGGTCGCGCACTTTGGCAATTGCCTCGTCACGACCGGTCACGCCCAGCTTGTAGAAGATGTTCTTCATGTGCCACTTCACCGTTTCCGGTGATAGGTTAAGCACACGGGCAATCTTCTTGTTGGGCAGTGCCTGGGCCACCAGGCTGAGCACATCGAGCTCGCGGGCACTCAATACTTTCGGGGTGTCGGCATCTTCGGCGTGTTCGTTGCGCGCTTGGGTGGTGTGGGCAATTTCGAGCAACCTTTGCGTATAAAACGCCAGCACCGGATCAAGCACGCCTTCGGCAAGTAATGCTTCCAGCTTTGCCGCTATCCCCGGCCAGGCATCCAGCAGGCTGCGCACCAGGCCCAGACGATGGCCCTGGCGCAACGCTTCGAAAAAGTGCTCGCGTGCCTGCTCCGGCCGCTGGCAGCCTTGCTCGCTGATCGCCAACTGCAAGCGCATGGGCACCACGCGGCGCCAGCGCCGATCATTCTGAGAAATCTCGATCAACAGCTTCAAGCGCTCGGCCGCGCCACTGAAATCCTCGCCATGCAGGCGCCGTTCGCTGGCAGCGCGGCGGGCGATTATCTGGATTTCCAGGGAGGTCCCCAACCCTTCAGCATGGCGCTGGGCGATTTCTTCGATGCGCTGCAACACCGCATCGGCTTGCGCCTCATTGCCGCTTTGCTGCAACCAGCGCATGCGCACGGTCAATGCACTGGCCAATAACCGGTCCAGTTCATAGCGCGTCGCGTAATGCTCCAGGCGCTCCAGCCAACTCCATGCCTCGGCTTGCCTTCCCGCCAGCCAATGTGCCTGGGCCAGGGTCTGCATGGCTTGCAGCACGGTATCGGGAATGGCCACACGCTCGAGCAGCTTCATCCGCCGTTCCAGCATCTGGCAGGCGGCTTCGTAGTCACCTTGCTCGTACAACGCTGCACCCAGTAGCCCGGCAGCCATGGTACTGACCACCAGGTAGCTCACACCATGACCTTCGGCCTCCTCCAGCACTTCGCGGTACAGGTGCTCGGCCTGGGTGATGCGGCCTTCGAGAGCCAGGCTCATGCCATTGAGGCAACGCCCCATGAGGCTGCGGCGTGGGGAACCCTCACGGCGCTCGCCCCCTTCCAGGACCTCCCTGGCCTTTTCGTATTCCCCCTGGTACATGTACAGCCAGGCCAGGGTATTGCTGCGGCCCGAATAGGCGAAGTCATCGGCATCGGCAGGAATGGCCAAAAGCTCGGGCAGAATCTCCAGCATCGCCGCGGTATCGTCGCGGCACAATGCCCTGCTGGCTTGCAGCACGGTAAAGACATGCCGCTGCTTGCTGTCGAGCCTGGCGTATTGGCTGTGCAGGTGCGCAAGGTTCTGGTGCAATGCCGGAAAATTACGTGAGTAAAGATGCAGGTGCGCCATGACCAGTTGCAAGCCGATACGCTCGCAAGCTTCTTCCTGCGGCAAGCCTTGCAGCAGCGTCGAGACCTGGCTCAGGTTGCCCTTGGCGAGCAGGTCGTTGGCGCAGGCCTCGACGATCTCGGCCGCCGCCTCCACATCACCGGCCTGCACCGCATGACGCACCGCTTCGTCGAGATGGCCATGCTCGCTGAACCAGCCACGGGCGGCAGCGTGCAGGGCCGGTAATTCTTCAGGTGACTGGGCCTCCAGCCGCGCGCGCAACACCTTGCCCAAGAGCGGGTGCAGGCGATACCAGGTTTCGCGATCGTGGCTCTTGATCTGGGTAATGAACAGGTTGTCGCCGTCCAGCCGAGTCAACTGGGTGAGCATCCGCGCCAACGCATGGGGCTGGCCGAGCAAGGTCGCACACAGCGATGCACAGAAGCGCTCGCATATCGAAGCACGGGTGAGCAGGCGCAGGTCGTCGGGCTCCAGGCGTACCAATACTTCACGTTCGAAATAGCTGGCAAAAGCGTCGGCATCGCGTATTTGTACGCGGTCGAACCGCGGTACCTGCTTGGCCTTGAGGTCGATGGCAAACAATTGCAGGCCGGCCACCCACCCATCGGTGAGCTCATGCAGCACGGCCGCGTCGCGTGTGTCGATGCTGCCCAAATGCTCACGCAGAAAACGCTCTGACTCTTCGCGGCTAAAGCGCAGGTCACGCAGGTCGAACTCACTGACCAGACCCCGCGCGCGCAACCTTGCCATCGGAAACGGCATGACCATGCGCGAGCCGAACACCAGGTGCAGCCTGGCCGGTGCGTAGTCGAGCAACCACTGCAGCGCCTGGACGATCTGTGGGTCTTGCAGGTGATGCAGATCATCGAGCATCAGCACCAGGTCGCGCGAATGTTGCCCGATGCTTTGCACCAGGGTGATGACCCAATGCTCAACGGCCATTTCGCCATTGTCGCGGCCCAGCAGAAAGCAGGCATCGCGCACCAGTTGCGGGTCTACTTCGGCTAGGCTCGCCTGCAGGCAATGGGAGAAGCGTTGCAGCTCGTTATCTTCAGCGGCGAGCGACAACCAGGCCACATCGAAATTCAGTGCCATCAGTTCCCGGCGCCAAGCCAGTAATGTACTGGTCTTGCCACAACCGGCCGGCCCCTGGATCACCACGCAACGTTGCCGCCGGGCCTCCTGCAGACGCAGCATCAACCCTTCGCGGACCATCAGGCGGCGCGCCCCTCGCGGTGGGACGACCTTGGTATCGGCAATGGCCTGGTCCCCGTCGGACGACGGGGCGAGGCTTGTGCCTGTATCGGGAGGTAGCGGCATATCGGACACTTCCAGGATGCGGGCAAAACGACAATCGGCTCGGGACAATTCCATCCCCGGGCGGCTTGAGCATTGCCGTACAGTGTAAGTGTTAACGCGTCGCTTGCCGATACGTCATTCGTATCAACCGAGATGTTTAAAGTATTGTTCCCGGCCAGGGTACGCTACGTACTATGGGGCACCCAGACTCAATGAGGTGCGCCCATGACCCCGAACAACCTGTCTCAGCCCACGGCACGTTCAACACCGGCGTGGGGAGCTACATCATGAGTGGCCCGTTGACGGGTGTGCGTATCCTCGATATCACGGCGGTATTGATGGGGCCTTATGCGACGCAGATGCTCGGCGACCTGGGTGCAGACATCATCAAGGTCGAGGCCCCCGGCGGCGACACCGTGCGCGATATCGGCCCGCGCCGGCACGATGGCATGGCCGGGATCTTCCTGCAGGCCAACCGCAACAAGCGCAGCATCGTCCTGGACCTCAAGCAGCCCGATGGCCGTGAAGCACTGCTGCGCCTGGCTGCCGACGTCGACGTGCTGATTTACAACGTCCGCCCCCAGGCCATGGCCCGCCTGGGGCTGGACTATGCGAGCATTGCCGCGGTCAACCCACAGATCATTTACGTTGGTGTCTATGGCTACGGCCAGGGCGGCCCCTATGCCGCCAAGCCTGCGTACGACGACCTGATCCAGGGCGCCGTGGCCTTGCCCGCCCTGGCCCTTGAGGCGGGCGCCGACGTGCCGCGCTATGTGCCCAGCGCCATGGCCGACCGCATCGTCGGCATGAGCGCCGTGAGCGCGGTAAGCGCCGCGCTTTACCACCGGCAACGCACCGGCGTTGGCCAGTCGATCGACATCCCCATGTTCGAGACGATGGCGCAATTCGTACTCGGTGACCACATGGGTGGACAGACCTTCGACCCGCCGACCGGTCCTTGCGGTTATGCACGCTTACTTAGCGAACACCGCAAGCCCTACCCCACGCGGGACGGTTATCTGTGCGTGATGATCTACAACGACAAGCAGTGGCGCAGCTTCTTCCAGGTCATTGGCAGGGCACACGAGTTCGACAGTGATCCGCGCTTGAGCACTATCGGCAAACGCACCGAGCATATCCACGAGCTGTACCAGATGGTTGCCGAAATCATCGCCACACGCACCAGCGCCGAATGGCTCGAGCTACTGGAAAACGCAGACATTCCGGTGATGCCGATGCACACCATCGACAGCCTCTTGAATGACCCGCACCTGCAGGCAGTGGGCTTCTTCGAGTACCAGGAGCACCCGAGCGAAGGTCGCATCCGCACCCTGGGTGTGCCCTCGACCTGGTCCAGAACCCAACCAACTCTGAAGCACCACGCGCCGCGCCTGGGCCAGCACAGCGCCGAAGTATTGGCCTCGCTCGGCTATGAGCCCGAGCAAATCGCCACGCTGGCCGCCATGGGGGTTACTCGCCTGGAGTCGTGATACCGACGGGTGTCGCGACGCTGTGGGCGTGCTCGATGAAGTGCCGTGCGGTGGGCGTGACGGCGTCTTCCAGCACTGCCACCGCCGTGCCCACCAGCAGCGTATCCGCAAGCCCGTCCAGGGGCAGGAAGACCACGCCACCGCCGGCGTACCGACACACAGCATCAGGCAACAAGGCCACGCCCAAGCCACCCTCCACCAGGCCGAGAATAGTGTGCACCTGCACCGCTTCCTGGGCGATCGGGGGCTGGATGCCGGCAGCCTGGAAGGCGTACTGGGTCAGGGCATACATGGTCGGCACCAGGGCCCGCGAGTGGATGATGAAGGGTTCGTTACCCAACTCTGCCAGCCGTATGCTTGCTCGTGCTGCCAAGGGCGAATCGCAGCTCACCGCCAGCACCATGCGTTCGCGCTGGAGAAAGGTAACTCTGGCGCTGGTCGGCTCCAGCACCGGGAAACGAACCAGGGCCACGTCCAATGAGTGCTCGTCGATCCGACGCAGTAAATCGCTGGTCGTGGACTCTTCGATCACCAAATCAACAGCGGGGTATTGTTGGCGGTAGCTGCGGATAATGTTTGGCATCAGGGTAAAGGCTGCCGAGCCGACGAAGCCGACCCGCAAGCGGCCCTGTTCGCCACTCTGCCCTTCCCTGGCGGCACGGCGGATCTCGTCGGCGAAAAACAGGGTACGCCGCGCATAATGCAGCACGGCCTCGCCGGCCGGGGTCAACTTCAACCCCGAGTTCAGGCGCTGGAAAAGCAGCACGCCGAGTTCCTCCTCGAGTTTTTTGATCGAGGTGGACAGCGGCGGTTGGGCCATGTGCAGCTGCTCGGCAGCGCGGTGAAAGTTGAGCGTCTCGGCCAGGACCAGGACTTGTTTGAGCTGACGTAATTCCATAGCACCTTTGCCGGTTCCACTGCGGCAGCGAGGGTGCTGCGCGCCATAGGGCCGAGGGTATCGGCTGATCCAAATCGAATATTGGACGACCATCGGCCAGTGGCAAATTATGTCATGACTGACAACGAGCAATGGATGAATCTGATGGGCCCACTGGCAGGTGTGAAAATTATCGAATTGGCGGGCATCGGCCCAGGTCCCATGGCGGCGGCGCATTTTTATGACGTGTACGCCTGCGCCGACGACCAGCTGATTTCCATCGGCCCGATCGAGGGGCGTTTTCACGCCGATCTTTTACGTCATCTGCAAATCGAACCGAGTGAAATCGGCGAGCAGAATGACCCACGCAATTGGCCGGCGGCGCGGGTTCTGTTCGCCAAGGCGTTTGCACAAAAGACCAGGGCGCAATGGTGTGAGCTGCTCGAGGGCACCGATGTGTGCTTTGCCCCGGTGCTGTCGTTTGCCGAGGCGCCGCAACATCCGCACCTCCAGGCCCGAGGGACTTTTGTGGAGGTTGACGGCGTGGTTCAGCCAGCACCAGCGCCGCGCTTCAGCCGCACGCCGTCGGCGTTGCCGAGTGCACCGCAGTCGGCCAGTGTCGCGGGTATCGATGAGGCGCTGGCTGGGTGGTTGGCGCCGGCTAGTATCGAGCAGTGGCGTCGCATGGGTGTAATGGGAGACGGTGGGCAGTAGCGAGCGCTGCCCTTGTAGCAGCTGCCGCCAGGCTGCGTCCGCGATGGTGCAGACGCAGCCGACGTCCTGGCTACACGTCTACCCTCTCACTCTCATCATCCGCAGCGGTGTGTAGGTCATCACCGTCTCCCCACGCTGATTGACCACCACATTGCGCGTACGCACCAGGCCACGGTCGGGTCTGGAGGTAATGCGCTGCTCGATGACTTCACACTGCACATGCAGGGTATCGCCGACAAAAGTCGGCCCCTGCATGTTCAGTTCGGCGTTGAGAAACGCCATGCCCGAGGCCTGGAACGACGGCGCCACCAAGCCTTCGGCGAAGGTGTAGACCAGCCCGCCCGGTACCACGCGGCCAGTGATACCCATGCCGGCGCGGTCGGCCGGGTCGGCATTGGTGAAGAGCTCCTCGGTGAGCCAGGTCAGGTTGGCGAAGTTCACCAGGTCAGTCTCGGTTACCGTGCGCTTTTTGCTGTGAAAGCGGGTGCCCACCGGCAAGTCGTCGCAATAGATGCCGACTTCCAGCGAGACAACCTTGTACTCAGGAACGGTCATGACGGCACCTCAATAAGACTTGGGCATGCCGAGCACTTTCTCGGCGATGAAGCACAGGATCATTTCCCGGCTGACCGGTGCAATGCGCGGGATCATCGCCTCACGCAAATAGCGCTCGACGTGGTACTCCTTGGCGTAACCGTAACCGCCATGGGTCATCACCGCCGTTTCGCAGGCGCTGTAACCGGCCTCGCCACCCAGGTACTTGGCAGCTCCCGCCTCGATGCCGCACTCTTCACCACGGTCGAATTTGGCAGCTGCGAGAAAGGCCATCAGGTTGGCCGCTTCAAGCTGCATCCAGCACTTGGCCAGCGGGTGCTGAATCGCCTGGTTCTTGCCGATCGGGCGGTTGAACACTTCACGCTCCAGTGCATATTGAGACGCTCGCGCCAGCGCGGCACGGCCCAGGCCCACGGCTTCGCCGGCTACCAGGATGCGCTCGGCGTTCATGCCGTGGAGGATGTACTTGAAGCCCTTGCCTTCTTCGCCGATACGGTCTGCCACCGGCACGCGCAGGCCGTCGATGAACACCTGGTTGGTGTCGACCGCCTTGCGGCCCATCTTGTCGATTTCATGGACTTCGATGCAGCTGCGGTCGAAGTCGGTGTAGAACAGGCTCAGGCCCTCAGTCTTGTTCTTGACCTCTTCCAGTGGCGTGGTACGAGCCAGGATCAGCATCTTCTCGGCGACGCTGGCGGTGGAGATGAACGTCTTCACGCCATGCAGCACGTAATGGTCGCCGTCGCGCTCTGCACGAGTCTTGAGCTGGGTGGTGTTCAGGCCCGTATTAGGCTCGGTGACCATGAAGCAGGTGCGGTGCTGGCCGGCGATCAGGGGCGGCAGCATGCGGTGCTTCTGCTCTTCGCTACCGAACTCGATTACAGGGTTTAGGCCGAAGATGTTCATGTGTACGGCTGACGCGCCGCTCATCCCCGCGCCTGACTCGGCGATGGCCTGCATCATCACCGTGGCTTCGGTAATGCCCAGGCCCGCGCCGCCGTAAGCCTCGGGAATGCAAATGCCCAACCAGCCTTCGCGGGCCAGTGCCTGATGAAACTCGACAGGAAAACCACCAACCTTGTCTTTTTCCAACCAGTAGTCAGCGTCGAAACGCTCGCAGATTTTCAGGATAGCTTCGCGAATTTCCCGGTGTTCGGGGGACAGGCTGGAGGCCGTGGATTGAAGAGGCCGCATGACTAGGAACTCCGATCGTTGAGGGGTATCACGCCTTGGGCAAACCCTGTGGCCATAACAACCGCACTGCATCACCGTCTTCGCGGTAGGCGTGGCAAGTTCCTATCACCCAGTTGCGCACGGCAACCTCGTTGGGATTGCCGTTGGCTCGTCGCTCGGCGGCAGCTGCCCGGTAGGTGGAAAACATTGTCTGCATTGCCGTGGTTGCCATGCGTTCCAGCAACTCGGTCAGGTGTGTGCAGCCCTTCACGCCTCCAATAATGGCTTTCATCTTCTGTTTGAAGCCAGCGGCAATCTTCAACCCCTTCAGGCCGTCATAGGCCGAACTGATTTCGCCACAGAAGCGGCTCGCCCCGACTGCCGTGATGGCCTCGATGTGCTGGATCACCATGTCCTGGTCGATCGTCATCACCAGGCGCATGTCATGAATGGCGCCGCCAGCGGGTACAGTGTGGAACGGCAGCTCGGTCGGGTCATTGGTCAAGTCCATCAGGCGCCCTTCGATATCGAACAGGCCATCACTGCGCTGGTAGCCCTTGCAGATGATTTCACGGGTGTGCAACAGGTGTCGGGTAATCGAACCCGGGGTCGTGGCAGTCATCACTGGACTCCTATTCTTATGGTCACGCGCAAACATGCCTGGCTGGCCGGGGCGAGCTCCCCCTCCCCGGCCGTGTTGCAACAGCTTTAGAAGCCGCCGCGACCGCCACCGCAGATGATGGTCTGGCCGGTCACGTAGTCCGACTCGGGAATGCAGAACATGTACACCGAACCTGCCGCTTCTTCGGCAGTACCCGGGCGACCCAGGGCGATCTCGCGGCTGGCCGCGGCGATGCGATCCGGGTGCACGCCGACCTTGATGTCGCGACCTTCGACCTGCACGGTCTTCTCCTCGGTGGTCGGTTGGGTCAGGCGGGTTTCGATGAAGCCGAAGGCCACGCAGTTGACGTTGACCTTCATGCGGCCCCACTCCTTGGCCAGGGTCTTGGTCATGCCCATGATGCCGGCCTTGGCCGAGGAGTAGTTGACCTGGCCTGCGTTACCCTGGGTACCCGAAACGGAGGAGATGTTGACCACTTTGCGGAACACTTCCAGGCCGGCTTCGGCTTCTGCCTTGCTGGCTTCGCGAAAGTACGGGTAAGCCGCACGCAGGATGCGGAATGGCGCCTTCAGGTGGCAGTCCAGAATCGCGTCCCACTGTTCGTCGCCCATCTTCTGGATGACGTTGTCCCAGGTGAAACCGGCGTTGTTGACGATGATGTCGATGCGGCCAAACGCATCGAGGGCCGTCTTGACGATGCGATCGCCAAAGTCCGGGGCCGACACGTTACCGATGCAGGCGGCGGCATCGCTGCCCAGGGCACGGATTTCGGCAATCACTTCTTCGGCCGGTGCCTGGTCCAGGTCGTTGATGATGACCTTGGCGCCCTTCTGGGCGAATTTCAGCGCAACGCAGCGGCCGATGCCACGGCCGGAACCGGTAACGATCGCGACTTTGCCTTCAAGTGTCTTTTCCATGGGTATCTCTTGTTGTCAGTGCAGTGAATGGGGATCAGTTTTTGCCGTACAGGGTGACCACGCAGGCGCCGCCCAGGCCAAGGTTGTGCTGCAAGCCGTGCTGCAGGCCTTCGACCTGGCGCGCGCCGGCGGTGCCGCGCAGCTGGTGGGTCAGCTCGAAGCACTGCGCCAGGCCCGTGGCGCCCAGCGGATGGCCTTTGCACAACAGCCCGCCCGACGGGTTGGTCACGACCCGGCCGCCATAGGTGTTGTCGCCGTCGAGGATGAACTTCTCGGCGCCGCCCACCGGGCACAGGCCCAGGGCTTCATAGGTCACCAATTCGTTGTGGGCGAAGCAGTCGTGCAGCTCGACTACGCGGATGTCTTGCGGCCCTACGCCGGCTTTTTCATAAACAGCGCCAGCGGCACGTTCAGCCATATGGGCGCCGACGAAACCGATCATGGTCTTGGGCTCGAAGGATTCCACCGGGTCGGTCACCAGCGACTGGGCCAGAATGGCAACATCGGTGCGCAGGCCATGCTTTTTGGCAAAGGCCGGCGAGCAGATGATCGCGGCAGCGGCGCCACAGGTTGGCGGGCAGGCCATCATGCGGGTCATGACGCCTTCCCACATGACCTGGTCGTTCATCACGTCCTCGGTGGTGACGATCTTCTTGAACAGGGCCAACGGGTTGTTGGCGGCATGGCGGCTGGCCTTGGCACGAATCGCGGCGAAGGTGCTCATCTGCGTGCCATATTTGCGCATGTGTTCGCGCCCGGCACCGCCGAAGGTGATCAGGTTGCGCGGGATCTCGCCGGCGTCAGCGCACAGCTCATCCTGGATCGGCAGGTAATCGCCGCGCGGCAGCGGGCGATCGTCGAAATTGGAGCGTGTCGGCCCCGGGCGCATTTGTTCGAACCCCACCGCCAGGGCGCATTCGACCTGGCCGCTTTCCACGGCGGCGCGCGCCAGATAAAGGGCGCTGGAACCTGTGGCGCACGCGTTGTTGACGTTGAACACCGGAATGGCCGTGCGCCCTACCCGGTACAGCACGGCCTGGCCGCACGTGGTATCGCCGTAGACATAGCCGGCGAAAGCCATCTGCACCTTGTCGTAGTCAAGGCCGGCATCAGCCAGGGCCAGGCGCACGGCTTCGGCGCCCATGTCAATGTAGCTCGGGCTCGCGCCCGGCTTGGTGAAAGGGATCATGCCGACCCCGGCTACTAGCACTTTCTCGCTCATGGATATGTCCTGGTTGGTTAGGCAAACAAAGGGTTGGGCCGCGTGTTGTCGTCGCTGTACAAACGCGTTAGTTCCCGGGTGCAAATGCTCAAGGTTTCGTTGGCAAAGAGCCTTGCGAGCGTCACGTGTTCGGCCGATAACAATTGGCTCATGCGCCTGTCCAGGAAGTGATCGACCATCAGGCGCAAGGCAATTGCACGGGCCTTGACCCTGGCCAGAATCAGGCTGTTGGATTCCTCGTCCCATCGCGCAGGGGCGTTGCATGCGGGCTGAGGGACCTGAGCCAGGGTGCGCTCAAGCAGCCGTTCGAGCTGGCTGGCGGCAAACACCGCCGATAACAGGTGCTCGCGGTTCCAGGCCTGGTTGAGGTAGTAAAGCCCCTTGCCCGATTCTCCAAGCAGATTGGCCACGGGCACACGCACATCGGCCAATCGCAGTTGGGTCGTGGCAGGTTGCTCGCTACCTGCTTGCAAACACGCCCAGCTCAGGCCATGCCGATCGGTTTCGACCAGGATCAGGCTCACGCCGGCCGCCGCCTCATCGCCTTGAATATGACAGGCGAGCAGCACCAGGTCGCAATCAGGGCCATTGCCGATGCAAACCTTGCTACCGTTGATCCGGTAGTGATCACCCTCGCGTACTGCGTAGGTAGGGATGGTGTTCAATGGGCTATGGGCCTCGCTAACCGCCAAGGCCAGGATCGCCTCGCCACTGCAGATTGCAGGCAGCCAGCGACACTTCTGTTCATCGTTGCCCAGCAGGGCAAGGCTGGGCGCGATAGTGTCCGAATGCACAGACAACGCCCTGTCGCAAATACCTGCCCGGGCGAACTCTTCGCTGAGTACCGCGGCATGGCCAAAATCACCTCCACCGCCAAATTCCGCCGGCAGCGTCACGCACAAAAGGCCTTCGCGACCTGCCTTGAGCCAGACCCGACGGTCGACGGTGCCACTCGCTGCCCATTGCGCTTGGTGCGGCAGATACTCGCGCTCAAGAAAGCGCCGCACAGCAGTGCGGAACATTTCATGGTCTTCGCGGTAGACAGTGCGCTCGACGTCCATCCAGTAACCTTTGGCCTCAGCCCGATTGCGTAAGGGATCACGGGATCATCCCGGTCCAGCTTGATGAAGCAATCGTTGCACGGGAGTTGCTGGATCGAGAGCCACCCCCACAGGGGGGGCAGGTTTGCAAGAGGCGGCGCGTGCACAATAATCGGGGCAGTTGAACATGCGACGAAGGGAGGATCGGATCCTTCTCCCGGACAGTCGATACACGTGGCAATATGTTGCGCAGCAATAACAATAAATCAGTCCATCCTGCCGTCCGTCCCGATGAGCAGGTGGCGCAAGTGGAGGTGCTCAATGGCAGTTTCCCGGGATATCCCGGCAGTCCGGTTCGCCGAGCCCGCTAACGACCATCTCGGTGGTCCCGACACAGCACCGCGTGGCGATGTGTCCCCGTTGAAAACCGCGTCCACCAAATACGCGAGCCCGAAATCTGCTGACAGCCATCTGCCGCGCTCACGGCTTCTGCTGCAAATGGAGAGTGCCGACGCCGCCAGGTTGATACTGGTGCGTGCCGCCGCGGGTTTCGGCAAAACCACGCTGTTGCAGCAGTACCGCGAACATTGCCTGCGGGCCGGCAAACAAGTGCTGTGGGTCAACCTGGAGGCTGCCGACAACGACTTGCAGCGCTTCCTGCGCCTGCTGGCCAATGGTTTGTCGAGCTTCCTGCCCCTTGAGCAAGGTTTGCTTGCCGCAGCACCGAGTGCCCAGGACCTGCTTGAGCAGATTGCCCTGAGCGCCCTGCCCTTTGCCGTGCTGCTCGACGAAGTCGAAGTGATCCAGAACCCCGAGGTACTGGACTTTCTGCAACAGCTGGTCGAACACTTGCCCGCAGGCTGCGTCCTGGCAATGGCTTCGCGATCAACGCCTGGCATCGGCCTGGGGCGCATTCGTGCACGGGGCCAGTTGCTGGAAATTCGCCCGAGTGATTTGCGCTTCACTCCTGAAGAATCGATCGCGTTCATTCGCGACAAGCGGCAGATACCCCTGCGCGACGATGAGCTGGCCACCCTGTACCGCCGCACCGAAGGCTGGATCGCCGGTCTCTACCTGGCCAGCCTGTCGCTCAAGGACCGTGAGGATCATGCGGCCTTCATTGCATCGTTCTCCGGTTCTAACCTGGAACTGGCCGAGTACCTGACCGAAGACATCCTCACGCGGCAAAGCGAAGACTGCCGCCTGTTCCTGATGCAGACCAGCATCCTCGACCAGTTCTGTGTGCCGCTGTGTGAAGCAGTAACCGGCCGCAGCGACAGCCGCGCGATGCTCGACCATCTGGACCGCACCAACCTGTTCCTGGTACCGGTAGACAGCCAGCAGCAGTGGTTCCGCTATCACCACCTGTTTGCCAGTTTCCTGCGTCATGCACTGGATCGCCTGCACCCCGGCATGGCCAGGAGCCTGCATGAAACCGCTGCGCAGTGGTTTTTCCAGGCAGAGCAACCGATCCCGGCGATCGAGCATTTGTTCAATGCCGGTTTGCTCGAAGAAGCCGCCAGGCGCCTGGACCAACACATGGACACCTTGATCGACAGCGGCCGCACACGGCTGCTGTTGCGCTGGCTGGATCGCATTCCGGAAGACACCCGCGACAAGTACCCCTACCTCAACCAGTCCTACGCCTGGCTGCTGGCGACCACCACCCGCCTCAAGGACGCCATCCACGTCGCCGAGCGCCTGGAACGTCTGGGTGGGCCGGCTTATGGGTATGTCAGCGAGGTCGTGCATTGCCTGAAGCTGGGCACCACCGATCGCGCCGAGGAATGTTGCAGCATGGGCCTGGAACTGCTCGCGCGCATGCCTGCCGATGAAGTCAACCTGTTCATGGTGCTGGCCAGCTCGGTGGCCATGAACCTGGTTGCCGGTGGCCGCTACGATGAAGCCCGCAGCCTGTTGTCCCAGGCATTGCAACGTGACCCGCGGATCAATTCGAGTTTTCTGCGCCACACCTTCAGCGTCAACGAGAGCATCCTGGACCTGATCCAGGGGCGCCTGAGCAATGCCATGGTGCGCATGCAGAGCACCATCGACCGGCCGCACCACGCCGGCCCGGGCAAGCCTCACGAAGCCAAGTTATCATTGGACATTTTCCACGGCCTGTTGCTCTACGAGAGCGCCGCCTTCGAGGAAGCGGAAAAATGCCTGACGCGCTGCCTGTTTTTCGCCAAGCAGGTCAGCTCTCCGGAGAACCAGATCGTCACCCACGTGCTCACCGCACGCATGGCCTACAACAACGGCGACCGTACCACCTGGATGCGCTGCCTGGTCGAGCTGGAACATATCGGCCAACAGGTCGGCTCTCGCCGGGTGCAGTGTTCTGCCTGGCTGGAACGCGCCCGCGTGGCGATTCTCGAACAACGTCTGGACGCAGCGGCGCAAGCCCTGCACTCGGCAGAGCTGTCCGGTGATTGGGACCGCCCCGGTTTCATCCGCTTCGCCAACGACGTGGATACCCCAAGCATCGCCCGCCAGCGCCTGCGCATCGCCCAGGGTGAAGGCACCGCTGCGGTCAAATGCCTGCGCGCGGCGATCGAACAGGCTCGGCACTGGCAGCACTACCGGCGTGAACTGAAACTGCACCTGCTGCTGGCCATGGCGCTGGACAGCATCCAACAGCCGCAGGAGGCCTTCCAGGCACTCAATGACGCCCTGCGCATGGCCAGCCACGAGGGTTTCTTCGGCACCTTCATCGAGGAAGGCCATCGCCTGGCCGGCTTGCTGCAACGCTGGTCTGCTACTGGCAAACAGCGCTGCAAGGAGTTGGGAATCGAGCCCGGGTTCGTCGACGACCTGTTGCAGCACTTTGGTATCAGCGGTGGCGACATGGACGGCGCGCGCAACGATAACGGTGCCCACCAGGTGTTGACCGTGCGCGAGTACCAGATCCTGCAATTGCTGGCGGTCGGGTATCGCAACCGTGATATCGCCGAGAAGGTGTTCCTCTCGGAGTTCACGGTTAAGTCGCACTTGCAGAAGATTTACGCCAAGCTCGATGCCAAGGGGCGTACGGAGACGCTGGCGATTGCTCGGGCGCGGGGGTGGATTGCTTGAGGGCCTCTGGCGGGCAAGCCCGCTCCTACAGAGGTGAAGGTGCACATCCCATGTAGGAGCGGGCTTGCCCGCGATGACCGCAAAGCGGCCCTTAATGCCGGGCCCGCTCCTTCAACTGCCCCGCCGGAATCGCCACCAGCAACACCAGCGCCCCGACCACCAACACCCCGGCAATCACATCAAACGCCAGGTACAAATCCCCTGTCGCCGACTTGATCGCGCCCACTACCACCTGGCTTATCACCCCGGCCAGGCCGCCGATACAGCTGATCACCGCAATGCCCACCGCCGCTGCCGACGGCGTCAGTAACGCCGGCGGAATGGTCCAGAACAGCGACAGCGCCGACAACGCCGCGGCAGCACCAATGCTCATGAGCGCGACCGAGAGCGGTAGATGGCCCTGGGCCGGCCCCAGCAACAAGAAGCAGGTTGCACTGACCAGCAAAGTCAGGCTCACGTGCCAGCGACGTTCCAGGCGTTTATCCGAGCTACGTGCCAGCAGGTACATGCCGAAAAGTGCCAGCAGATAGGGCAAGCTGGCCAACAAGCCGATGGTTTTCAAGTCTTGCACGCCGAAGCCGCGAATCAGCGTGGGCATCCAATAGGACACCGTGTTCGAACCGCTGTAGATGCAAAAGAACACGGCCCCTGCAATGTATACCCGGGGGTTGCGCAACACCTGGGCCAGGCTGGCAGTGGCCGTGTCAGGCGCCCTGCCCTGTTCCAGCGCTGTGGCGAGCACGTGTTTCTCCTGCTCGGTCAACCAGCGTGCATCTGCCGGTTTGTCCACCAGCCAGAACCAGCCAAACACCCCCAGCAGCATGGCCGGGATGCCTTCCATGACGAACAGAACCTGCCAGTCCTTGAGCCCCAGCCAACCGTCGAAGTGGGTCATGATCGAGCCTGCCAGCGGCCCGCTGACAATTCCGGCGATCATTGCTGCCATCAGGAATACGGCGGTGATTCGCGCACGCAGCGCCGGCGGGAACCAATAGGTCAGGTACAGGATGACCCCGGGGAAAAATCCGGCCTCGGCTATGCCCAGGACAAATCGTGCGAGGATCAACTCATTGGCCGTGGTGACGAAGGCGGTGGCCACCGTGACCATGCCCCATAGCACCATGATGCGTGTCAATGTGGCGCGGGCACCGATGCGCTGCATGTAGATGTTGCTCGGTACTTCGAAGAGGATGTAGCCCAAGTAGAAAATGCCCGCGCCAATACCGTAGGCGGCATCGGTGAGGGCAATGTCTTCGGCCATGCGCAGCTTGGCAAAAGACACGTTGAGGCGGTCAATGGTATTGATGGCGTAGGCCAGGAACAGGTAGGGCAACAAGCGCAGGATGACTTTGCGGTAAACCGCCTTGGTGTCCTGCATACCTTGTTCATTTGCTGCGGGCAGTGCGACGGCATCATTCATGAAGCTCTCCTTGGCACAGCGATATGGGCAGTCTTTAAGGGCCTCATCGCGGGCAAGCCCGCTCCTACAGGATGTTTTGTCGGCGCTTCATGTAGGAGCGGGCTTGCCCGCGATAGGCTGCAAAGCAGCCCCTTACAGGGCGTGTTCCAACTCCGGTACCGCCTCGAACAAATCAGCCACCAACCCGTAGTCGGCCACCTGGAAAATCGGCGCCTCCTCATCCTTGTTGATCGCAACGATGATCTTCGAGTCTTTCATGCCCGCCAGGTGCTGGATCGCACCGCTGATACCCACGGCGATATACAGCTGCGGCGCAACGATCTTGCCGGTCTGGCCGACCTGCATGTCGTTGGGCACGAAGCCCGCGTCGACCGCTGCCCGCGAAGCCCCGACGCCAGCGCCGAGCTTGTCGGCCAACGAGTAGAGGTGCTTGAAGTTGTCACCGTTCTGCATGCCACGCCCGCCGGAAACGACGATCCTGGCAGCGGTCAGTTCCGGGCGGTCGGACTTGGCCAGTTCTTCACCGACGAAGGACGAAATGCCTGCGTCGTGGGCAGCAGCAACCTGTTCAACGGCAGCTGAACCACCCACTGCGGCAACGGCGTCGAAGCCGGTGGCACGCACGGTAATGACCTTGACCGCAGCGCTCGACTGCACAGTTGCAATGGCATTACCGGCGTAGATCGGGCGCTTGAAGGTATCGGCCGATTCGACGGCGATGATCTCGGAGATCTGGTCGACGTCCAGCGCGGCAGCAACGCGCGGCAGGATGTTTTTGCCATTGGACGTAGCCGGGGCCAGAACGTGGCTGTAAATCACGTGCTGGTCGACAACAACGCCAGTCACCAAGGGCGCAATGTTTTCCGGCAACTGATGGGCATAGGCTGCATTATCGGCAACCAGTACCTTGGCCACGCCAGCGATGTTGGCGGCCGCCTCAGCCACGGCGCCAACACCGGCACCTGCCACCAGCACGTGAATGTCACCACCGATCTGCGCAGCAGCGGCCACGGTGTTCAGGGTTGCCGAAGCGACTGCGCCGGCTTCGTGTTCTGCAATAACCAGGATTGCCATCAGATTACCTTCGCCTCGTTCTTCAGTTTTTCGACCAGTTCGGCCACCGACTTGACCTTGATACCGGCGCTGCGAGCAGCCGGCGCTTCGACTTTCAGGGTCTTGTTGGTGGAGGCCGTGGAAACACCCAATGCATCAGGAGTCAGGGTTTCCAGGGGTTTCTTCTTGGCCTTCATGATGTTGGGCAGCGACGCATAGCGTGGCTCGTTCAGGCGTAGGTCGGTGGTGACGATGGCTGGCAAGCTCAGGGAAATGGTCTGCAGGCCTGCGTCGACTTCGCGGATCACGTTGGCTTTATCGCCGGCGATTTCCACTTTCGAAGCGAAGGTGCCCTGGGCATAACCGGTCAGTGCCGCGAGCATCTGGCCGGTCTGGTTGTTATCACTGTCGATGGCCTGTTTGCCAAGGATCACCAGTTGCGGCTGTTCCTTGTCGACTACAGCCTTGAGCAGTTTGGCCACGGCCAGAGAGTTGAGTTCGTCATTGGCTTCGACGAGCAAGGCACGGTCGGCCCCCAGGGCCAAGGCGGTGCGCAATTGTTCCTGGGCCGTGCTCGGGCCGACACTGACCACGACGATTTCAGTGGCAATAGCCTGCTCTTTCAGCCGAACAGCCTCTTCCACGGCAATTTCGCAGAAGGGGTTGAGGGCCATTTTCACGTTGGCCAGATCGACGCCGGTCTGGTCCGCCTTGACGCGCACCTTGACGTTGAAATCGACCACGCGCTTGATCGCTACGAGGACTTTCATCGGATGACTCCAAAAAACGCCGGGCCCGAGGCCCAGCCAAATGATTGATGCGATCAGTTCGCCGCTGGTATTGCTGCTGGCTTTTGCAAGCCCATCAGTACTTTCTTCACCGCCAGACTCTGGTAGTTGACGTTGCCGACGTTGAGGCTCACCCCTTCCTGGAACGGGAACTGCGACAAGCTGGCAAGGAAGGACTTGACCTTGGCCTGCACCGGCACGAACAGCCAGATCTGGTCGGCGGCCCAACGCTTGGACATGGGCGATTCCTGGCGAGCAGTCTGGAATGGGTCGGCCAGCAGGTTGGTGAGGATCGGGGCGTTGGTGACCTTGCGCGATGCGCCACCAAAATCACCGTCCATGGAGGCAAAGCTGACCCGCCACTCCTTCCAGCGGATAGCATCCAGATCGCCGCCCATGCTGAAGTACAAGTACTCCTCCCGTGGGCTGCTCTTCTCTTCACCCTTGAAAAACGGCAGGAAGTTGTAGCCATCCAGGTGCACGCGGAACTGCTTGCCGTTGCGCTTGGTGCCATTTGCCATGTCGGCCACCAGATTCGCGTCGCCAGCCGCTGCGGCCAGTGTCGGCATCCAGTCGTTGTGGGCGATCAGGTTGTTGAAGTGCGCTCCCGGTTGGATGACTTTTGGCCATTTCACCAGCAACGGCACGCGATGGCCGCCTTCGTTGGAAGTGCCCTTCTCGCCGTTAAACGGCGAAGTGCCGCCATCCGGCCAGCTGAACTTCTCGGCACCGTTATCGGTCGTGTAAATGACGATGGTGTTGTCGGCAATGCCCAGGTCATCCAGCTTTTTCAGCAGTTGGCCGACCTGCCCGTCGTGCTCGACCATGCCATCAGGGTACAGGCCAACCCCCGTCTTGCCCTCGGACTCTTTCTTCAAGTGGGTCCAGATATGCATGCGCGTACTGTTGAACCAGACGAAAAACGGCTTGTCGGCTTTGTGCGCCTTGTCGATGAAGTTCTCGGTGGCCTGCACCAGTTCGTCGTCGATGGTTTCCATACGCTTGCGCGTCAGGGGACCGGTGTCTTCGATCTTGCCGTCAGCGAAAGAATGGATCACCCCACGTGGGCCGTATTGTTTGCGAAACTCCGGATCTTTGGGGTAGTAGTAGGTTTCCGGTTCTTCTTCGGCATTCATGTGGTACAGGTTGCCGAAGAACTCATCAAAGCCATGGTTGGTCGGCAGGTGCCTGTCGCGGTCGCCCAGGTGGTTCTTGCCGAACTGGCCGGTGGTGTAGCCCTGCTGCTTCATCGCATCACCGATGGTCGGCGCCCAATCGGGGATGCCATGCTCGGAGCCGGGCATGCCGACGGTCAACAAACCGGTGCGAAACGGATGCTGGCCCAGGATGAACGCCGAACGCCCGGCGGTGCAGGACTGCTCGCCGTAGGCATGAGTGAACAGTGCGCCTTCTTTGCCGATGCGGTCGATGTTGGGAGTTTCGTAGCCCATCATGCCCTGGTTGTAGGCACTGAGGTTAAAGATGCCGATGTCGTCGCCGAAGATCACCAGGATGTTCGGTTTGTCGGCGGCCTGAGCACAGAGTGACGCTGCCATTATGGCAAGTGCGGATAGGCATTTCCCGAAAGGGGTCATGTGGTCGTCTCCTTGTTATTGTTGTTGATTGGGGGGGAGGCATTCCAAGTTTGCCCCTCACCCCAGCCCTCTCCCCTGGGGGGAGAGGGTTAGGCGGTCCGGCGCTCCGGTGAGGGGGCGGCCCTTACGCCACTTCCATCAATTCACTGAACGCCAGCAAATGGTGGTCATCATCACCAAACTGCCGCGCCACCATCAGCAAGTGCTTGGCGTGGTGCGACAGCACGTACTCCCAGGTCAGGCCAATGCCGCCATGCAACTGGATGCCCTGGTCGGCGATGAAGCGCGCCGAACGGCAAACGATGAACTTGGCGGCCGCCAAGGTACGGCTGCGCTCGGCGCTATCGGATTGGTCGGCGACGCAGGCGGCGAGCATGGCCATGGAAGTGGCCTGGTCCAGTTCGATGTACATGTCGACCATGCGGTGTTGCAGAGCCTGGAACTTGCCGATCACCTGGCCGAATTGCTTGCGGGTTTTCAGGTAATCCAGCGTCAAGGCACAGGTTGACTTCATGCTGCCCACGGCCTCGGCACACTGGGCGGCGATGGCGCGGCCTTGCTGGTAACGCAGCGCCCCCAGGGCCTCACCGTCGGTGCCCAGCAACGCGGCACTGCTGACCAAGACGTTTTCCAGAAACAGGTCGCACGCCCGGCGGCCATCCATGGTGGGGTACTCGCGCACGCTCACGCCCGGGCTTTTCGGGTCGACCAGGAACAGGCTGATGCCCTGTTCGTCACGGCTGGCGCCGGTAACCCGAGCCGAAACCAGGAACAGCCCGGCGCTTTGCCCACCGACGACCATGGCTTTGCGGCCATTGAGCGTCCAGCCGCCTTGCACCGCTTCGGCACGGGTTTGAACATCGTGCAGTTGGTAGTGACTCTGGGGTTCGTCAAGCGCTGCGGCCAGTTGCAGCATACCGCTGGCGACCTGAGGCAGCAGTTCGCTCTTCTGCTCTTGACTGCCCAGTTGATTCACCAGGCCGCCGGCCAGAATCACTGAATGCAGGTAGGGCTCCAGGCACAGGCCCGTGCCCAGTTCCTGCGCTACCAGCATGACATCGACGCCATTGCCGCCGAACCCGCCGTAAGCCTCCTCGAACGGTACCGAGGTCAGGCCCAGTTCACCCAGCTGGTGCCAGAATTCATAGCTGTAGCCACGCGCGCTGTGAAGGAACTGCTCGCGTTGCTCGAAGCTGTAATTTTCGCGCACCAGCCGAGCGGTGGTGTCTTGCAACATTTGCTGCTCTTCGGTCAATTTGAAGTCCATGGCCTGCCCCTTACAGTTCGAGAATCATCTTGGCGATGATGTTCTTCTGGATTTC
>CAYVPI010000020.1:0-47477 GCA_964453495.1 uncultured Pseudomonas sp. | reverse complement strand
CCAGTTGGCTAAATGCTGGCTGGAAATGCGCAGGGTCGCGCGGTCTTCCATCAGGCCGACATCGTGGATGTCTGGCACTTTGGAGCAACCCACGCCTTGCTCTACCCAGCGCACCACGTAACCCAGCAGGCCCTGAGCATTGTTTTCGACTTCTTCGCGGATTTGTTCGGCGTTCCATTGTGCTTTGGTAACCACCGGTACGCTGAGCAGGGCGTTGAGGAGGTCGTCACTTTCGGCGCCAAGATCTACCCGTTCCAGCTCTTCTTGAATCGCCTGTACATCAACCTGGTGGTAATGCAGCGCATGCAGCGTCGCCGCCGTGGGTGAGGGCACCCAGGCGGTGTTGGCACCAGCCTTGGGGTGGGCGATTTTCTGTTCGAGCATGGCCGCCATCAGGTCGGGCATGGCCCACATGCCTTTGCCGATCTGCGCCCGCCCGCGCAGGCCGCAATTGAGGCCGGTCAGCACGTTGTTGCGCTCGTAGGCCTGAATCCAGGCGGTGCCTTTCATATCGCCCTTGCGCAGCATCGGCCCGGCTTCCATGGCGCTGTGCATCTCGTCGCCGGTACGGTCGAGAAAGCCGGTATTGATAAAGGCAACCCGTGCTGAAGCGGCGGCAATGCAGGCCTTGAGGTTGACGCTGGTGCGCCGCTCTTCGTCCATGATGCCCATCTTCAGGGTATGGCGGGGCAGCTCCAGCAGGTCTTCGATGCGGCCGAACAGGCGCTCGGCGAAAGCCACTTCAGCCGGGCCGTGCATTTTTGGCTTGACGATATAGACGCTGCCGGTGCGTGAATTGCCTTGACGCTTGAGGTCATGCAGGGCGATCAGGCTGGTGACCACGCCGTCGAGAATGCCCTCGGGGATCTCCCGGCCTTCGTTGTCGAGCACGGCTGGGTTAGTCATCAGGTGGCCAACGTTGCGGATGAACAGCAGCGCGCGGCCGTGCAGTTTGATCGGGTTACCGTCGATGCCGGTGTATTCGCGGTCCGGGTTGAGGCGGCGAGTGATGGCCCTGCCGTTCTTTTCCAAGGTTTCGCTGAGGTCGCCCTTCATCAAGCCCAGCCAGTTGCGGTACACCAGCACTTTGTCGTCGGCATCGACGGCGGCGACCGAATCCTCGCAGTCGATGATGGTCGACAGTGCCGACTCGATCAGCAGGTCCTTGACGCCGGCCCTGTCATCCTGGCCGATGGCGCTGGTGGGGTCGATCTGGATCTCGATGTGCAGGCCGTTGTTTTTCAGCAACACTGCCGCAGGAATGGCAGCCCGACCTTTGTAGCCGACCAGTTGTTCGGGCTGGCGCAGGGTGGTTTGGCCATCGCCATGCAGGCTGACCACCAGCGCGCCATCTTCAATCCGGTAGGCCGTGGCATCGGCATGGGAGCCGCTGGTCAGTGGCAGCGCCTGGTCGAGGAAGGCCTTGGCAAAGGCCACCACCCTGGCGCCGCGCACCGGGTTGTAACCTTTACCTGCCTGGGCGCCGTTGTCGTTGGCAATGGCATCGGTGCCATACAACGCGTCGTACAATGAACCCCAGCGCGCATTGGCAGCGTTGAGCGCGTAGCGCGCGTTCATGGCCGGGACCACCAGTTGTGGCCCGGCCTGTTGGCTGATTTCGCTGTCGACGTTGGCGGTGCTGGCCTGCGCCCAGGCCGGCTGTGGTTGCAGGTAGCCGATGCGGCTCAGGAACGCACGGTAGGCCGGCATATCGGCAATGGGCCCCGGGTTGGCCCGGTGCCAGCCATCGAGTTCGCTTTGCAGGCGGTCGCGTTCAGCCAGCAGGGCGCGGTTGACCGGCGCCAATTCGTGGACCAGTTCGGCGAAGCCGCGCCAGAAGGTGGTAGCCTCGACGCCGGTGTCGGGTAGGACTTCTTCATCGATAAAGCGCTGCAGGGTACTGGCGACTTGCAGGCCCTGGATGTTGCTGTAGTCAGTCATCGCATGTTCTCTCAATTGAGGGCCTGGCAACCGGCCTTGGCAACCTGTGCATCCTGCTCGGCCTTGACCCCGGATACGCCGACCGCGCCGACCACCTGGCCATCGACGACAATCGGCACGCCTCCTTCAAGCGAGGTCAGCAAGGGCGCCGAGAGGAAGGCACTGCGCCCGCCATTGACCATCTCTTCATAACATTTCGATTCGCGCCGGCCGAGTGCCGATGTGCGGGCCTTTTCCGTGGCGATGTAGGCGCTGATCGGGGCGCAGCCATCCAGGCGCTCAAGGGCCAGCGGGTGACCGCCATCATCGACCACGGCAATGCTGACGCTCCATTGGTTCTCAAGTGCTTCGCGGCGGGCGGCGGCGAGGATCAGGCTGACTTCTTTCTGGCTCAGTACGGCTTTGCTGTTCATGCAGTGCTCCACATTAGTGAATGGCTTCTTCGACCAGTTCGATCCAGTGCCGTACCGGAGTACGGCCGGCACCGTCGAGGTGGGTCTGGCAACCGATGTTGGCGGTGGCGATGACCTGGGGCTGGCCGCTTTCCAGGGCGTTCATCTTGTTGTCGCGCAGTTGCTGCGACAGTGCAGGTTGGGTAATCGAATAAGTGCCGGCTGAGCCGCAGCACAGGTGGCTGTCAGGCACGTTGGTGAGGTGGAAGCCCAGGCGCGACAGCACGCTCTCCACGGCGCCGCCGAGCTTGAGGGCGTGCTGCAATGTGCACGGGCAATGAAAGGCCAGGCGCAGGTCGCTGTGGGCGCCCAGCTTCTCCAGCGGCTCGGCCAGAAGCACTTCGACCAGGTCCTTGCTCAGGGTGCTCACCCGTGCGGCTTTGGCCGCGTAAGCCGGGTCGTCCTTGAGCAAGTGCGCGTAATCCTTGACGAAGGCGCCGCAGCCGCTGGCGGTCTGCACGATCGCTTCGGCGCCATCTTCGATGGCCGGCCACCAGGCGTCGATATTGCGACGTGCCCGTTCCAGGCCGGCCTGTTGGGCATCGAGGTGATAATCCACGGCGCCGCAGCAGCCGGCCTGGCTGATCGGGGTAATGCTGATACCCAGCCGGTCCAGGACCCGCGCAGTCGCCGCGTTGGTGTTGGGCGACAGGCTCGGCTGTACGCAACCTTCGAGCATCAGCACGCGACGGGCATGTTGGCGGGTCGGGCGTGGTTTGGCCGGGGTGATGCGCTGTGGCAACTTCAGTTGCAGGCTTTGGGGTAACAGGGGGCGCAGGCTTTCACCGATTCTGAACAACGGCTTGAACACCCCCGGGTTCGGCACCAGCGCCCGCAGTCCCTGGCGCATCAGGCGTTGCCCACTGCTGCGCGGCACGGCCTCATCGACCACGGCGCGGCCGATGTCCAGCAGGTTGTGGTAGTCCACGCCGGACGGGCAGGTGGTTTCGCAGTTGCGGCACGACAGGCAGCGGTCCAGGTGTTGCTGGGTCTTGACGGTGACCTCATTGCCTTCGAGCACCTGCTTGATCAGGTAGATGCGCCCGCGTGGGCCATCCAGCTCGTCGCCCAGCAACTGGTAGGTCGGGCAGGTGGCATTGCAGAAGCCGCAGTGCACACAGGTGCGCAGGATGCTTTCGGCTTCTTCGGCCCGGGGCAGGCGTTTGGCGCTTTCGCTCAAGGTGGTTTGCATGGTCAGATCTCCGCGTACATCCGGCCCGGGTTGAAGATCCCTTGCGGGTCCAGTTGCTGCTTGAGCTGACGGTGGTAGCGCAACAGTGCATCCGGCAGTGGTTGGAAAGGGCTGTCGCAGTTGCCATAGCAGGTGGCATGCCCGCCTGCCCGGGCGGCGATAGTGCGAATGGCATCGGCATCGCTGCTGGATCTCAACCAGCGCTGGGCGCCGGCCCAATCGAGCAACTGCTCGCCAGGCAAATCGAGTACGCCGGTGTTGATCGGCAGCGACAGGCGCCAGAGCGGGCGCTCGTCACTGAAAAATGCCAGGCGGTGGGCATTCAGGTCGCTCCAGTAATCCGAGTTGAGCAGCTCCCCACCCAAGCGATCGTAAGCTGCACTGACTGAGCCTTCGCCACCTTCCAGGCGCAGGTGCAGCTGTGCCCCGTCATGGCTGGCAGCGCTGATCGGGATCGGCTGCTGGCCCCATTCGGCCAGCTTCAGTAACGCTTGTTCTGCGCTTGTTTGCAGCGCAATGCTCAGGCATTGGCGCGGCTTTGGCAGGACCTTGAGTGATATTTCAGTCAGCAGGCCGAGGCAGCCGAAACTGCCGGCCATCAGGCGTGACAGATCATAGCCGGCGACGTTCTTCATCACTTCGCCGCCAAAGCGCAGGTGCTTGCCGTGGCCGGTGATGACCCGGGTGCCAAGGACATAATCGCGCACCGAGCCGACCCAAGGCCGGCGTGGCCCGGACAGCCCGGCGGCGACCATCCCGCCCAGAGTGGCGCCGTCGTCGGCATGGGGCGGCTCGCATGGCAGCATCTGCCCGGCGGCATCCAGTGCAGCGTTGATTTCGGCCAAGGGCGTGCCGGCGCGGGCGGTCAGCACCAGCTCGGTGGGGTCGTAGCTGACGATACCGCGATGGGCGCGGGTATCGAGCAGTTGGCCGTGCACCAGGCGGCCGAGGTGGGCCTTGCTGTTGCCACCCTGGATATGCAACGGCGTCTTGTTGTGCAGGGCATGTTGCACCTGCTCCAGCAGCTCGGCGCTGGCGTCCTTGGAATATTCGCCACGCATCAGAAACGCTCCAGTTCAGGGAAAGGCAGCTTGCCCATGTGCACGTGCATGGCGCCGAATTCAGCGCAGCGATGCAACGTCGGTATGTTTTTGCCAGGGTTGAGCAGGCCGGTCGGATCGAAGGCGGCCTTGACCGCATGAAACAGGGTCAGCTCGTCACTGTTGAACTGGGCGCACATCTGATTGATCTTCTCGCGGCCCACGCCATGTTCGCCGGTGATGCTGCCGCCGACGTGCACGCACAGTTCGAGGATCTTGCCGCCCAGGGCCTCGGCACGGTCCAGCTCGCCGGGCTGGTTGGCATCGAACAGAATCAGCGGGTGCATATTGCCGTCGCCGGCGTGGAACACGTTGGCCACGCGCAGGCCGTACTCTTGCGACAGGGCACTGATGGCCTTGAGCACGCCCGGCAGTTCACGCCGGGGGATGGTGCCGTCCATGCAGTAATAGTCCGGCGACAGGCGCCCGACCGCCGGGAAGGCGTTCTTGCGCCCGGCCCAGAATTTCACCCGTTCAGCCTCATCGCGGGCCTGGCGCACTTCGGTGGCACCGGCCTTGATCAGCACCTGGCGGACCCGCTCGCAATCGTCGTTGACGTCGGCTTCGACGCCGTCGAGCTCGCACAACAGAATGGCTTGGGCCTGGACCGGGTAGCCGGCATGGATAAAGTCTTCGGCAGCGCGGATGGCCAGGTTGTCCATCATCTCCAGGCCGCCAGGGATGATGCCGGCGGCGATGATATCGCCCACGGCGCGGCCGGCCTTTTCCACCGAATCGAACGCGGCCAGCAGCACTTTGGCAGTCTGGGGTTTGGGCAGCAGTTTCACCGTCACTTCGGTGATTACGCCAAGCATGCCTTCGGAGCCGGTGAACAACGCCAGCAGGTCGAAGCCGGGTGAGTCCAGCGCGTCGCTGCCCAACGTCAGGTGCTCGCCGTCGACCGTGAGCATGTCCACCTTGAGCAGGTTGTGCACGGTCAGCCCGTACTTGAGGCAGTGCACGCCACCGGCGTTTTCCGCGACATTGCCGCCGATCGAGCAGGCGATTTGTGAAGAAGGGTCCGGGGCGTAATACAGGCCATAGGGTGCCGCCGCCTGGGAAATAGCCAGGTTGCGCACCCCGGGTTGCACCCGGGCGTAGCGCCCGGCCGGGTTAATCTCGAGGATCTGGTTGAAGCGCGCCATGACCAGCAGCACGCCTTTTTCCAAGGGTAGGGCACCGCCGGACAGGCCGGTGCCGGCACCGCGTGCGACTACCGGTACCCGGTGCTGATGGCACAGCTTAAGCAGTGTCTGGACCTGTTCGAGGGTATGCGGCAATGCCACCAGCATGGGCGTGGTGCGGTAGGCGGAGAGGCCGTCGCACTCATAGGGCCTGAGTTCTTCGGTGCGATCGAGGAGCTCCAGGTCCGGCAGCTGGTCGCGCAGGGCCTTGAGCAGTGCTGCCTTGTCGATGTCCGGCAAGGCCCCGTCGACGCGTTCGTCATAAAGGATGTTCATGGTGGGCGGGCAACCCTTGCTTATTGTTATGGGGGGCCGGTCTCGGTCACGGCTTACTTGCATCATTGGCTGTTGGGGGATTACTGTCCATGCACGAAAGCACTGGTCGAACCAGTTTTTTTAGTCTCTATTTCCATAAGAATTAAAAAAATAACGTCAAAACAATTACATAAGTATTTGTTTTGACTGAGCGGGGTTTAAGGTCATGGCTGGTCATACCAGTGAAGGGCGAGCGCTTCAGGTGGCCGATGTAGTCTGCGAACGCATTGAGCGATTGATCGTCGACGGTGTACTGAAGACCGGCCAGCCGTTGCCGTCGGAGCGACGTCTGACCGAAAAGCTCGGCGTATCGCGCACAGCGCTGCGTGAGGGGCTGAAGCTGCTGCGCGCCCGGGGCATTATTGAAACCTCCCAGGGCAAGGGGTCGTTCGTCGCGCAATTGTCCGGGCATACCCCGGCTTCCCCGCTGATGCATTTGTTCAGCTCTCAACCGCGCACGCTCTACGACCTGTTTGAGGTTCGCAGCCTGCTTGAAGGTGAATCCGCCCGTCTGGCTGCCCTGCGCGGTACCGATGCCGACTTTGTGTTGATCACCCGCAGCTACCAGGCACTGCTGGACGGTCACGCACAGCCTCTCGATGCCTCGGAACATGCGCGCCTGGACCATGCGTTTCACCTGGCCATCAGCGAGGCCTCGCACAACCCGGTGCTGGTGCAGACACTGCGTTCATTGACCGATCTGCTGCTCAACTCGGTGTTTGCCTCAGTCAACAACCTGTACCACCGTCAAGCCCAGAAGCGCCAGATCGACCGCCAGCATGCACGCCTGTACAACGCCGTGACCGGGCGCCTGCCGGAGCAGGCGCGCAAGGCAGCCATCGCCCATATTCAGAGCATTTGCGAGAACCTGAAGGAAATCGAGAACGAAGAGCAACGGCTGGTGCGTTCGACCCTGCGCCTGGAGGGCTGGACTTGAGGTGTCACTGCGTTGCTGGCTTGATATCCCCACAGAAAATATCGACATTGCCATCGGATGGCGCACTTCGTACGACGATAAAGTAATCGGCGGAAAGCAGAGCGGGCAGTGCGACAGGCGCGTTCCTTGAAAAGGTCCAACCGCGTATTGCGGAGCGTTGAGTGTTGACCCGGTCATTGAGTGCGTAGGCCAGGGGCCCTGGCTGCTGGCAGCTGCCTTTATTGACGAAGCTGTACAGGCGCAAGGGCAGGGAGGCTCCACTTGGCACCCCGCTGATAAAGAAGCTGAAACCGGTTATTTCGCCCTGGCTCGCCAAAACGGTATTGGCGATCTGCCCCGGGTTCTGCTGGGTGGCAACCAGCGTGACGGTCACCACATGGCTTGATGACGATGTGGTACAACCCAAGAGGCTCACAGTGACCATGAGCGCTGCGAGGTGGTTTCTGCCGTTCATTGTCCTGCCTCTCTATTGAAGAAAAGCAATGATGAGATTAACGGGTATAGCTCATCGAGCGCGCACGTGGACGAAACTTCGGGGTTCTCCAAGTATGGGCGTACCTGGGCCTGATCAAAGCCCGCGAGCAATCAGCTTCAAGTAGTCAGGGCTTTGCGAAATCGAATTGTGGTCGGTGCCCGCAATGACCACGAGCGAAGCGATGCCCGTGGGAAAATACCGGTAGAGCTTCTCGGTATTTGAGCGCGGAATGATTTCGTCGTGTTCAGCCGCGATCAACAGCGTGGGGGCAGAGATTTGCGAGGCATCCTTCCAGGATTCAAATGTGTCCTTGAGCAGCCATCGCACTGGAAACCAGGGCATTTTTATCGCGGCCAGATCCGCAAGGCTGCTGTACGGCGTGATCAGGACCAGGCGTGATGCCGGCCGCTGGCTTGCAAGGTAAATGGCAACGCCCGTACCCAGGCTGCGCCCCACGATTGTTGTATTGGGGTGTTTTGCGTGAACCCTGTCGAACAAGGCGAGGGCATCGCGCTTGAGTGCCTCCTCGGAGGGCGATCCGGAACTGCCGGCGAAACCCCTGTAGTGAAGCAGGTAGATCGCCTGATCGGGGAAGGCTTGGGAAAAGGCGGGCAGGTTGAGCGTTACATCCTCGGCATTGCCGCCAAAGTAGATCAAGGCACCGGGCCCCTCATGAAGCCTGGCTGAAACCAGCACCTGGGCATCAACTACAGGCAGCGTGAGCGTTGTTGCGTTGACGCTCAGGGTGCGAGGTTGCGGAAAGTAGATGAGGGAACGCTGAAATACGAACAAGAGGGCACAAGCCCCAAGGTACAAGGCTGCTGCCAATGCCAGGAGCAATACGAAGGTTCGTGACATGAGGCGGACTTCTTTCAGGGGCACCCCTGCGAGATTTAGCACAAGGTGGCCTGAAAAGAAAAGCTGTTGCCTGACATGGCTCCATCATTCAGTCACTGGTAGGACAAGTCAGCTGCTGTTTTCGGAATCGTCTGAGTGCCAGGAGCGGTACTTCACTTTAATCTTCCAGGTGTTCGCCCAGCGCCATGGCTCTTTACCAGCGCACGGATTGCCAAGGCCATGGCACTGGACGAACCTTGCAGCATCGGACAAGCTGACGGCGTTTTTCACCATGGAAGGGCCACCCTTGAGAACACTCGTCGAACGTCGCCTGGCCCGAGCAGTGCTTGTGCTGTGCCTGTCAGCGACAACCCTCGCAGGTTGCACGTTACCCTCCCAGGATGACCGCACCCGCTCCAGCGCCCTGGCACCGGCCGAGGCGGCGCTCACCACGTTGGGGCAGGGCGTGGCCAAGTCGGTTGCGGCCCATCCCGGCAAGAGCGGCATCTATCCCCTGGACAACCCCCTGGACGCATTCGCGGCCCGTGCATTGCTGGCCCAGGCGGCCCAGCGCAGCCTGGATGTGCAGTACTACATCTGGCGCGGCGACATGACCGGCACATTGCTGCTCGAAGCCCTGCACGACGCGGCGGACAGAGGCGTGCGGGTGCGCCTGTTGCTCGATGACAACGGCACGGCCGGCCTGGATACCGTGCTGGCCTCACTGGACAGCCATCCGAACATCGAGGTGCGCCTGTTCAACCCGTTCGTAGTGCGTACCCCTAAGCTTCTGGGCTTCGTCACCGACTTCAACCGGGTCAACCGGCGCATGCACAACAAGTCGTTCACGGCCGACAACAGCGCCACCATCGTCGGCGGGCGCAATGTTGGCGATGAATACTTCGGTGCCACCGACGGCGTATTGTTTTCCGACCTCGATGTGTTGGCCATCGGCCAGGTGGTGGGGGAAGTCTCGACCGATTTCGACCGCTATTGGGGCAGCGCCTCGTCTTACCCACTCGGCCGAATTTTACCTGGGGCTGCTGTGCTGCCATTGGCCAACATGCATGCCGACGCCGACAGGGTGGAGCGTGACCCGGCCGCCACGGCGTATGTTCGGGCCTTGCAGCAATTGCCCTTCATTACGCAGTTGGTGCAGGGTCAGTTGCCGTTGGAATGGGCGTCGACGCGCCTGGTCAGCGACGATCCGCTGAAGGCCTTGGGCAAGGCCCCCGCCGAGGCCATGATCGGCCAGCAGCTCAGGGACCTGTTGGGTGAGCCCCAGCAAAACCTGGAGCTGGTATCGCCATATTTTGTGCCCACGGCCAGCGGCACCGAGGCGTTTGCCGGGATGACCCGGCGCGGCGTCAAGGTGCGCATACTGACAAATGCCCTGGAAGCGACCGATGTCGAAGTGGTGCATTCGGGCTATGCCAAGCGCCGGCTGGAGCTGCTGCGGGCCGGGGTGCAGCTGTTCGAAATGCGCGGCCAGGCCGGCGACCCGCCGCTGCAGCCCAGTGCTGGCCCCTTCGGCAGCTCCGGTTCGAGCCTGCACGCCAAGACCTTTGCCGTGGACCACACCCGGGTGTTCGTTGGCTCATTCAATTTCGACCCGCGCTCGGCCAATCTCAACACCGAGCTGGGCTTTGTCATCGACAGTGAAACCCTGGCCCGGCAGGTCGAGACCGCCTTTGACACGGTGATCCCACAGAGCGCCTATGAAGTGCGCCTTTCGCCCGAGGGCAAGGTGTATTGGCTGGAGCAGCGCGATGGCAAGACCTTCCGCTACAACACCGAGCCGGGCAGCTCGGTGTGGCAACGGGCGTGGATCTGGTTGTTGGCGCACCTGCCCATCGAATCGATGCTCTGACCGACTCTCCCGGGGAGCGTCAGCGCACGGCAGGGCAGGTACCTGACGTGCGGCTGGCCTGGTTGATGGTGTCGGCAAGGCGCTTGACGTTGTTCTGGTGAGCGGCCACCAGCTCATCGATGCTCGCGCCCGAGGGGGTTTGCAGGGTGGTGCGGCAGGTCGTTTCCGCCACACTGTTGCCGGCGCCGATGCTGCGCAAGCGCCATTTGGCTTCAAGCAGGGCATATTGCCCCGGTAGCGAGTCGAAGCGTTGTACCTCCACCCGCACCGAAGACCTGCGCTGGGCGCCGCCGTCCAGTTGGTCCTGCAGGGCCCCCTGGAACTCCTCGGCAAGGCTGGCACCCCACCATTCGAACTCCAGGATCGCCAGGCCACTGTTGCCTTGGCGGATCACCAGCTGGGTACGGTCGACCTGGGCCGGCACGGTCAACCGTTCGATCTGGATTTCTTCCCCGGACACCTGGTGGGTGCCGCCGGCATGGGGCGGCATCAAGGTGTGGTAGTGCACGGGGGCGCTGCTGCAGGCGCCGAGCACCACCACCAGGCTCAACAACGATAGTTTCAGCGAATTGGGCATGTCTTAACTCCTGTCATCATTCGCTCGAAGAGGGTTGCAGGTTTTGCGGAAGGGCGTCTTTGGGGCGACCGCGCAACAGGGATTCCGGATGCCGACTAAGGTAGTCCGACAGCTCACGCAACGAGCGTGAGGTGCGGCTCAATTCCTCAACGGTATCGCCCAGGCGCTCACGTTGGGGTGAGTCGTCGGCCAGGGTCGAGTTGGCCGATTGCAGGGTTGTGCGCATGTCCAGCAGGATGTTCTGCACCCCTGGCAAGGTCTTGCCATTGAACTGGGTCAGGCCTTTGTTCAATTCCACCAGGCTGGCGTCCAGGTTGTTGGCAATGCGATCGAGCGGCAGCTTGTTGAATTTGTCGACCATTGCCTGGAAGCGCTCCTGCAGCTGCTCCAGGCTGCTGGGCACCGTCGGGATTTGCAGGGGGCGCGCCGCCATGTCGAACGCGACTTTCTCGGCCTTGGGGTAGAAGTCCAGGGAAACATACAGTTGCCCGGTCAACAGGTTGCCGCTGCGGGCCTGGGCACGCAGGCCATGCGCGACGAAATCACCCAGGATGCGGGCGGCGCCTTCTTCGTCATCGGGGGTATGGTCGAGCGCCTTGAGCAGCTTGGTGTGGGCCAGGCCCAGGCGTTTGGGGTAGATCACGATGCCGACGTTGACCGGGAAGGTCTGGCGCTGTTTGTCGAAGTCCAGGTTTATCGCGACCACCTTACCGATTTCCACGCCGAGGAACTCCACCGGGGCATCCACTTTCAAGCCGCGCATCGCCTGCTCGAAACGCAGTACCAGGTACTGCGGCTTGCCGTTGGGCGGGGCGAGGGCCGTTGCCTCGTCGTCGAACAATTCGAAGTTCCGGGCTTCGGCGGCCGCCTGGTCGTTGGGGTTGTATTCCGGCGCGCGAAAGGCGATACCACCGACCAGCATGGCCGATACCGACTCGGTCTTGACCCGAAAGCCGTTGGCACCGACCTCCAGATCAACACCGCTGACGTTCCAGAAACGTGTGTTCTCGGTAACAAAGGCATCATTGGGCGAATTGATGAACACTTCGATATCGACGCCCTTGCCATCCGGGGCCAGTGCGTAAGCTACCACCTGGCCCACCGGGATCTTGCGGTAGTAGACAGGCGAGCCGACGTCCAGCGAGCCGAGGTCGGGGGTGCGCAGCATGAAGTGCTTGCCCGGCTCTTCAAAGGTGATTGCTGGCGGTACTTCCTGGCCGACGAATTGCTTGGTGCGTTTTTCGGACTTGCCGATGTCGGCGCCGATGAAGTCCCCGGACAGCAGCGTGTCGATACCGGAAACACCGCCGGCACCAATGCGTGGTCGTACCACCCAGAACACCGAATCCTCGCGGGTGAAGGACTCAGCCTCCTTCTCCAGCTTCACTGTGGCATTGACGCTTTTCTGGTCCTTGCTGAGTGCGACATCGCTGACATGGCCGATGACCACGTTGCGATACTTGACCTCGGTCTTGTTCGCCACCAACCCCTGGCCGGTCTTGAAGTTGATGGTGATGACGGGCCCGGCCTGCATGCGGTCGTGCACCACCAGGGAGATCCCCACCAGCACGGCGATGATGGGTACGATCCATACCAGCGAGATACTCCAGCGCTTGGTAGTGACGCTGGGCTTGCCCGGGGCAGGGCGCCCCTCAGTGGCTTCTTGCTTCATCCATGACCTCCTCGGATTGTCGGGTTTCCCATATCAGGCGCGGGTCGAAACTCATCGCCGAGAGCATGGTGAACAGTACGACCATGCCGAAGAACAGAATCCCCGGCCGCGGTTCGATATCACCCAATGCCTGAAACTTCACCAGCGCCGCCACCAAGGCGACCACCAGCACGTCCAGCATCGACCAATAACCTATGACTTCGACGAAGCGGTACAGCTGCGAGCGCTGTTTGCAGGCCCACTGGCTACCCCGTTGCACGGAAACCAACAGCAGGGTCAGGGCGCAGAATTTGACGGCTGGCACCGCGATGCTGGCGATAAAGATGATCAAGGCGATGTCCCACGCCCCATGCTCCCAGAATTCCACTACGCCGCTGATGATGGTGCTGTCGGCACCACTGCCGAGCATCACGGTATTCATGACCGGGAGCAGATTGGCGGGAATGTAGAAGATCAAGGCGGCGAGCAGGTAGGCCCAGGTCCGGGTCAGGGAGTTGGGCTTGCGCGCATGCAGCGGTGCGCCACAACGCGGGCAGTGGTGAGGCTGTTCGGTCATGTCGCAGGCCAGGCCGCAACTGTGGCACAGGCACAGGTTCAGGTCGCGGGCCAAAGGTGCCTCACTCATAGGGTATCCCACAGGTCACGGACGTCGCGTCCGGCAATTTTGATCAGCAAAATGCTCAGGGCGGCGAGGGCCAACAGGCCGATGCCCGGCAATACATCGAGCATCCCGGCCAGCTTGAACACTGCAACCATGGCACCGAGCAGGCAGACTTCAAGCATGCTCCAGGGCCGCAAGGTTTCCAGCCAGCGCATGCACGTAGCGAATGCCGGCGAACGCCTGGCGGTGACGGCAAACATCAATACCCAGGTCAACAATGCCAACTGAAAGGCCGGTGCGATGATGATCGCAATGGCTGCAACCATGGCCATGAACGTGATGGGCCCATCGCTCAACGCTAGCACCGAATCCCACAGGGTCGCGGAGTTCTTCAGGCCCTTGAGGCTGATGCTCATGACAGGGTAGAAATTGGCAAAGATCCAGAGCACCGCAGCGGTCAGGGTCAGCGCCAGGCGCTGTTGCACGGTCATGCCGCTGTAACGCTGGATAACCGCCCCGCAGCGGGAGCAAAAAGCCCGCTGGTGCTTGGCCAGATGGACTTTCTCGTAGACACCGTCACAGTGCTCGCAAATGATCAACCGATCGGTCGTGGCCATGGTTAATGCTCGTAGAAGGCTTTGAAAGTCAGCTGA
Source organism: uncultured Pseudomonas sp. (assembly GCA_964453495.1). GTDB lineage: Bacteria > Pseudomonadota > Gammaproteobacteria > Pseudomonadales > Pseudomonadaceae > Aquipseudomonas. The sequence continues at coordinate 33,671 of CAYVPI010000020.1, read as the reverse complement.
CTCGCTACATCAATATAGAAGTCCGTTGTCATTGAGCAAACGTGCAATGGCTGTGTTGTTGAAAGTAGTAGGTTTTTCGATTTGTGCAGCCTGTATTCGCAACATCTTGCGCTATACATAGAGGGCTGTTGGCCGTCTCGCTGGAGCTTGGCCGCCAATGGCTGTCTTTTCAGTAGCCCCGGGTGAGCAGCTCGAACCCGGGGCAAACAAGGAGTGACTGCATGAAAACTGCGCTACTGATGGGCTCTGCGCTCTTGGCATCCGTCGCCATCACAGGGTGCTCGAGCAAGCTGACCCAACCTGAAGAGTATTCGGGGTTTCTCAAGGATTATGCTGAACTCAAGGAGGCCGAATCACCTTCTGGCGCCCCGGTGATGCGCTGGGTCGATCCCAAGCTGGATGTGAAGAAGTACACCAGCGTTTATATCGAACCGAGCCAACTCTACCCACGCCCTGAACCGACCGAGAAAATCTCGGCACAGACCCTGCAGGGCATCACCAGTTATTACGACCAGGCGCTCAAGCGTGAGCTTGGCAAGTCGATGCAACTGGCCAGCTCACCCGGCCCAGGCACTATCATCCTGCGCCCGGCCATCACGGCAGTCAGCAGCAAGACCGAAGGGCTCAAACCCTATGAGGTTATCCCGATCGCCCTGGTCGCCGCAGCCGTGAGCACCGCCACGGGCATTCGCGACCAGGAAACCACTATTGGTACTGAAGCGGCGTTCATCGATGCCGGCAACAACCAGGTCGTTGCCGAAGTCGTGCGCAAGGGCACCGGCAAACCCCTGGAGAACAGCTCGCAGCAGATGAGCGTGGATGATACCAAGAAGGTGCTCGATGGCTGGGCTTCGGACTTGCATCAGTCCTACGTCAATCTCCAGGCTGCCCAAGCCAAATGACCGCCAGCCGGTAGCACGCGCCATGATCAAGCCCGAAAACCGCTAGTGTGGCGGTGCAAACCGGATGATCATGGCTGCATGAACCTTGACCATGATGTGTGCTACCGGGCCCTGGCCAGCCGCGACACGCGCTTCGACGGGCGTTTTTTCGTCGGTGTCAGAACCACCGGCATCTATTGCCGGCCGATCTGCCCGGCACCCACGGCCAAACCGGAAAATACCCTGTTCTTCCTGACGGCCGCTGCTGCCCAGGAGGCGGGTTTGCGCCCCTGCCTGCGCTGCCGGCCGGAAGCCGCACCGGACTCCGGGGCCTGGCGCGGGGTGTCGAACTCGGGTTATTCCAATACCGTTTCCAGGGCCTTGGGCCTGATCGAGGCCGGTGCGCTGGACGAGCGCGGCGTAGCAGTGCTGGCCGAACGCCTGGGCGTCGGCGAGCGTCAATTGCGGCGCTTGTTCGCTCGGCATGTGGGCGCCTCGCCGCTGGGCGTGGCGCAAACCCGGCGGGTGTTGCTGGCGCGTCAACTGCTGCATGAGACGGCCATGCCGGTCACTGAAATCGCCTTCGCCGCAGGATTCGGCAGCATCCGCCGCTTCAACGAAGTGTTCCAGCGCCTCTACGGTCGCCCGCCCAGCGCCTTGCGCCGTGGCGCCCAGGCTGAGCGAGCGCCTGTGGCGGGCGAGGGCGTGACCTTGCTGCTGCGCTACCGGCCGCCCTATGACTGGCCGGCGGTACTGGCCTTTCTCTCGGCGCGGGCCATTGTCGGTGTCGAGGCCATTATCGACGGCGAGTATTGGCGCACCCTGGCCATCGGCGGTTTGCATGGCACGGTGCGGGTACGCAAGGCTCAGGGCAATGCCCTGGCGGCGACCATCCACTTTCCCCGGTTGGCGGCATTGCCGATGATCATTGCCCGTTTGCGTCGTGTGTTCGACCTGGGCGCTGATCCGGAAATCATCGAACGGCAGTTGGCCAGCGACCCGCTGATGGCCAGGTTGATCCAGGCGCGCCCCGGCCTGCGCGTACCGGGTGGCTGGGATGGGTTCGAACTGGCTATGCGCGCCGTACTCGGCCAGCAGATCAGCGTCAGTGCGGCAATCAAGCTGGCCAGCAAGTTGGTGGTGCGCCACGGCACGCCCTTGCAGGTGCTCGACGGCCAACCGGCAGGCCTGACCCACGTCTTCCCGGAACCCGAGCAGTTGCTTGGTGCGGATCTGGCGACGTTGGGCATGCCACGTTCGCGTGCGGCCACGCTGGTGGCGATCAGTAGTGCGCTGGTCGCCAACCCGCAGCTGTTCGACCGTGCCGACAGCCTGCAAGGCAGCGTTGCCCGCTTGTGCCAGTTGCGCGGCGTTGGCGACTGGACGGCGCAGTACATCGCCTTGCGTCAGTTACGCGAGCCGGATGCGTTTCCGGCGGGGGATGTGGCGTTGGTCAAGGCGCTTGGCCTGTTGGAAGGTACTGCGTGCACCCCGGCCAGTTTGCTTGCCCGGGCCCAGGCCTGGCAGCCCTGGCGGGCGTATGCGGCGCAGCATTTGTGGACGGCCCTGGGCGATGCGGGAGTGGGGGTGTCCCGGGGTGAGGGGGTTTGTGGTGTTCTTTCGGACGTCATCGCGGGCAAGCCCGCTCCTACAGGTGTTGTGCAATCCCTGTAGGAGCGGGCTTGCCCGCGATAAGGCCCTGGCAGGCGCCATAGAATCCCCATAGAGCGGAGCAGGCAATGCCGGTGATGTAAAAATGGCACCCATGTTGGCGGGTATACGTCAGAGAACTATCGAAATTCGTTCGCTATTAGCCGATACTGCGCCAGTGGCCAAATGTGGCATCTATTTGTCAGCCTGGGCTTCCAGGTGTTTTTCAAGGTTAGAGGGCATCATGAGCGACGAAAGCATGAATTGGGCAACGCTGGGTTTCGATTACATCAAGACAGATTTGCGTTACCTGTCGGTATGGCGTGATGGAAACTGGCAGGAAGGTACCCTCACCGAAGACAACGTGCTGCATATCGCTGAAGGTTCCACCGCCCTGCATTACGGCCAGCAGTGTTTCGAAGGCCTGAAGGCCTACCGTTGCAAGGATGGTTCGATCAACCTGTTCCGTCCCGACCAGAACGCTCTGCGCATGCAACGCAGCTGCTCGCGTCTGCTGATGCCGCACGTGCCGACCGAGGACTTCATCGAAGCCTGCAAGAAAGTGGTACTCGCCAACGAGAGGTTCATCCCACCCTATGGTACCGGCGGTGCCCTGTACCTGCGTCCGTTCGTGATCGGCGTCGGTGATAACATCGGCGTGCGTACTGCACCGGAGTTCATTTTCTCGATTTTCTGCGTACCGGTCGGTGCCTACTTCAAGGGCGGCCTCAAGCCAAACAACTTCCTGATTTCCACCTACGATCGCGCCGCGCCCAACGGTACCGGTGCGGCGAAGGTCGGTGGCAATTACGCCGCCAGCCTGTTGCCGGGTGCCGAAGCGAAGAAAGCTCACTTCGCCGATTGCATCTACCTGGACCCGCAATCGCACTCCAAGATCGAGGAAGTGGGTTCGGCGAACTTCTTCGCCATCACCCATGACGACAAGTTCGTCACGCCCAAGTCGCCTTCGGTACTGCCAGGCATCACCCGCCTGTCGCTGATCGAGCTGGCACAGTCCCGCCTGGGCCTGGAAGTGGTCGAAGGCGATGTGTTCGTCGACAAGCTGGACCAGTTCAAGGAAGCCGGTGCCTGCGGTACTGCTGCCGTGATCACCCCGATTGGCGGCATCCAGTACAACGACAAGCTGCATGTGTTCCACAGCGAGACCGAAGTCGGTCCGGTTATCACCAAGCTCTACAAAGAGCTGACCGGCATCCAGTCCGGCGACATCGAAGCGCCAGCAGGCTGGATCGTCAAGGTCTGATTACCCGCCTTCAGTAGCCGGTCATTTCCAGGTAGCCACGCCCCCCGGGGCTACCTGTAAGCCGTACCGGCCCTTCCCAGTAGGGAAACGAGGTGCCCATCCAGGCCTGTGCCTGGATGGCCTCGGCCTGCACATCCACCTTGTGATCGGCCACCTGCACACGCCAGCGGGTCGGCACTTTGCGCCCGTTTTTCTGGGTGGTCCAGGCCAATTCAGTCAATTGAATCTGCTCGGCGCGCAATCGCTCGCTGCGACCCTCGGCGGCAATCCAGGTGCCGGCGCGGTAGGGCTTGCCGTCAGTCTGGCGCACCTGGAACAGCATCAACTTGGTACCGTCGTCCAGGTGCAGGGAAAACCAGTCCCAGCCATGCTGCTGCGCCGTAAGCGGCTGGCTGCTCCATTCCCGGTCCAGCCAGGCCTGGCCTGTGACTTCATGGCGCTGGCCGTCATGCTCGATCTCGCCACTGACCTGGTAGAACGGCTGGCTGTAATACCAGGATGCCTGGCCCTCACCGGATTTCACGCTGTAGCCGTGTTCGCCGTGCAGCACCAAGGGCCCTTCGCTGCGTAGTTGCAGGCGATAGCCGAAGCCTTGACCCGAGGCTTGCATTTGCAGCTGTTGCAAGCCTTGCCCGGGTGCGCCTTGCAGCGACCAATCGTCGATCCAGGCATCGAAGGGCTCGGCCTCGACACCGGCCTGGCCAATCCCGCCCCGGGCCAGTTTTTGCGCGTAGCGGTGGTCGATCGGGCTGCTGAGCGCGGCATGGGCCAACCACAGGTTGGGGCTGTTCCAGCCCACTGCCTCCAAGCCTGGGCGCAAGGCGGAACGGAACAGGGTCCATTGCACGCCCCAGTCGCGCCCCTGGGCGTCCTTGAGGTTGCTGGTGATGTACCACCATTCGATGCGATAGCCGCTGTGGGCACCGTGGTCGGCGGGGAACTGCAGCGGCCGTCCCGGTTCGACTTGCGCGTAGGCAGCGGCGTCCTGGCCAAGCCCGGCATAGCCCTTGGAGGGCTCATCGGGCTGCTCACAGGCACCCAGCAGCAAGGCCAGGGCCACTGCGCAGGGTGCCTTAGGGTTCATCGGCAAATTGCCGCAACAGGTCGGCGGGTTGGCGCCGCGCCAGTTGCCAAATCGGCCCGGCGGCAGCGAGCAGGCTGGTGAGCAGGCCGAGCCCCGCCAGTTGCAGCAGCTGCCCGGGAAAAACGTGCAGGGGCAGGCGCCAGCCGAACGCCTGCACATTGACCACCGCCACCAGACACGCGGCCAGCAGCAGGCCCAATGGGATCGCCAGCAGCACGGTCAGGCATGCCAGCATCAGGGTCTGCCCCAAGCTCAACCAGATCAATTTGCTTCGCTCCACCCCCAGCGCCCACAACGGTGCCAATTGGCCCAGGCGGCTCTGGCCGAGGGTCAGCAGGCTGATGAACAGGGCGACGCCCGAGACCCCCAGGGTCAGGCTGTTGAGCGCCGCGGTGGCGGCGAATGTGCGTTCGAAGACTTCGATCGACCAGCGCTTGAGCGAGGCCTGTTCGACCACGCGGGTGCTGTCCAGGCCATAGCGCTGCATCAGCTCGGCCTTCAGCGCCTCGACCCGGCCCGGCGCCATGCGCAGGCTCAGCGTGCTCAGACGGGCTTCGTGCCAGTGGCGGCGCAGCCAGCCCGCATTCACCAGGATGTGGCCCTTGGGGTTGCCATAATCAGCGTACAGCCCGACCACGCTCAGGCGTTGTTCGGTGTCGCGGCCAGGCAGTGGCAGGTCATCACCGAGCTTCAAACGCAGGCGCCGCGCCAATTGTTCACTGAGCATCGCCCCGCGTCCATTGGCCAATTGCGCCCAGGCATCGGAGCGCTGTTCCAGTAGCGGCCAATACTGACGATAACTGACGTGCGCCTCGATGCCTTGCAGTTGTACTGGCCAGCCCTGCAGGTAGGTATCGACCCGCCAGCTCGGCAAGGCCGCGTCGATGCCCGGTTGAGCATCGAGCCAGGCCTTGATCTGCAACGCCTGGGCGGTATCGCGTGGTGTCAGGTACAGGTCGGCCGACAGGCGTTGGTCCAGCCAGCCGATAAAGGTTCGGCGAAAGCCTTCGGTCATGCTGCCAACACCGACACTGGCGGCCAGCGCCAGCAACAAGGCCATCAAGGCCAGTGCAAGGGCTGGCAATTGCTGGCGGCTGTCGGCGACGAACCACTGGCTCAGCGGCTTTCGGCAATACCGAGCAAGCAGGGCCAGGGTGGCGTCAAGCACGGCTGGCAGCAACAATGCCGCCGCCAGCAGCACGGCAGCGACCATCAGCAAGGCGCTGAACAAGCTGTTGCCCAGCTGCCAGCAGGCTACCGCCAAAAGTACCAGGCCCGCAGCCAATACCCGCTGGCGCCTTAACCACACCCCTTGAGCCAGGCGCCAGGCTTGTGGTTGGGCCAGGGCCAGCAGCGGTAACCGCGCGGCGCGCAACAGGCTGGCGCAGCCGGCCAGCAACGCGCCAAGCAGGCTGATGGCGAGCCCTGTCAACCACCACTGCACCGGCAGGTTCAATTGCCCGGCCACCTGCACGCCATACAAGCCGCGCAGGCTGCCCGCGACATCGGCCAGCAACAGGCTGGCGAGCAGATAACCGCTGATCACGCCGGCAAGGCCACCGAGAATGGCGAACAGGCCGAGCTCCAGCGCCAGTGCCGCTATCAGGCCGGCCAGGCTGACTCCACAAGCCCGCAGGGTACGCAACAAACCGCGCCGTTGCTCCAGTGCCAGGCCGATGGCGGCGTGCACGATGAACAGGCCCACCAGAAACGCCAGCAGCCCCAGCGCAGTCAGGTTGAGGTGGAAGCTGTCGGTCAGGCGTTGCAAGTCCTGGGTGTCGGGCGCGGCCTGCAGTTGCAACAAGGGGGTCAACGCCTCGGGCAGGGGGGGCGGCCGGGCGGCGAAATCCTCGGGCAGCAACAGGCGCGTGAATTGCCCGGGTGCATGCAGCAGGCGTTGCGCCTGGCCGATGTCGACCACGATCACGCCGGGCGCCAGTTGCGCTTGAACCTGCAAGGGCGGCAGGTGCTGGCCGTCGCTGCCCAGTGGTTGCTCCCCGGGCTGCAGGCCGAGTTGGTGCAGGGTGTCCGGGGCAATCAGGGCTTGGCCGGGCGTGCCGACGAACGCATTGAAGTCCAGGGCGCTGGTGGGCTGGCCAGCGACCTTGGTTTGTGTCGGCAGGGTCAGGGGCTCGATACCGAGCAGGCGGATGCTCGGAGCCTCTTCGCCGGCCAGGTTCAGGCGGCCTTCGAGTACGGGCGAAACCGGCCAGCCACTGCGGCGCAACGCAATGTACGTCGCCTGGTCGATGCGCTCGCCCTGGCGCGCCACGACTTGTGCCTGTGCAGCACCGGCAAGTACCGCGCTGGCACGGGCATAATCGGCCCGCGCCTGACTGTTGAGGGCCTGGACGCCGGTCCACAACGCCGTTGCCAACCACAGGCCGGTGAGGATGCTGCTCAATTGCAGGGGATGGCGCCGCCAATGACTGAGCAGCGCCAGCAGGCTCATGGGCAGCATGCCCATCAGGCCCCCTCGACCTGGATGCGGCCCATGTGCAGGTAGGCGCGCTGGGCCAGGCGCGACGCCAGGCGGGCACTATGGGTAACCATCAACAAACTGCTGCCGGCTTCCTCGACCAGTTGCAGCAACAACCCCAGCACGGCATCGCTGCTGACCTCATCGAGGCTGCCAGTGGGCTCGTCGGCCAGCACCAGCCGGGGCTTTGCCGCGAGCGCCCGACCAATGGCCAGGCGCTGTTGCTGGCCCCCGGAGAGTTGTTCGGGATAGCGCTGCAGGCAGGGAACCAAACCCAGTCGTTCGGCGAGGTAAGCAACCCAGACCGGGTCGTGGCGCCCGGCCAGGCGGGCCTGGAACGCCAGGTTGGCCGCCACGTCGAGGCTGCTGATCAGGTTGTATTGCTGGAACACCAGGCCCATGCCTTCGCGGCGCCAACGTGCCAGTTCCGCTTCGCGGCGGCCCTGCAATGGCTGCCCATCGACCAGGATGCTGCCGGCGTCGACGTTTTCCAGGCCGGCAATCAGGTGCAGCAGCGTGCTCTTGCCGCTGCCCGATTCTCCCATCAGCGCCAGGCTGGTGGCAGCTGGCAACCGCAAGTCGACGCCTTGCAATACCTGCAGCTTGCCTTGGGCGGTAGCAAATGATTTGCGCACATTTTCCACGACCAGCATGTGCGAAACTCCTCATGGGGGGAGTCAAAAGGATAGCTGGGCATCGTGGCGCACGGAATTGCTTGGGGCACCGGGCACTCAGCGCAGCGCATTGACTGCGATATGGGTTGCCTGGGCTATCACATCATCTCGAGGCCGGGCATCTGCGTCCTTTTGTGTGTAGTACACCGTCAGTACGATCGGCCCGCTTGTCACTGGCCAGATTACTCCGACATCGTTCGTCGTGCCGTAATCGCCGGTGCCCGTTTTGTCGCCCACTTGCCAAGGCTCGGGCACGCCTGCGCGTATGCGCTTGGCACCTGTGGTGTTGCCTTTGAGCCAAACCTGCAGCTGCTCGCGCTGGGCCTTCGAGAGGCTGTCGCCGAGCACCAATGCTTGCACGCTGTGGGCCATCGCTGCGGGTGTGGTGGTGTCGCGCGGGTCACCGGGCAAGGCGCTGTTCAATTCGGTTTCCCAGCGGTCCAGGCGCAGCGCCGTGTCACCTATCCCGCGCGCGAACGCCGTCACCGCCGAAGGCCCACCGAGCAGTTTCATCAGCAGGTTGGCGGCTGTGTTATCGCTGTACTGGATTGCCGCAGCGCACAGTTCGGCGACGGTCATGCCCGTGGCCAGGTGCTTTGCAGTGATGGGCGAGTAGGTGACCATATCACTTTGCGTGTAGGGGAGTGTCTGTTGCAGCAACCCTGCGACCTGGCTGCTGCGCGCCAGAATGGCGCCGGCCAGTATCAGCTTGAAGGTGCTGCACAAAGGGAAGCGCTCATCGGCGCGGTAGCGGATCGAGCTGCCGATGGCGGTGTTCAGCGCGCAGACACCGAGACGGCCACCGGAAGTTTTTTCAAGGGCTGCGAACAAGGCTTGCGATGGGTCATTGGCCCGGGCAGGCAGGGCCAGCATCAAGGGTGCGGCGAGGGCTGCGAGCAGCAGGGCGCGACGCTGAGGGCAGTGGGGCATGGGCGGTCGTCTCCTTTTTACCAACCACCGATGATAGCCCCGTGGCAGAGGCCCTGCGCGGCGAATGCGTACACTTTTGGGTCGGATATGAACAATTTTGCCTCGGGCGCAGCCTTGATAATCCGAGTCAAGGCGTGCTCCGTCCGTGCGCCCGTTCGAGCAGGAACCGGCATGGCTATCCCATTATCACATGCGTTTGAATCAAGCCTGGACTGCACCCGAGCAGTGGTGTCGGGGCAGGCACGCGCGTTGCGTTCGATCGGCTTTCTGCTGGTCGAAAACTTTTCCCTGATGGCCCTGGCGTCGGCCATCGAGCCCTTGCGGCTGGCCAATCAGCTATCCGGGCATGAACTCTATCGCTGGCACACACTAACCCTGGACGGGCGCGCGGTATGGGCCAGCGATGGCCTTCAGGTGTCACCCGGTTCACTGGCAGGCCATGCCACGGGCATGGATGCAGTGATCGTATGTGGTGGCAAGGATGTGGCGTTCAGCTGCACCACCGAGCAGGCTCAATGGCTCAGGTCGTTGGCCGGGCAGGGCCTGCCGTTGGGTGGTATCTGCTCCGGCAGTTGGGCCCTGGCCGCAGCCGGTTTGCTCGATGGCTACCACTGCAGCATCGACTGGCCTTACATGCTGGCGTTGCAGGAGGACTTCCCCGCGGTTGTGCCCAAGCCCCAGCTGTTTGTCGTAGACCGCGACCGCTACACGGCCTGTGGAGCAACCGCACCGCTGGACATGATGTTGCACCTGATCGGCGATGCCCATGGCGCGGCCTTGGTGAGGCAGATCTGCCAGGCCATGGCCTTCGAGCATCAGCGCAGCGAACCTGGCGACCAGCGCCTGCCGCTCAAGCATATGCTCGGCCACTCGCAACCCAAGTTGCAGGAAGTTGTGGCGCTGATGGAGAGCAACCTGTGCGAGCCGCTGAGCCTTGATGAGCTTGCCGATTATTTGAGTGTGTCCAGGCGCCAACTAGAACGTCTTTTTCTCAAGTATTTGCACTGCACTCCCTCGCGTTACTACCTGAGGCTGCGACTTGCCAGGGCCCGACAATTGCTCAAGCAATCGGCGATGCCGGTCATGCAGGTGGCAGCCGAGTGCGGTTTCATTTCAACCCAGCACTTTACCAAGCGCTACCGGGAGCAGTACGCCGTATCGCCAACGCGGGACCGGACAATCTTCGTGCGCGGCAATCTGCATGCAGTACGGTGAAACGTAAGCGGTTGAAACCAAGCCGGCCCCGAGATCTTCGGGGCCGGTTTTTTTTTGGGGGAACTTTCAGCATGCAATGTTTCGGATTCGACCAATTTCGGGTCGCGCCCGTACAAAAACCGCCCCTCGATACCTGCTGCAATGCACTTCACGGGGCCAGCCAAAAAACGGCGTACCGAATCGCTCACAATGACAAGGAAACAGACGATGCAAATGCCTAGAACCATCCAGATCCGCAACGGCGAAAAAGTTAAGCCGACCTTCTCCGAGCAGGAATACGCAGAGCGCCAGGCCAAGCTGCGCGCCTACATGGCAGCCCAGGACATCGATGCGGCGGTGTTCACCTCGTACCACAACGTCAACTACTACAGCGATTTCCTCTACTGCTCCTTTGGCCGCCCTTACGCTTTGGTCGTCACCCAGGACAAAGTGGTCTCGATCAGCGCTAACATCGACGGTGGCCAGCCATGGCGCCGCACCGTGGGCACCGACAACATCGTCTACACCGACTGGCAGCGCGACAACTACTTCCTGGCCATTCAACAGGCACTGCCCAAGGCCGGCCGCATTGGCATCGAATTCGACCACCTGAACCTGCAGAACCATGAAAAGCTCGCTGCGTGCTACCCCCAGGCCCAACTGGTGGACATCGGCGCACCGTGCATGCGCATGCGCATGATCAAATCGACCGAAGAACAGGTGATGATTCGCCACGGTGCACGCATCGCCGACATCGGCGGTGCGGCGGTGGTCGAAGCCCTGCGTGACCAGGTGCCGGAATACGAAGTGGCGCTGCATGCCACCCAGGCGATGGTCCGCGAGATTGCCCGTACCTTCCCCGAAGGCGAACTGATGGACACCTGGACCTGGTTCCAGTCCGGCATAAACACCGACGGCGCACACAACCCGGTGACCAGCCGCAAGGTCAACAAGGGTGATATCCTGAGCCTTAACTGCTTCCCGATGATCGCCGGCTACTACACCGCACTTGAGCGTACCTTGTTCCTCGATCATTGCTCCGATGACCACCTGCGCTTGTGGAACGTCAACGTCCAGGTTCACGAAGCTGGCCTGAAGCTGATCAAGCCCGGCATGCGTTGCAGCGACATCGCTCGCGAGCTGAACGAGATCTTCCTTGCACACGATCTGTTGCAGTACCGCACCTTTGGTTATGGCCACTCGTTCGGTACCCTCAGCCACTACTACGGCCGCGAAGCGGGCCTGGAACTGCGTGAGGATATCGACACGGTTCTGGAGCCGGGGATGGTGGTGTCGATCGAACCGATGATCATGTTGCCCGAAGGGCTGCCAGGCGCAGGCGGCTACCGTGAACACGACATCCTGATCGTCAACGAGAAAGGCTCGGAGAACATCACCAAATTCCCTTACGGGCCGGAAAAAAACATCATCAAGAAGTAAAGTGACGCGCCGCACAGGGATGTGCGGCTTTTTTTTCCCTGGCGTAAGCCGTCCAGGGGGAGAAGCGAGCCAGCCCTACATTTCGCAAGAATGAACAATAAAAAGGGTATCAGTCATGTCCACCACCTCCACACTCACGTCAGCGCAATTTCAGGCAAGCGAGCAAGATGCCGAGCGCCGGGCCTTGCGCAAGGCCGCTCGCGCCAGTTTCATGGGTAACTTTGTCGAGTGGTTCGATTACGCCGCCTATGGTTACCTGGCCACGGTCATTGCCGCCACGTTCTTCCCGCAAACCGACAAGACCACCGGTTTGCTGGCCACCTTCGCCGTCTTCGCCTTGTCTTTCATCGTTCGCCCGTTGGGCGGGTTGGTGTGGGGGCACTTCGGCGACAAGTACGGGCGTCGCAACGCATTGAGTTGGTCGATCCTGATCATGTCGGTGTCGACGTTCTGCATCGGCATTCTGCCCGGTTACGGGCACATTGGTTTGTGGGCACCGGCATTGCTTTTGCTCATTCGCCTGGTCCAGGGCTTTTCCGCGTCCGGTGAATACGCCGGTGCCTCGGCGTTCCTCGCCGAATATGCACCACAAGGCAAGCGCGGGCTCTACACCAGTATCGTGCCGGCCAGTACCGCCGCCGGCCTGTTGTTCGGCGCAGCTTTTGTGGCCGGGTTGCATGCGCTGTTGAGTACCGAGGCCTTGCAGGACTGGGGCTGGCGCCTGCCGTTTTTGCTGGCGGCACCCTTTGGCCTGGTCGGGCGCTACATCCGCATGAGCTTGCAGGACACGCCCAAGTTCCTGGAGATGGAACAGCGCCTGGAGCACAAGGAATGCGCCACATCAGCACCGATCCGCGAGTTGCTGACCGTGCACCGGCGCAGCGTCATTATCGGTATCGGCGTTACCTGCCTGAACGCCGTGGCGTTCTACCTGCTACTGAGCTATATGCCGACCTACCTGTCGACCGAAATGGGCATGAGTGAGAATGACTCCTTCATTGCCTCGACCGTCTCGCTGGCCACCTACATCGGCCTGATCTTCCTGATGGGCAAACTGTCCGACTATTTTGGCCGCAAGACCATGCTGGTCATGGCATCGGTGTTGTTCCTGCTGATGACGTTCCCGTTGTTCGGCATGCTCGATCACCAGCCCCTGGTGGTCATCCTGATGATCCAGATTGTCTTCGGTGCGATGCTGGCAATGAACGACGGCACTTTGCCCAGCTTCCTCGCGGAAATATTCCCCACTCGCGTGCGCTTCAGCGGCTTTGCCTTCAGCTTCAACATTGCCAACGCATTGTTTGGTGGTACGGCGCCCTTCATCGCCACCTGGTTGATCCAGATGACCGGCAACAAGATGGCGCCGGCCTGGTACCTGCTGGCGGCGGCCCTGGTTGCCTTGCTGGCGATGTTGGCGGCGCGGGAAACTGCGCACAATGCCCTGAAGGATTGAGTCAATCGTGACCCAAAGAGCGAAGGCGCCGTGAGGCGCCTTTGTCCGTGGGCGCACAGCCTGGCGGCAACTGCAGTATCGAGCAGGGCGCAAAGAGCAGGTTCAGCCCAGCCGCCCTTTGCTCAGCAATAGACACAAGGACGCTGTCGCAAAGCATGCGCCGGCATAAAAGGTTGCGCCCGCACCATACCGCTGCCAGAGCCCACCGGCGATGACGCTGGCCAATAGTAGGGCAATGCCACTGACCAGGTTGAACAGGCCGAATGCGGTGCCCTTGAGTTCGGCGGGGGTGGTGTCTGCTACCAGGCTGGCGAGGATGCCCTGGCTAAACCCCATGTGCAGACCCCACAAGGCAACGCCCAGCAGGACCATGGCCACTGAATCGGCCTGCGCCAGCATCAGGTCGGCCAGCATCAGCAGCACCAGGCCGATCGTAAGGAATGTCGAGCGGTTGATCCGGTCCGAACCTTTGCCCACCGGGTAGGCCGACAGCATGTAGGCAGCGGCCATCACCACCATCACCAGCGGCACCCAGGCCGGGGCAAAACCCGATTGCTGGGCGCGCAATACCAGGAAGGCTTCGCTGAAACGCGCCAGTGCAAAAGCGCCACCGATGATCACGACCCACCAGTAGGCCGAGGAAAATCGTCGCAGTGATCGTAGCCGCAAGGGTGAGCGCAGGTGTGGCGCACCGTCCATATGCTCGGGTTCGCGGATGCCCGAGGCGAGCAGCCCGACAGCCAGTGCGGCGGGGACTACGGCAAACCACAAGACCAGTGCGATATCGCTGGTAAACCACAGCATCAAGGTGATGGCGAGCAACGGACCGAGAAAAGCGCCTGCGTTGTCCATCGATTGCCGCAGACCAAAGCAGGCGCCACGGATGGCAGGAGGCGCGACATCGGCGACCAATGCATCACGTGGGGCGCCGCGGATGCCTTTGCCGACGCGGTCGAGAAGGCGTGCCGTGAACACAAGCTCGGCTGAACTTGCCAGCGGGAACAGCGGCTTGGTCAGCGCGGCGAGGCCGTAGCCCAGCAACAACAAGGGTTTTCTGCGCCCCAGGTAGTCACTCAGAGCACCGGAGAAAACCCTGACGATCAAGGCGGTGGCTTCTGCGACACCTTCGATGATGCCGACGGCCAGGACGCTGATCCCCAACGTGCCGACCAGGTAGAGCGGCAACAGGCTGTGCACCAGTTCCGAGGAAACATCCATGAGCAGGCTGACGAAGCCCAATACCCACACCGTGCGGGGAATGTCGCGTAGCGAACGGTTCGCAACGGTGTTCATTTTCAGGCCCCTCGGCGGTGTCTGCACCACCGCTGACGCAGCCTGTCGGCAGCTGCTACAGGTGCATGCACGCCGCCATCCTGTAGGAGCTGCCGAAGGCTGCGATCGCGCGCCGCAGCGGGCGCAAAACGGCTACGAGTTGCAGTGTAGCCGTTGCGCACCAGGCCTTACATGCCGGCCTTAGCCATTGACATGTCGCTGGAAAAACCCAGCCACCCACTTGGCAATGGGCGTTGAATCCACCGGCAGTTGTTCGACCGAATCCAGGGCATTGGCCGAGATCTCTTCGGGCAGCAGTGCGCCCCGGAATTTCTCGGCGAGGGTGCGGGTGTACTCGGCCGTGAACTCCGGATGGTACTGCACGGAAATCGCCGGGAACGAGTAGGCAAACACACCATTTTCGCAGTGGCTCGAACCACCCACGCGCGTCGCCTCCGGCGGCACCTTCTGTACCTGGTCCTGGTGGAAGACGTAGGCGGCAGTGGAGGCGGGCAGGGCCTGTTCATCGTACTCATAGTGCTGCGAGCCCACGCCCCAGCCTTTTTCCGACTTGGCATTGAGGCCGCCATAGGCATCGGCCATGATCTGGTGGCCGAAGCAGATGCCGAACACCGGGATGCGCTCTTCACGCAGGGTTTGGAGGAAGCTGATCAGGTCGATCATCCAGGGGCTGCGTTCGTAGGTACTGTATTTGGAGCCGGACAAAATATAGCCGTCGAATTCAGCGGGCGCGGGCAAAGGAGCGCCCGTGACCGGAGACAGGTAGGTAAAGTCCGCCTCGGGAAGAAAAGGCGACAACCACTTCTCGATCATCATCGGGTACGAGCCGAATTCGTCGATCAGGTCATCGGGCGTCCTGCCGTTCTCCAGGATGCAAATTCGAATACGCTTGGGGGCCATTGTTCACCTCGATCATTGCTGCATCACGGAGCTGCGCACGCGTGCCGGCCCGGCACGCGTGCGATCTGGTCAATACCGGTTATGCCCGGTTCAGCCGAGTACCTCGGCGGCGGTGAGGTCCAGGCACAGGCGCGCCTTTTCCACCAGCTCGTCGATCTCGGCCTTGCTGATCACCAGCGGCGGCGAGATGATCATTGTATCGCCAACAGCGCGCATGATCAGGCCGTTATTGAAGCAATGGCCACGGCAGATCATGCCCACACCCTTGCCTTCGAAACGCGCACGGGTCTGTTTGTTCTGCACCAGTTCGATGGCACCGAGCATGCCCACGCCACGCACTTCGCCCACCAGCGGATGGTCCGCCAACTCACGCAGGCGCTGCTGCAGGTAAGGCGAGGTTTGGGCACGCACGCGCTCAAGGATTTCTTCTTCACGCAGGATGCGCAGGTTTTCCAGGGCCACGGCAGCGGCCACCGGGTGCCCGGAGTAGGTGAAGCCGTGGTTGAAATCACCGGCTTCGTTGAGCACCGCAACTACTTCGTCGCGCACGATCAGGCCGCCCATGGGGATGTAACCGCTGGTCAGGCCCTTGGCGATGGTCATCATGTCAGGTTTCAGACCGTAGAAATCGGTACCGAACCACTCGCCGGTGCGGCCAAAACCACAGATCACTTCATCGGCCACGAACAGGATGTCGTACTTTGCAAGGATCTCCTTGATGCGCGGCCAGTAGCTTTCAGGCGGCACGATCACGCCGCCGGCGCCCTGGATCGGCTCGGCGATAAAGGCGGCGACCTTGTCGACACCCACTTCGAGGATTTTCGCTTCCAACTGGTCGGCCGCCCAGATGCCGAACTCGTCCGGGGTCATGTCACCGCCTTCGCCGAACCAGTAGGGCTGCGGGATGTGCACGATATCGGGGATCAGGCCGCCCTGGTCGTGCATGCCCTGCATGCCGCCCAGGCTGGCGCCGGCCATGGTGGAACCGTGGTAGCCGTTGATGCGGCCGATGATGACCTTCTTCTGCGGCTGGCCCTTGCTCGCCCAGTAGTGGCGAACCATACGCAGCATGGTGTCGTTGCCTTCGGAACCGGAGCCGGTGAAAAACACATGGTTCATGCCTTCGGGGGCCAGGTCGGCAATCGCCTTGGCCAGTTCCAGAACCGGCGGGTGCGCGGTCATGAAGAAGGTGTTGTAGAACGGCAGTTCCTTCATCTGCTTGGCCGCTGCCTGCACCAGCTCATCGCGGCCGTAGCCGATGGCCACGCACCACAGGCCCGCCATGCCGTCGAGGATCTTGTTGCCTTCGCTGTCCCAGATATAAACGCCATCGGCTTTTTCGATGATGCGTGGGCCTTTGTCCTTCAGCTGCTTGTAATCGCTGAACGGCGCCAGGTGGTGGTCATTGCTCAGGGCTTGCCACTCGAGGGTTTTCGGGTTGCTGACGTGGTTGCTCATTGTTTTATTCCTACAGTCATTATCAAATTCGGGATGCAGCGGCTTAGAGAAACCAGCGGTACTCGCGTGCATGGATCTCTTGCATGAAGGCCAGGTGGTCCTGGCGTTTGTTCTCGCAATAAACGTCGACGAATTCGGCGCCCAGGCCATCGCGCAGGGCCTGCTGGTGTTGCATGGCACGTACGGCGTCAAGGATTTCCAACGGGAAGTCGATGCCGCTCTTACGGTCGTCATTGAGTGGCGCGATCGGCTCGCGGCCCGATTCCAGGCCGTACTCCAGGCTTACCAGGATCGCTGCCAGCACCAGGTAGGGGTTGGCGTCGGCGCTGGCCAGGCGGTGTTCGATGCGCAGGTTTTTTGTATCCGACTCAGGGATGCGCACGCAGGCATCGCGGTCTTCGAAGCCCCAGCTGGCGCGGGTTGCTGCGTTAACCGTGCCGCCCAGGCGGCGGAAGGCGTTCTGGTTGGGCGAGAAGATCGGCATGCTATGGGGGATCAGTTCCAGGCAACCGGCCACGGCATGGCGCAGGGCCTGTTGCTGATTGGCCGCCAGCAGGTTGTTGCCGGCCGCATCATAGAGGCTGACGTGCACGTGCATGCCGCTGCCCGGGTGTTGCAGGTAAGGCTTGGCCATGAAACTGGCGCGGTAGCCGTGCTTGAGGGCCACGCCCCGGGTACTGCGGCAGAACAGCGCCGCCCAGTCCGCCGCACGCAGGCCGTCGTCCAGGTGGCCGAAGTTGATCTCGAACTGGCCAGGGCCTAGTTCGGCAGTCACTACTGTGGTATCGATGCCCTGCAGGCGTGCGGTTTCGACCATGTCGTCCAGCACCGGGGAGAAACGCGACAAGCGCTCGATGTGCATGTTCGGCTGATCGTCTTCGTCATCGCTCATCAGGTCGCGAGGGAACTGTGGCTGGCCGTCGCGCAGCTTCTTGTCGAACAGGTAAAACTCAAGCTCAAAGGCCACCACCGGATGAATGCCTTTGCGCTGCAAGCGTTGCAGGACCTGGGCCAGCACTTCGCGCGGCTCGAATTCGATCGGTGCTTCGGTGCCGTCGGAGGTGATCAGCATTTGCCCAAGCAACTGCGACTCCCAGGTCACCGGCTTCAGGGTACCGGGCACCAGGCGGCGGCGGGCATCCGGGTCACCGTCGTTGAAGCAGTAGTCGCCGATATCGAACAACCCGCCCTGGGCACCGAGCAGTACGCAGTTCTGCGGCAGCTTCAGGGCGCTGCCAGCGGCTACCTTCTCGAGCATGTCCACCGGGTAGCGCTTGCCATAGAAATGGCCAGGGATATCCAGGGCAATCAAGTCGATGTAGCGCACCTCGGGGTAGCGTTGGCGAAACGCGATCACCTCGGCCAGCAGGTCGTTGCACGCAGCATTCATGGTGGTTCTTCCTTTGGTATTGATCTGTTGTTATCAGTTGTAGACCCAGAGAACCCGGGCAGAATGTTCGGACAGGTTGCCGTAGCGGCAGCGGGTGCGGCTGGCCAGCTGGAAGCTGTCGCCCTGGCGCAGCGTCACCGGCTCCTCGTTGTCGAGCCACAGGGTCAACTCACCTTCGATCACATAGCCGGCCTGCTCGGATTTGTCGCTGAGCAGGCGTTCTCCGCTGTGGGCGCCGGCATCGAGTTGGCTCTCGAGCATGGAAAAAGCCGCTGACATGTTCGGCGAAACCAGGGTGTCGGTAATGCCGTTGGCCAGGTACAAGGTGCGCCGTTCGCCAGGGCGGGTGACCCAGGGCAGCTTCTTGAGCTTGGGCGCGTTGTAAAAATACGTGGTCGGCACGTCGAGGACTTCGCTGATGGCGGTGAGGTCGGCGACCGTCGGGCGCGACAGGCCGCGCTCGACTTGTGACAGGAAACCCACCGAGCGGCCGATCCGGTCAGCCAAGTGCTGCAGGGTGTATTTCTTGTGCTTGCGCAAGTCGCAAATAAGGATCGCCAGGGCGGAGATTTCTTCTTGCTTGTTCATGCAGAGCATTCCAGAAACATTTGGGCGTCCATGAAATTGTTTGCTGATAATTTCATGAAAAATTAGCATTTAATTTTCACTGACGCAATACTGTGTCAAAAATACTTCACATGCGCAAGCGCAGCCGTCGGTCAGCACGGCGGCATATAGCCGCGGACCTATACTTGAATTAACCGTTTCATTGAGTTGTCGATTCCGTTTCCGGGGGGCGACGATGTTGAATCTGCGTTCCCTGAGCCTGATTCTGATGTGTGCCATGATGCTGGCATTGGCGGCTTGCACCGCAAAAGCGCCAGCTCCGCAGCCGGCACCGCCACCGGTGAAAATCACGGAACAGACCTGGTTGCAGGTCGACCGAGACATCGTCGCCTCGTCACAAGCCACTACCCGCACGGTCAAGGACTTCACGCGTCGCTCAATGAAAGACTGGAAGGATCGCGTGTACCAGCGCACCGAAGCGGACTTTATCCCCTGGTTCACCGGCTATTGGACCCAGCAATGGTTGACCATGAAAGTGGCCTTCTACAAAGCCAGTTCCGGGCCGGGCAAAGAACCGCCGCAAAAGCTATTGGCGATTTACCTGCAGCAGCAGTACCACGCCCGGGTGCTCGACCCGGTGGCCAAGGAGATTGACCCCGACCGGATCATGGAACAGGCCAGCATCCTCTACGTTCAGCTGCTCATCCAGCAATTGCGGGGTATTACCCAGCGCTATGGCTTGCCACCGGACCAGTTCGGGCGGCGACTCACGGACGTGCCGGTGATCGAATTGGGCCCGCCACCGGCCAAGAATGCGTCGCTCTACCAGGTTGTGCGCGCCGAGCCGATCCAGACGCTGCCGGCCTTTGTGACCCTGATCAATCGTATTCACAATGCAGAGGCGGCCAAAGGCGTTGGCGCAGCGGACCAAAGCATTTCTTCGGTAGCGGAAAAGGCCAGCAAGAAGCTGGAAGCCACGCTGGCACCCAGAGGGGTGGCCAGCGCCGTTGCCGCCGCGGTGGGCAAGGTGGCGGGGGCCATGATTTCCCTGGCTGCCACGGGTATCGGGGTGGCCATGCACCGTAACGAGCACCCGGAAATGGTCGACCAATTGCGCGTCATCCTCAATGCCGCACTGGACAAGGAATGGCGTAGCCAGATGGAAGACCCAACGGTGGGCGTCAATGCCGGTGTGCTTTACATGGCGGGCAAGATCGAAGCGAACTTGAGCAAGATCGAGACGCCACCGGTGGAGTTTGAAGCGCCACCTGAGATCGTCCCTGAGCCCGTGCAACCGGACCTGGCGCCGCAGTCGGACGAGGAGAATTATTCGCCTTGAGGTGGTGGCAGATAGATAATTATTTTAAACACCCTGGAAAGCAACGCAGCCTGGCGGCAGCTGCTACGAAACGGGGTACGTCGCGATTGCGTCCAAGGGCCGTACCTACTCAGGGGTAACGACTCCGGGTTATCGCCAAGCCCCCGGCAGGTTCCTACACTGCGTTCACCTTGATAGAACGTACGTGGAGATGGGAACAATGCGCTTACGCGACCTGGGCATCACAATTGGTTCGGGGACCCCGGGACAATTCAATGCCATTACCGACGTACCCGGTGTACGCGTCGGTCATCATACGCTCAATGCCGAGACGGCAGAGGCTTCGATCCATACCGGCGTCACCGTTATCGAGCCCCGCGCCGGTGCGGCGCACCTGGCGCCTTGTTTTGCCGGCGTGCATGTTTTGAACGGCAATGGCGACGCCACGGGGCTTGAGTGGATCCGCGAAGCGGGTTTATTGACCACTCCAATCGCCTACACCAATACCCACAGCATCGGCGTGGTGCGTGATGCATTGGTGGCGGCCGAGCGTGACATGGCCAAGTTGCATACCTATTGGTGCATGCCAGTGGTGCTGGAAACCTACGACGGTATCCTCAGTGATATCTGGGGCCAGCATGTGAAGGCCGAGCATGTGCATGCGGCCCTGGCCGGCGCGCGCTCCGGCCCGGTGGCAGAGGGTTGCGTGGGGGGTGGCAACGGTATGATCTGCCATGAGTTCAAGGGCGGCATTGGCACCTCTTCACGGGTATTGAGCGCCGAGCAGGGCGGTTGGACCGTCGGCGCGCTGGTACAGGCCAACTACGGCGTGCGCGAGGAACTGCGCGTGGCGGGGTACCCGGTCGGCAAGGTACTGGCTGACGTGCCATCGCCGTATCGCAGTGGTAGCAATGTCGGGACGCCGGGCATGGGTTCGATCGTGATTACCCTCGCCACCGATGCACCGTTGCTGCCGCACCAGTGTACGCGCCTGGCTCAGCGGGCCAGCGTGGGCCTGGCGCGGGTGGGCGGCGGCACGGAAGATGACAGCGGTGATATTTTCCTGGCCTTTTCCGTGGGCAACAGCAACTTGCCGGTGGCCAATCTTGGGCATCCCGGCGAACCGACCACACCGGTGCTGACGGTCAACAACGACTACATTTCAGCGCTCTTCGTGGCGGCCGCCGATGCGGTGGAAGAAGCCATCCTCAATGCCATGCTGGCGGCCACCGATCTGGAAGGATGTGGTAATCGTGCGCTGGCGCTCAAGCCTGAGCAATTGCTTGAAGCCATGGGCAAGGTCGGCTGGCAAGGTCATAGATAAATCCGGTAGGTGCGGCCCCTTTTTCTGAACGCCCCTGAAATCGGGAACCGGGGTCGTGCTACGACCCTTCGCGGCCAGGGCCGCACACAGAACTAGAACCCCTTGTGGGAGCGGCCCCGGCCGCGAAGGCCTGCACAGCAGGCCCATCGGCCGCGCAACACAATCATTCCTGCGCCTGCAAAAACAGCGAAAACAACTCCGATTGCGACTTGATCCCGAGCTTACTGTACATGTGCTTGCGGTGCACTTTCACTGTCTCCGCGGAAATCGCCAGCTTGCGCGCGATTTCTTTGTTCGAGCAGCCGCTGAGCATCAGCCGGCCGACCTCCATCTCCCGCGCCGACAGCGGCGACTCCATTTGCCGCGCGGTCGACTCCAGGCGGCCTTGCCAGCTCGGTGGTTGTGCCGGAGTCGCGTCCAATTCGCCTTCAAATGCCATGCGCTGGCGCATCAGCGCCGCGATCCAGGGCTGAATCAAGCCGAGCAAGGCAACCTGTTCCAGGCTGAACTGGCGCTGGCTGCCCAGTGACAGGCTGAGGGTGCGGTCAGCATCCAGCTGCACGTTGATGTGCACCTCATCAGTGACGATATTGAGGCGGAAATAACGCTGGTAGTAGTCGGTTTGCTCGAAGCATTCCGGGGCCACGTCGTCCAGGCGAAACAACCCGCTGCGCGGCGCCTCGCGGTTGGCGATGTAGAAGGGGTCAAGCAGGTACAGGCCCTTGAGGTAGTCCTGGAACAGTGTGTCCGGCCCGCCGTCTTCAGCGGGTGATTCAGCCAATGTCTGCGGCTTGCCCGCGCTAAAAATCAGCACTACCCAGTTGTCTACCGGCACGTAGCGGTCGAGCAAACGCACCAGCGTGGTCCAGAAATTGGGCCGGTCCAGGTTTTCGATCAGCCGGCCAACGGCGTCGTGCCAGGCTACGTCCTGCAGTGTCAGGTTCATGTCGCTACCCATTGAGGGGTACCCCATCGATGTAATTACCTGCCGCCAGGCGGCGCCTCATACTCTGCCCAGCCCTGGCGGGTGCTGTTTGCAGATCGGGCCTGTCATTAAACCTGTGCAAGGAACAAAGATGAAGATTGAATTGGTACAACTGGCCGGCCGTGATGGCGATACCGCTTATAACCTGGAGCGGACCCTGAACGCTATCGCGACCTGTGCTGCCGATACGGACATGCTGGTATTTCCCGAAACCCAGTTGATGGGCTTCGCCGCTGCCGATCAGTTGGCCAGTGTTGCCCAGCCCCTGGATGGCCCGGCCATGCAAGCCATCGAGACCGCGGTACGCGAACGCAACGTCGCCGTGGTGGTGGGTATTGCCGAAAGCGCCGACGGCACCTATTACAACACCTCGGTACTGGTCACGCCCGAAGGCGTTGCCCTGAGCTACCGCAAGACTCACTTGTGGCCTTCGGAGCGCGGCGTGTTTTGCCCCGGTGACCGCTATGCCACAGTGCTGTGGAAGGGTGTACGTGTTGGCATCCTGATTTGTTATGACATCGAACTGCCGGAAAGCAGCCGTGCCCTGGCCCAGCTCGGCGCCGAGTTGATCATTGTCACCAACGGCAACATGGACCCGTACGGCCCCGTGCACCGTACCGCAATCATGGCTCGAGCCCAGGAAAACCAGGCGTTCGCGGTGATGGTCAATCGGGTGGGCGAGGGCGATGACGGCCTGGTATTCGCCGGTGGCAGCATGGCCATAGACCCGTTCGGGCGGGTGCTGTTCGAGGCCGATCGCCAGGCGTGCCGCCAGGTCGTTGAGCTAGACCTGGCCCGGCTACAAGCTGCCCGCCTTGAGTACGACTACCTGAAGGACCGACGTCTGCAACTGCCGGGCGAACGCATCGACCACGCCGATGGTCGCCGTGAACTGCTGATTCCCTGAACCCTATAAAACAACAAAATGTTCGGAGTACTGCGATGAGCCCCAAGCGCTGTTTACCCGTGGCCCTGGCCGCGCTGTTGATGTCAGCCATTGCCTGCACCCAGGCGTCGGAAAGTGCCACCCCCAGCGTGCATATCTACAACTGGTATGACTACATCGCCCCCGATGCGACGAAAAAATTCCAGCAGGAACTGGGCATTAACCCGGTATATGACGTGTTCGACAACAGCGACGTCATGCAAAGCAAACTCATGGCCGGGCGCAGTGGCTATGACGTGGTGTTCGCCAGCGGCGACCTGTTGCCGAACCTGATCAAGGCCGGCGTACTCAAGGAGCTCGACCCCGCGCAGTTGCCCAACTTGCCCCACCTGGACCCGCAAATCCTCGCCAAGCTGCAGAGCAACGACCCCGGCAATCGCTATGCTGCGCCCTATATGTGGGGCACCACCGGCATTGGATACGATGCCGAAAAGGTCAAGGCGATATTGGGTGCCGATGCGCCGGTCAATTCCTGGGACTTGATCTTCAAGGAAGACAACATCGCCAAACTGAGCCAATGCGGCGTGGCCATGCTCGATGCACCCAACGAGATCGTGCCCATTGCCCTGCATTACCTGGGCTTGCCCTACAACAGCCAGAACCCGGAAGACTATCGCAAGGCCGAATCCTTGCTGCTCAAGGTGCGGCCGCACATTCGCTATTTCGATTCGTCGAAGTTCATCTCGGACCTGGCCAATGGCAACGTCTGCGTGGTGCTGGGTTGGTCGGGCGGGGTGTTTGAGGCTCAGGGCACGTCGAAGGCGGCTGGCAATGGCCGTGACTTGCTCTACAGCATTCCGCGAGAAGGCGCGCCGGTATGGGTAGAAAGCATGGTGCTGCTGCGCGATGCGCCCAACCCGAAGGAAGGCCTGGCGTTCATCAACTACATGCTGCGCCCGCAAGTCATTGCCGAGTCGACCAACTATCTGGGCTACCCGAACGCCAACAAGGATGCCATCGCCTTGATCGAGCAGAAAATAAGGGACAACCCGGACGTCTATCCGCCCAAGCAGGTATTGGACACGCTGTTCCCTCTCGAACCCCTGCCGATGAAACTCGAGCGCATCAGGACGCCCCTGTGGAGCAAGGTCAAGACCGGTAGTTAGTGGGTCACAAGGTCAGCCACACAAGGCGGTGCAGCAACAGGTCGCAGGCTTCCCACCAGAAGACCAGAGACATCAGCATCAATCCGCTGGCACCTGCCAGGAGGATGCACATCCAATCCACCACCGAAATACGAAAGTCCATGACTGCTGATCCTTACCGGTAGGTACAGGGTCAGCGTAGCGGAACTTCGATGGGCGGCAACTGTCTCTGCGAGCCACTCGGTCGTGTGCCGACGAGTGGCGACAGGGCGCGATTACCGCCCGTCCAGAAGCCATGCAATCGCGGCGGTCCGGCGACCCCGCACCTACAGGTTGCGCTTAATCCTTGTAGGAGCGGGCTTGCCCGCGATGCTGGCGGTGCATATATCAGCAGACCACCAGGCTGATCAGCGACGCGCCTGAGCCCGCTCATGGAACACAAAACCAATACTGTTCATCAGCAATTGCGCCGCCAGGATCGAGGTCATGCCAGTCGGGTCGTAGGCTGGGGCCACTTCCACCAAGTCCATGCCGACGATGCGTCCCTGGCTGCGTTTGCACAGGGCCTGGATGATCTCCAGCACTTCGTAGTACTGGAAGCCGCCATGGCTTGGGGTGCCGGTGCCGGGGGCGATGGAGGGGTCGAAGCCGTCGATGTCGATGGTGATGTAGTACGACTCGCATTCCGGGATCAGGTCCAGTACACCCTCGCAACCCAGTTCACGTACATCACGCACTGAAAGGATTTTGGAGCCGGCATCGCGGGCGGCGTTGTAGTCGTCGCGGTTGGAGGACGATACGTTGCGGATGCCCATTTGGGTCATGCCAACAATGTGGTTCATTTCCGATGCGCGGCGCAGCGGGTTGCCGTGGCCGTAGCGTACGCCATGGCGCTCGTCGACGAAGTCCAGGTGGGCGTCGAAGTGGATGATGTGGATCGGGCCGCGGCCTTCGAAGGCCTTGATAACCGGTGCGTGCACCGAGTGGTCACCACCGAGCACGACCGGCATGGCACCGGACTCGAGCAGCTTGCGTACGGCGAATTCGATGTTGTCGTTACTGGTGTTCATATCGGTATGGACGATATCGGCGTCACCCACGTCGACGATGCGCACATCCTCGGCCTGCAGGTACATCACGTCGTCTTCGAAATCGTAGGCACCGCTGTGGCCAAACGAAAACAGGGTCGATGCCTCACGGATGCTGCGTGGCCCGAAGCGTGCGCCGGAGCGCCATTGGGTGCCCATGTCGTTGGGAGCCCCAAGCACCGCGACGTCGGCATTGATGTTTTCCCAGTCGAGGCAGACCGGCGATTTGGCGAAGGTGCAGTGGCCAACGAAGGGCAGGTTCAAGCGACCTTTTTCATAGCTGTTGCTGGACATGTCAGGCGTCTCCGAATTGTTCTTGTTGAATACCGGTCGAGTTGCAGTCATCTCGTCCATGGCCTCACTATCGGCTTTACCTGCGCCTTGAAAAATGATGATCATACGATGCGCAAATCGCCATTTCCGATGTAACCACCCGCAAGAGGTGCCTGATGATCCAGTTACACGATGTCGACCTGAAGCTGCTGCGGGTGTACAGCACCATCGTCAAGTGCGGCGGCTTTTCCGCAGCGCAAGCGACGCTCAATGTGGCCCAGTCGACCATCAGCGAGCAGATGGGTCACCTGGAGACCCGGCTCGGGGTCAAATTGTGTGAACGCGGGCGCAGCGGCTTTCGCCTGACCGAGCAGGGCCAGGCCATCTATGAGGCAACCCAGCGCCTGCTCGGCGCCGTCGAGGACTTCTGCGTGGATGCCGATGTGCTCAAGCGCCAGGTCAGCGGCACCCTCAACCTGGGTGTGATCGACACCACCATTACCGACCCTGCGTGCCCGCTCAAGCAGACCACCCAGCGCTTTGTCCAGCACGGCCATGAGGTGCACCTGCAGGTGTATATCGGTACTCCGGCCGAGCTCGAAGAACGGGTACTCGATGGTCGCCTGCACCTGGCCGTCGGTCATTTCCCGTTGCGGGTTCCGGGCCTGCATTACTCGCCCTTGTACCAGGAACACCATGGTTTTTACTGTGGTCGCAACCACGCCCTTTACGGCGGCCAGGTGCCCAAGGTCAACCTGCTGGAACGTATTGCCGTCAGCCGCGTCGTGGCCCGGGGCTACCTGCAGCACCGTGACCTGCAGGCGCTGGGAGTGGAAAAGGCAGCGGCCACGGTGGACAACGTCGAGGCCCAGGCGATGCTGATTCTGTCGGGTGCCTATGCAGGTTTCCTGCCCGAACACTATGCCCGGCAGTGGGTCGAGAACAGCGAACTCGAACACCTGGAGCCCGGGCGCCTGCGCCTGCTTTCGGCCTTCGAGATCATTACCCGGCGCGGTGTGTCGCCGCCATTGATCCTGCGCGCGTTCCTCGATGAACTGATGCAATGTGCCCGCGCCCTGGCGCAATAATTTCGTATTCCTAGGGGACGCCATGCGTATCCATGTCACCTTTCACGACCGCGTAGGCATTACCCAGGAAGTCCTGGCGTTGCTCGGTGCACGCAACCTCAACCTTGACGCGGTGGAGATGCTCCCGCCGAATGTTTATATCGATGCGCCCGATCTGAGCCAGGCAGTGCTCGACGAGCTCAACTATGCGTTGCTGCGGGTCGAGGGCGTCAAGGCGGTGGAGCTGGTCGACCTGTTGCCCGGCCAGCGCCGGCGCCTGCAACTCGATGCGTTGCTGGCAGCCATGAGCGACCCGGTGCTGGCGGTCGACGCCAACGGCTACGTACTGCTGGCCAACCCGACCCTGGTCAACCTGTGTGGCCGCGAGCCCGCCGGCGAGCCGCTGTCGAACCTGTTCGCCGAACCGGACCTGGCGCGCACCCTGGTCGACAAGGGTTTTCGCCTGCCCATGTGCGAAGTGAGTTTCAACGGCCAGGACCTGCTCCTCGACGCCACGCCCATCAGCGGCGGCAGCGATACCGCGCGTTTTCTCGCCGGTGGCTTGCTCACGCTGTACCCGCCCAGCCGTATCGGTGAGCGTCTGGCGTCCTTGCATCATGACCACGTCGAAGGCCTGGATGCCCTGTTGGGTAAATCGCCGGTGCTCAAAGAGCTCAAGACGCGTTTGCTCAAGGTTGCCGGGCTCGACGCGCACTTGCTGATCCAGGGTGAGACCGGCACCGGCAAGGAGCTGGTGGCCCGTGCCTGCCACGCCATCAGCGCCCGCCGCGACGCACCCTTTCTGGCATTGAACTGCGCTGCATTGCCGGAGAGCCTGGCTGAAAGCGAATTGTTCGGCTACTCGGCCGGGGCCTTTACCGGCGCCCAGCGCGGCGGTAAGCCGGGGCTGCTGGAACTGTCGGACCAAGGCACGGTGTTCCTCGACGAAGTGGGGGAGATGTCGCCCTATCTGCAGGCTAAGCTGTTGCGCTTTCTCAGTGACGGTTGCTTCCGCCGGGTCGGCGGTGACCGCGAGGTGCACGTGAATGTGCGCGTGCTCTGTGCCACCCACCGCGACCTGGAAAAGATGGTCAGCGAAGGCAGCTTCCGCGAAGACCTCTACTACCGCCTCAACGTGCTCAACCTGCGCGTGCCGGCATTGCGTGAGCGAGGCCAGGACATCCTGCTGCTGGCCGAACACTTCCTGCGCCAGGCCTGCACACAGATCCAGCGTTCGCCGTGCCGCCTGGCCCCGGCCACGTATCCAGTGTTGCTGGGCAATCCTTGGGCGGGCAACGTGCGTCAATTGCAGAACGTGATTTTCCGCGCGGCGGCCGTGTGTGAAGGCGAAGTGATCGATTGTGACAACCTGGAGTTGGCCGGCACTGCCCTGAGTAACGAGCAGGCAGAAGCGCTGGAAGTCACCAGCCTGGAAGCGGCCGTGCAGGGGTTCGAAAAATCCTTGCTGGAGAAGTTCTACGCAGCCTATCCCTCGACCCGGCAACTGGCGGCGCGGCTACAGACTTCCCACACCGCCATTGGCCAGCGCCTGCGCAAATACGGGATTGCCAATCGGTCGACCTAGTTTTTGTGGAAGAAAATGAGTTAGAGTGTCGGGCCATAAAAACCAAGAGGCTTACCGTTAGTCAGCGGAATGTTCGTATTTGAGATGGCTCCCGGCGGCAAAAAATACAGACAAAAGTGGAAAGGCGACTTCAGGCCATTTCTAATATTTTAGGTCAGTCAGCCAATTATCCAAGCGCTCTTTAGCGGACGTTGTTTTATTACCTACCCAAATTACTATGCCGTCAGGTCTAACGAGTACAGACTGCCCGGTAGATAAAATCTTATTGTCATCAGCAATAATTGCAGTGGTTAAATTTGGGAAGCTGCGCTGCAATTCGACAATTAAGAGTGGTGTTTGATGATGAATTAGGATGAATTGTCCTTTTCGTAGTAATTGTGTCAGAGTTTTTCGCTGTGATACCTGTCCCTCAGGATGTAGGGTCAGCAACGGTAAACGTCGGCCAACCAGCCGATGATCGCCTTTACGGCGCAGGCTATTATACTGTATTCTTTCTCCCGCCAATGAGCTAACCACTTTATTTGCCACATACGGGATCCGTGTTGCTTGTACTCCAGCCCAATGGAGCGAACGGCCTATCAAGCCGGAAGCTGTATTGAAACGAAACAGAAAATCTGTATTGCGCAATGCTTCGGCAGCGATAGGTTTTCGTTCGCTTTCATAGCTGTCTAAAACATCCATCGATAAAGTGCCCTGAATTGCGCCGGCTAACTTCCAGGCCAAATTGGCCGCATCACCAATCCCTATCTGTAAACCTTGCCCACCTGCCGGAACGTGGGTATGAGCAGCATCCCCCAGTAAAAATACCCGCCCATGACGATAATGAGCTGCTAAGCGTTGTTTGCTACGGTAACGAGCGCTCCACAACACCTCCCTTAGGCCGAAATCGTGCCCCAAAATTTCGTTCATTCCGCTCGCGATTTCTTCATACGTGACTGGCTGTTTGGTTGGGGCATCCATTCGGGTATTGTCTTCAATACTAACGCGATAACTTCCATCGGGTAACGGAAACAGGGCAACCAATCCTCTGGAGACCGACCGCGCATGCACCGCGGGAGAGGGTGGGTGTTCCAAGATTACGTCCGCGACCACCAATGAGTGCTTGTAATCCTGACCCACAAAAGGGATGTCAAGGAGTTGGCGCACAGAACTCGCAACACCATCAGCGCCTAGCACCCAGTCGTACTGCGTTTGATGTTGTCTACCAGTTTCGCAGTGTTCCAGAGTCACATCAACACGCTCACTGCTGGTAACCAATGTCTTGAGTTCGTACCCACGCTTCAAATTTATGCCGACGCGGTTGGCCCACTCGGTTAATACTGATTCTATTTGCGACTGCGGAATGATAACCATGTAGGGATACTCACAGGGTAACTTGGAGAAGGAGAGGGTCCTGCCCTCTTTGTCACCCAGCGGGACGCTCTCCCACACGATCCCCCGGCAGATCATTTCTTGCGCCACTCCCCAAGCATTGAGCAATTCCAAGGTGACAGGCTCTAAACCAAACGCCCGCGAGTGGGGGGAGGCAACCGATCTTTTATCGATAATATCAACCGTTATCCCCTGTCCCGACAGTGCTGCAGCCACGGCCAATCCGACAGGGCCTGCCCCCACTACCAGAACCTGCTGTACGTATTGGGGACTATTGGCCATGTTGAACAGGATCTGTGCAGTACCGGCGGAAAGCAGCCACGATGACGGGTTGGTCGGTGACCCTCCCTTCAACACTGTGTAGACCGGCGGCTTGAGCCAGTCGGATCACCTCGTGTTCCGGTCGATAGTCCGCTAGTGATCCCAGCACCCAGTTGACCAGCGTAGTCACTCCCCAACCTGCCGGCGTGTGCTCCACCAAACAGAAAAGTCCCTGTGGCTTCAGCAGGCGACGCACCTCATGCAAACCGGCGGACTTATCGTACCAATGGCCGAAGGACATAGAACAAATCACCAGATCCATGCTTTCAGAGGGAAATGGCAAGAATTCGGCGGTTCCCCTGATGAATGAGGCGAATGGACGTCGTTTCGCGCTTTCATCAACCATGCCTTGAGCCGGATCTACTCCTGCATAACTTGCGTCTGGCCACTGAGCGTGCAGGCGTTCGAGCAATGCTCCCGTACCACAACCGATGTCCAGCACACGTCTAGGGATCGAGGTATCCAACAACCGGTTCAAGGTGCGCAAACATTCGTCATGCGCCAAACTCAGTTTTGCACCGTATTTTTCTTCGTAAACGGGCGCAATGCGGCTAAACGTTTGAACAAAACCTGGGTTCTTCTTCACAATTCGTTCCCCGAAAGAATTTAGCCTGAGTGTTTCGAATGCTAGTAGTTGGTAGGGGCAAGAGCTGTGTACGCTAGGATATTTTCAGCGTTATAAACAGTAAGTTGCCCGGATGCGCGTGGCTAAGTGTTTGGCGCTCTTCCATTGCTGGTCACGGTTTGGGTGTTTGCTGGCAAGAAATTAGAGTTAATGATTTTTATGCTGGCTGCCCATATAGATAATGGGGGTAGTGCAAGGATCCCCCCCAAAAGCGGTAATTGAAGGCCCGATGAGATTAGATAAATAATAGGTAAGTAAAGTACTCCTGTTGTGTATGCGCCTAATAGTACAATCAATGAGGAGAGATAACCATTCCGAACTAGTGTGGCGGTTGCTATAAAAAGTAACGGAATAGTCAGTAAGTAAGAAAGTGTAGGTGTCCAGAATGATAGTATTGCGCAACACGCACCGAGCAGTACAATAGCAATTGGTTGAAATACGGCGCTCGTCCTCTGATTTTGACGTTGGTCGCGGTAATGTTGCGCCCACAGGCAACAAAATATAAGCAATGTGATGCCTAGGGCGTATACGACCAGTAATGGTAATATCAATAGAGTGCCGCCGGGCAGTGGAAAGTAGTTTGCCTCTTTATCCCAGGATAGCGTGGAAGCATCGATTTTGGCAGCAAAATGCTGGCCAACTTCGCGCACCATTTTTTGATAGCGAAATATTGTCTCTGGTTTAAGGTTGTCCACTGTATCGCTCATGTGGTGGTAGTGCTCAAATCCCTCAATTATAGCAAAGTTCAATCCTGCTAAATTTTGGTGTTTAAAAACTGTGAAGTCAGTGTCATTTTGTAGCATCTGGTAAATCAAAGGCGTGAAAGAAAAGGCAATGATGTTTCGTACTCCTTGATTAAGAGCCTTCATCAATCCGTAGTCCTGCTGAGAGGTTTCAAATAACAGTGGTACGCCTTGGTTGCCTCTGGCTTCAAAATTCACTACCAGATTGATCGCGTCGCGTTCTGAAATACTGAGTTGCGAGAAAAAATGTTTTGCTCCCAGCAACCCTAATTCTTCGCCATCAGTGAATAGAAAAACAACATTGTTTTGCGCGTCGCTGCGAGAAATGATTTCTCTCATTAACTGGAGTATCGAGGCGACGGCCATGCCGTTGTCACTGGCACCCGGTGCGGTACCAACGCTATCATAATGCGCTATAAACAAGACGGTTCCTGCTGCCCCAGGTACAAGGTGTGAGGCTATTAGGTTGGTTCCCTGTCCGCTATCTCCGTGTCGTAAACCTGAGCGGATACGCACTTCTTTCTCAAAGCTGCCTGCAGCACCAACCCGCGCCAGCTCGGCATCAAATGCTCGACGCTGATGCTGGTTTAGTTCTGCGTAAAGCATCTTCTGCCGGTTCACCATTTCCGTAATGGTGAACTGAAACGGTTGTTCAATCACGCGGTAACCCATGGTTGCCATGGTCCCATGTAAGTAACGCCTAACAGCGGCTTGACGCGGTGACGCGGTCGGATGGGGAGAGGCTGCGATAATGCGCAAATCCTGAGTCACATTCAAATAGCCGATTTCTTGAGTATCAGCGAGCGTCAATGCAGTAGGTGTCACCATGCCGACTCCATGAAAACCAGAGAGAACGACGACGGCTAGCAAACAAAAGCCCAATACGAGACGTTTCATTTCTCTTCCCTTTATCCGTCGCTGCAATCCGCAACCGAGTGCGTGGTGCGGACGTTAATCGCGATTCACGTCCGAAATACATTCCATCGCGCCACTTTGCAAAATACGCTGCACTTTAGGGGTCACGCTAACGTTCTGGTGAACAGGGAGAACGGCGACGCCTTTACCGAGGAAAATCGGAATAGTAGTGATGAACAGCTGTTGTAACTCACCTGCGTTGGCAAAGTAGGCTGCGGTTTTACCACCGCCCACTAACCAGACATCTTTCCCTTTAGCGGCCTGCTTTGCTTGTGCTGCGATTACTCCAGCATCGCCATGACGGAGAGTAATGTTCAAACCGGGCGGCACCGGCAAATCCCGGATCGTGATTACAAAGGCGGGGACATTTTGATACGGCCAATCATCGGGGGAGTTTAACATGATCCAACTATAGGTTTCGGCTCCCATAATGACTGCTCCGATAGCCTGATAGAAATCATCGTACGGTGTGGCGTCATTGCTCAGCGTAAAATTTTCGAGCCAGTCCAGTTTGTGTTGTTGAGTTGCGATGTAGCCATCCATGGAGGCGGCAACGTAATATACGAGCTTCGACATTATCTTTCCTTGAAAGTAAAAAATGGGTATGGCAGCGTAGGCTGCCAGAGCACAGAGTAAAGCGTAACCATTTTTGAGTTGAGGCGAGGGAGATTGTTGAAAATGTTATTTTGGATAGGCATAAATAATACCGTTACCGCTGGGCAGTTGCTTTACCTGTTCTACAACGAACCCACTGCGCTCAATCAATGTTCTGAACTCACTCTCGTTACGCTCCTTGCCGCCAGCAATACCAAACAGAGAAAGCATATAAAGATCCATCATGGCAGCGGTTCTATTGGTCTGTGTACTTTCGTCTTCGTTGATGATCAGATCAACCACTGCCAGCAGCGCTTTTTCTGGCATGCTCTGTCGGCAGACAGCCAGTAATTTCTGGCAATCATCGTCGCTCCAATCATGCAATACGTGCGATAACAGATAGACGCTACCATTGGTAGGCAGAGCCTTGAAGAAATCGCCCGCTACAACCTCGAAGCAATTAGCTTTTCCGCAGGCATGAAGGCGTTGTTGGGTAATTTTTGTGCAGGTCGGCAAATCGAATAGTATTCCTCTGCTTTTCGGCCATTTCTCCAGCATGTGCATCAACAAATGCCCGGATCCACCGCCCACATCGACAATGGTTTCACCGTTGCGCAAATTGATGTGTTCTAGCAGCTCCGGGATTTCCATATCCAGCCCCATATCCTGAGAGCGATCAAAAATTTCCCTGCGCTCTGGATGCGTTTCAAAATAGCTAAGGAAACTCTGAAGAAGACTTCCAAATCTGGTGAAATACCCACCTGACACGAACAC
>CAYVPI010000019.1:0-50838 GCA_964453495.1 uncultured Pseudomonas sp. | reverse complement strand
CCGACATCAACATCCGCAACCTGCTGCAACTCAACCAGGGTTCGGTGATCGAGCTTGATCGTCTGGCCGGCGAGCCGCTGGACGTGCTGGTCAACGGCACCCTGATCGCGCACGGTGAAGTGGTGGTGGTCAACGAAAAGTTCGGCATCCGCCTGACCGACGTGATCAGCCCAAGCGAACGCATCAAGAAGCTGCGCTGAGTGAAAAGATTACTGGCAATAGTGTTGTGGCTGCCATTGGCCGCGCTGGCCGAGCAGTCGGCTGCGGTGGCCGCCCCTGCGACAACGGGCAGCATGGCCGCGCAACTGACGCAGTTGGTGCTCGGTTTGCTGCTGGTGCTGGGGCTGATCTTCTTCCTCGCCTGGTTGTTGCGCCGCGTGCAGAATGCCGTGCCGCGCGGCAATCAGGTGATCGAGCTGGTGGGTTCCAGAACCTTGGGGCCGCGTGACCGCTTGCTGCTGGTTCAAGTGGGCAACGAGCAGATACTGCTGGGGCTGACACCCGGGCGCATTACCCCGCTGCATGTCATGGCGCAACCGGTCGACGTGCCGGCTGCCGCGCAACAGGCTACGCCCGAGTTTGCCCAGCGCTTGATGGAGCTGTTGGGCAGGGACCACAAGGATAAGAAGTAATGGGCGCGCTGCGCATTTTGTTGACGCTGTTGCTGGTGTCGGCAGCGCCGCTGGCGTTG
Source organism: uncultured Pseudomonas sp. (assembly GCA_964453495.1). GTDB lineage: Bacteria > Pseudomonadota > Gammaproteobacteria > Pseudomonadales > Pseudomonadaceae > Aquipseudomonas. The sequence continues at coordinate 50,147 of CAYVPI010000019.1, read as the reverse complement.
GCCGCCGACCCGCTGTCGATTCCAGCCATCACCTTGTCCAGCGGGGCCGATGGGCAGCAGGAATACTCGGTAAGCCTGCAGATTCTGTTGATCATGACGGCGCTGAGTTTCATCCCGGCATTCGTCATGCTGATGACCAGCTTCACCCGGATCATCATCGTGTTTTCGATTCTGCGTCAGGCCCTGGGCTTGCAGCAGACGCCGTCGAACCAGATCCTCACGGGCATGGCCTTGTTCTTGACCATGTTCATCATGGCGCCGGTGTTCGAGCGGGTGAATCAGGACGCGCTGCAGCCGTACCTCAGTGAGAAACTCAGCGCCCGGGATGCGGTGGCCAAGGCCGAGGTGCCGATCAAGGACTTCATGCTGGCGCAGACCCGCCAGAGCGATCTGGACCTGTTCATGCGCCTGTCCAAGCGCACCGATATCGCCGGGCCCGATCAAGTGCCGCTGACCATTCTGGTGCCGGCCTTTGTCACGTCGGAGCTTAAAACCGCGTTCCAGATCGGCTTCATGATCTTTATCCCGTTCCTGATCATCGACCTGGTGGTGGCCAGTGTGTTGATGGCCATGGGTATGATGATGCTGTCGCCGCTGATCATTTCCCTGCCATTCAAGATCATGTTGTTCGTGCTGGTGGACGGCTGGGCGCTGATCATCGGTACGCTGGCCGGCAGTTTCGGGGGCGTTTGAGTATGCAGGCCATCGCGAGGAGTGCGCCATGACGCCTGAAGTGGCTGTCGATCTGTTCCGTGACGCCTTGTGGCTGACCACCCTGATGGTGGCTGTGCTGGTGGTGCCGAGCCTGCTGGTTGGTCTGGTGGTCGCCATGTTCCAGGCGGCTACCCAGATCAACGAACAAACCTTGAGCTTTCTGCCGCGACTGCTGGTGATGCTGATTACCCTGATCGTGGCCGGGCCGTGGCTGGTGCAGATGTTCATGGAATACATACTGTCGCTGTATGGCAGTATCCCGCAGTTGATCGGCTGAGCCATGTCTGCGCTGCAGCTTACCGACGGCCAGATCGGCGCCTGGGTGGCGAGTTTCATCCTGCCGATGTTCCGCGTGATGGCCGTGTTGATGACGATGCCGGTGATCGGCACGCCGCTGGTGCCCAAGCGTGTGCGCTTGTATTTCGCCCTGGCGATCACCGTGGTCATCGTACCGGGCCTGCCGCCCATGCCGCAGGTGCATGCTCTGGACCTCTCGGCACTGTTGCTGGTGGCCGAGCAAATCATTATTGGTGCCTTGCTCGGCTTGTCGCTGCAGTTGTTCTTCCAGGCCTTCGTGATTGCCGGGCAAATTGTCGCGATCCAGATGGGTATGGCCTTTGCGTCGATGGTCGATCCGGCCAACGGGGTTTCCGTTGCGGTGATCAGCCAGTTTTTCACCATGCTGGTGACCTTGTTGTTCCTCTCCATGAACGGCCACCTGGTGGTGTTCGAGGTGTTGACCGAAAGCTTCACCACCTTGCCGGTTGGCGGCGGGCTGCTGGTCAATCATTTCTGGGAGCTGGCCACGCGCCTGGGTTGGGTGTTGGGGGCGGCCTTGTTGCTGGTACTTCCAGCGATTACCGCCTTGCTGGTGGTCAACATCGCCTTTGGTGTGATGACGCGTGCGGCGCCGCAGCTCAACATCTTTTCGATCGGCTTTCCGCTGACGCTGGTACTGGGCATGGTGATTCTGTGGATCAGCCTGGCGGACATTCTCAATCAATACCAGCCATTGGCTTCCGAAGCCTTGCAATGGCTGCGTGAGCTGGCCAGGGCGCGCTGAACCATGGCAGAGAGCGAGAGCGGTCAGGACAAAACAGAAGACCCCACGGAGAAACGCAAGAAAGACTCTCGTGAAAAGGGCGAGGTCGCGCGCTCCAAGGAGCTCAATACGCTGGCTGTGATGTTGGCCGGTGCCGGTGGGTTGCTGATCTTCGGCGCAGGGCTTGCGCAAGCGATGATGGAGTTGATGCGGGTCAACTTCACCTTGTCGCGCGAAGTGCTGCTCGATGAGCGCCAGATGGGCCTGTTCCTGCTGGCCTCGGGCAAGATGGCGCTGGTGGCGGTGCAACCGGTGTTGCTGGTGTTGCTGGTTGCAGCCATTGTCGGGCCAATTTCCCTGGGGGGGTGGTTGTTCGCCGGTAGCTCATTGGCACCGAAGTTCAGCCGCATGAACCCCTTGTCAGGCCTCAAGCGGATGTTCTCGACCCATGCCGTGGTGGAGTTGCTCAAGGCGTTGGCAAAGTTCTTCATCGTCTTGTTGGTGGCGCTGGTGGTGCTGTCGTCTGACCGTGATGATTTGTTGGCCATCGCCCACGAACCGTTGGAGCAGGCCATCATCCACAGCGTTCAGGTGGTGGGCTGGAGCTCTTTGTGGATGGCGTTGGGCTTGCTGTTGATTGCCGCGGTGGATGTACCGATCCAGCTGTACCAGAGCCGGCAAAAGCTGTTGATGACCAAGCAGGAAGTGCGCGATGAACACAAGGACAGCGAAGGCCGCCCCGAAGTCAAAGGGCGCATTCGTCAGTTGCAGCGGGAAATGTCCCAGCGCCGGATGATGGCGGCCATTCCTGAGGCCGATGTGGTCATCACCAACCCGACGCATTATGCCGTGGCGCTCAAGTACGACCCGGAGAAAGGCAACGCGCCGGTCATGCTGGCCAAGGGTACGGATTTCATTGCCTTGAAAATTCGTGAAATCGCCACCCAGCACAACATTCAGTTGCTCGAATCGCCAGCGTTGGCGCGCTCGATCTACTACTCCACCGAGCTTGAGCAGGAGATCCCTGCAGGGCTCTACCTGGCGGTGGCCCAGGTGCTGGCGTACGTCTATCAGATCCGGCAATACCGGGCGGGCCAGGGCAAGCGGCCGGAGCCTTTGAAGGATTTGCCAATCCCGCCGGATTTGCGCCGCGATTCTTGATTTTGGGAGTGCCTGTGCTGGCCTCATCGCGGGCAAGCCCGCTCCTACAAAGGCCACGCAAACCTGTAGGAGCGGGCTTGCCCGCGATGAGGTCAGACCTGTCAACCCACTTTCCTTCGAACCTCTCGCAAGAGTTGGAAAGCTTCTTGCAATGGCAGCCGCTGCAACGCCTCTGGCGTCAATAGTTTGCTTGAGTTCACGAGGAAGACCGGTGGATCGCTCTCAATTAATCAACACCGCCCGCAGTAACCTGGTCGGCCTGGGCCGAGGCAACCTGGGTGTGCCGCTGCTGCTGTTGGTGATGCTGGCGATGATGATGTTGCCGGTGCCGCCGTTCCTCCTGGACGTGTTCTTCACCTTTAACATCGCCTTGTCCATTGTCGTTTTGCTGGTGTGCGTGTACGCCTTGCGGCCACTGGATTTCGCTGTTTTCCCCACCATCCTGCTGGTGGCGACGCTGTTGCGCCTGGCGTTGAACGTGGCCTCCACACGGGTGGTGATGCTCCATGGGCATGACGGCCATGCCGCCGCCGGTAAGGTGATCCAGGCGTTCGGTGAGGTGGTGATCGGCGGCAACTACGTGGTCGGTATCGTGGTGTTCGCGATCCTGATGATCATCAATTTCGTGGTGGTGACCAAGGGCGCCGGGCGGATTTCCGAGGTGAGCGCGCGTTTCACCCTCGACGCCATGCCCGGCAAGCAGATGGCGATCGACGCCGACCTCAATGCCGGCCTGATCGACCAGGCCCAGGCCAAGAGCCGCCGTACCGAAGTGGCCCAGGAGGCCGAGTTCTACGGTTCGATGGACGGTGCCAGCAAATTCGTGCGCGGTGACGCCATCGCCGGCCTGTTGATTCTGTTCATCAACCTGATCGGCGGCATGGCCGTCGGTATCTTCCAGCACAACATGAGCTTCGCCGATGCCGGCAAGGTTTACGCGCTGTTGACCATCGGTGACGGTTTGGTGGCGCAATTGCCATCACTGTTGCTCTCCACTGCTGCGGCGATCATGGTCACCCGGGCCTCGGGTTCCGAGGAGATGGGCAAGCAGATCAACCGGCAGATGTTCGAGTCGCCCAAGGCGTTGGCGGTTTCCGCCGGCCTGATGTTGGTGATGGGCCTGGTGCCGGGCATGCCCCATGTGTCGTTCATCAGCCTGGCGGCGTTGGCAGGCGGCGCGGCCTATCTGGTCTGGCGTAAGCAGAACCAGGTCAAGGTGCAGGCATTGGCCGAGGTGCAGCGCCAGCAGGAGATGCTGCCTTCACCCCAGCGCGCGATGGAAACCAAGGAGCTGGGCTGGGATGACGTCACGCCGATCGACATGATCGGCCTGGAAGTCGGTTACCGCCTCATTCCGTTGGTGGATCGCAACCAGGGTGGCCAGCTGTTGGCGCGGATCAAGGGCGTGCGCAAGAAGCTGTCCCAGGACCTGGGTTTTCTCATGCCCACGGTACACATCCGGGACAACCTGGACCTTGCGCCCAGCGCCTATCGTTTGACGCTGATGGGGGTGATCCTGGCCGAGGCCGAGATCTATCCGGACCGCGAACTGGCGATCAACCCGGGCCAGGTGTTCGGTACCCTCAACGGAATCACCGCCAAGGATCCGGCCTTCGGCCTGGAGGCGGTATGGATCGAGATCAGTTCGCGCAGCCAGGCCCAGTCGCTCGGCTACACGGTGGTCGACGCCAGTACCGTGGTTGCCACCCACCTCAATCAGATCCTGTACAAGCATTGCCATGAGCTGATCGGCCACGAAGAGGCCCAGCAACTGCTGAATGTGCTGGCGCGCAGCTCGCCGAAACTGGCCGAGGAAGTGGTGCCGGGTATTCTGCCCCTGTCCGGTTTGCTCAAGGTGCTGCAGGCGTTGTTGGCCGAGCAGGTGCCTGTGCGGGACATCCGCAGCATTGCCGAGGCCATCGCCAACAATGCCGCCAAGAGTCAAGATACTGCCGCTCTGGTTGCCGCCGTGCGCGTCGGATTGTGTCGCGCTATCGTGCAAAGCATTGTCGGGCTTGAGCCCGAGCTGCCAGTGATCACACTGGAACCAAAACTGGAACAAATATTGCTCAATAGTTTGCAGCGGGCCGGTCAAGGTCAGGAAGAAGCTGTTTTGTTGGAGCCGAGCATGGCCGAGAAGCTGCAGCGTTCGTTGATCGACGCTGCCCAGCGTCAGGAAATGCAAGGCCAGCCGGCGATCCTGTTGGTGGCGGGTCCGATCCGTACCATGCTGTCGCGTTTCGGCCGCCTGGCGGTACCCAACCTGCATGTGCTGGCGTACCAGGAAATACCGGATAACAAGCAAGTCACGATTGTGGCGACAGTAGGGCCCAACGGCTGAGGTAGGGGGTTATGCAAGTTAAGCGTTTTTTCGCCGCCGATATGCGTCAAGCCATGAAGCTGGTGCGTGATGAGTTGGGCGCTGATGCGGCCATCATCGGCAACCGGCGGATCGCTGGCGGTGTCGAGCTGACGGCGGCGCTGGACTACAAACTGTCCGCGCTGGCGCCCCGCGTCCCCAACCTCGAGCTCGAAGACGAGTTGCGCAAGACCCAGTCGCGTATCGTGTCTGCCCAGGCTGAACTGAGCACCCGTGGCGACAGCGATGCGACCACCAACCGCCAGCTGTTCGCCGGGCTGCCGCTGACCGCCTCCGAGCCGCTGGTCGAGCCGCTGGTCGAGCCCGACTTCCAGGAACCGCCCAGGCCCGCTGCTCCCGTGGCTGCCAGTGCCGCAGTCGATCAGCGGGTGTTCGAAACCATGCGTTCGGAGCTCAATGGTTTGCGTGAGCTGCTCGAAGTGCAACTGGGTTCGCTGGCCTGGAACCAGTTGCAGGGCAGCCAGCCCCATCAGGCTAACCTGTGGCGACGCTTGCAGCGCATTGGTTTGTCGGGCCCGCTGTCACGCGAGTTGCTGGAAATGACCAGCGAAATCGACGAGCCCCGCCATGCCTGGCGCATGTTGCTGGCCCACCTGGCGCGCAAGATCCACACGCCTGAAATCGAACCGCTCGAAGAGGGTGGGGTAATCGCCATGGTCGGCCCGGCCGGCATGGGCAAGACCACCACCCTGGCCAAGCTCGCGGCACGCTACGTCCTCAAGTACGGTGCGCCGAACCTGGCGCTGGTCAGCATGGACAGTTTTCGTATCGGTGCCCAGGAACAGCTCAAGACCCTGGGCAGAATCCTCAATGTGTCGGTGACCCATGTCGACCCTGGCCAGTCCCTGGTGCAGGCGCTCGAGCCCTTGCTGCGCAAGCGTGTGGTGTTGATCGACACCGCTGGGTTGCAAGCCAGTGACCCGGCGTTGCGTATGCAACTGGAAAGCCTGGCCGGGCGAGGCATCAAGGCCAGGAACTACCTGGTGCTTGCCACCACCAGTCAGAAGCAAGTGCTGACCGCCGCGTACCACAGCTATAAGCGCTGCGGCCTGGCTGGCTGCATTCTGACTAAACTGGATGAAACGGCCAGCCTCGGCGAAGTATTGAGCCTGGCCATCAGTCACGAATTGCCAGTGGCCTATCTCACCGATGGCCCACGCATTCCTGACGATTTGCACCTGCCGCGCCGGCATCAGCTGGTCAGTCGTGCGGTGAGCGTGCAGATGCAGGAGGAGCCCAGCGAAGAGGCCATGGCCGATATGTTCGCTGATCTCTACCACAGCCCGAACAAGCGTGTGGGCTGAGGAACAAATGAATACGTTGCAATCTACCTACATCGATGGTCTGCCGTGCATTTTTCAAGGTGTTGAAATGAAAGCGCAGTCAGTCATGTGGCCGCGGTCTAAGTAAGACAAGGTATAGAACGAACATGGGCAGCATGCATCCCGTACAGGTGATCGCGGTGACCGGCGGCAAGGGTGGCGTCGGCAAGACTAATGTGTCAGTGAACTTGTCCCTGGCCCTGGCAGAGCTTGGCCGGCGCGTCATGCTGCTGGACGCTGACCTGGGGCTGGCGAACGTTGACGTCTTGCTGGGGCTCACGCCCAAGCGGACCCTGGCCGATGTCATAGAGGGGCGCTGCGAATTGCGCGATGTCCTCTTGCAGGGGCCCGGTGGCGTACGCATCGTGCCCGCGGCCTCGGGCACCCAGAGCATGGTGCACCTGTCACCCGCTCAGCACGCCGGGTTGATCCAGGCGTTCAGCGACATCGGCGACAACCTCGATGTGCTGGTGATCGACACCGCAGCGGGCATCGGCGATTCGGTGGTCAGTTTTGTCCGTGCAGCGCAGGAAGTCCTGCTGGTGGTGTGCGACGAACCGACTTCGATCACCGATGCCTACGCCTTGATCAAGTTGCTCAACCGCGACTACGGTATGAACCGTTTCCGTGTGTTGGCCAACATGGCGCAGAGCCCGCAGGAAGGGCGCAACCTGTTTGCCAAGCTGACCAAGGTCACCGACCGTTTCCTCGATGTCGCCCTGCAGTACGTGGGCGCTGTGCCGTACGACGAGTGCGTGCGCAAGGCTGTGCAAAAACAGCGTGCGGTGTATGAAGCCTTTCCTCGCTCCAAATGCGCGTTGGCGTTCAAGGCCATCGCCCAGAAGGTCGATACCTGGCCGTTGCCGGCCAACCCGCGGGGTCATCTGGAGTTCTTTGTAGAGCGCCTGGTGCAACAGGCCAACGCCGGGTCGGTTCCGTCATGAGTGCCAGCGGCTACCGCATGTACAGCAAGGCTTCACGCGACTCGCAGTATGAGTTGATCGAGCGTTACGCACCGCTGGTCAAGCGCATCGCCTACCACCTGCTGGCCCGCCTGCCGGCCAGTGTCCAGGTCGAGGATTTGATCCAGGCCGGGATGATCGGCCTGCTCGAAGTGTCGACCAAGTACGATTCGACCAAGGGCGCCAGTTTCGAGACCTATGCCGGCATTCGCATCCGCGGGGCAATGCTCGATGAGGTGCGCAAGGGCGATTGGGCGCCCCGTTCAGTCCATCGCAATACCCGTATGGTCAGTGACGCCATTCGTGCAATTGAAGCTAAAACCGGTCGTGACGCTAAAGATCATGAGGTTGCGGCCGAACTCCAGTTAAGCCTGGATGATTACTACGGGATTTTGAACGATACGTTGGGCAGCCGACTGTTCAGTTTCGACGACCTTTTGCAGGACGGCGAACATGAAGGGTTGCATGAGGACGGCGCCAATACCTCGCTGGAGCCTTCGCGCGATCTGGAAGATGAACGATTTCAAGCGGCATTGGCCGATGCGATCGCCAACCTGCCGGAGCGCGAGCGACTGGTCCTGGCCTTGTATTACGACGAGGAGTTGAACCTCAAGGAAATCGGCGAAGTATTGGGTGTGAGCGAGTCACGCGTCAGCCAGTTGCACAGCCAGTGCGCCGCGCGTTTGCGTGGGCGTTTGGGGGAATGGCGAGCGCGTTGAAGGCTGTGTGAAATGCTCAGGGGCGAGCACCAATCGCATGCGCACATTGCGCTGCAATCACGAAATAACTTACCGGTTTAGATTGATGCGTGCCCAGGTGCTGGGCGCGTTTAAGACTGCTTGGAGGTCGAATTGGACAAGAACATGAAAATCCTCATCGTTGATGACTTCTCAACGATGCGGCGGATCATAAAAAACCTGTTGCGTGACCTTGGGTTCACCAACACGGTCGAGGCTGACGATGGCACCACTGCCATTCCGGTTCTCAACAGCGGAAGCATCGACTTTCTGGTAACGGACTGGAACATGCCTGGCATGACCGGTATCGATCTGCTGCGTCACGTGCGCGCCGATGAAAAGCTCAAGCACCTGCCGGTGCTGATGGTGACCGCTGAAGCCAAGCGCGAGCAGATCATCGAAGCGGCCCAGGCCGGCGTTAACGGCTATGTGGTCAAACCCTTCACGGCCCAGGCGTTGAAAGAAAAAATCGAGAAGATTTTCGAACGCATCGGTTGATCCACTGCGCCACGGGGGAGCTATGGAGCATAACGAATCTTCACTGGGCGATTTTGAATCGACCCTGAAAAAACACGCGGTCGAACTGGTCGAAAGCCTTGAAAAGGGCAGGTTCGGCGACGCTGTGCAACTGATCCATGAGCTCAATCAGACCCGTGACCGCGGCCTGTACCAGGAAGTGGGCAAGCTCACTCGCGAGCTGCATAGCGCGATCGTCAATTTCCAGATTGACCCGAACATGCCGCAAGCCGAGGAAGTGTCGCAGATCACGGACGCCACCGAGCGACTGGGGTATGTGGTCAAGCTGACCGAGGCTGCGGCCAACCGCACCATGGACCTGGTGGAAAACGCCACGCCGCTGGTCAATGGCCTGAGCACTGAAGCTCAGGCATTGAGCACCGACTGGGGGCGCTTCATGCGTCGCGAAGTCGGGGCTGAAGAGTTTCGCGAACTGGCCCGGCGAGTCGACGGTTTCCTGACACGCAGCAGCGAAGACAATCGCACGGTGTCGAGCAACCTCAACGACATATTGCTGGCCCAGGATTACCAGGACCTCACCGGTCAGGTGATCAAACGCGTGACCCAATTGGTCACCGAAGTTGAAAGCAACCTGCTCAAGCTTGTGCTCATGGCCAGTCAGGTAGACCGCTTTGCGGGTATCGAACATGACCGTGAAGCGATGCTCGCTGAAAAAGATCCGCAAAAACATCTCTCTCAGGGTGAAGGTCCGCAGATTCATGCCGATAAAAGAGAAGACGTTGTGTCCGGTCAGGACGATGTGGACGATTTGTTATCCAGCCTAGGATTTTAGAGTTTTAGCATTTTAGGTTTTTTAGGTTTTTAGACCTTTAGGAGCACCCCCTTAATGAGCTTCGGCGCCGATGAAGAGATCCTTCAGGATTTCCTGGTTGAGGCCGGCGAGATTCTAGAGCAACTGTCCGAGCAACTGGTCGAGCTGGAAAGCCGACCGGATGATGCGGACTTGCTCAATGCAATTTTTCGCGGTTTTCACACTGTAAAAGGGGGCGCCGGCTTCCTCCAGCTCAACGAGCTGGTGGAGTGCTGCCATATCGCCGAGAACGTCTTTGACATTTTGCGCAAGGGCGAGCGTCGGGTCGATTCCGAATTGATGGACGTGGTGCTTGAAGCACTGGACGCGGTCAACGGCATGTTCAGTGAAGTGCGCGAAGGCGCTGCAATCACCGCTGCCACGCCTGAGTTGCTCCAAGCCCTGGCGCGCCTGGCCGAACCGGCACCTACCGAGCAAGCGCCGGTGGCTGCTGTTGTCGCACCGGAGCCAGTGGTCGTCGCCCAAGCCGACAGTGGTGATATCACCGACAACGAATTCGAACAGTTGCTCGATTCGCTTAACGCCGTCAAGGCCGAAGCCGAAGCCGAAGCCGAAGCGAAGGTGGCTGTGGCGCCGGCCAGTGATGAAATCACCGATGCCGAGTTCGAGTCGTTGCTCGATCAGTTGCACGGCAAGGGCCAGTTTGCCCCCGATGCAATCGGCGCTGCAGTGATGGCCGAACCGGTTGTGGCAGACAACGCGCAAAGCAGCAATGAAATCACCGACGATGAGTTCGAGGCGCTGCTCGACCAACTGCATGGCAAGGGCACGTTCAGCGTTGATGCCGTGGCCACGCCTGCCATCGCCGTTGGCCAGTCGGTTGTTGAAACGGTCAGTAACGATCATATCAGCGAGCATGAGTTCGAAGCCTTGCTCGATGAGCTCCATGGCAAGGGCAAGTTCCAGGTCCCGGCCACGTCGGCGGCCGTTCCGGCGCTGGCAGCCAGCGCAGCGGTGGCCGAGCGGCCAGCAGCCCGCGCCAGCGAGGCCGCCGCACCTGCCAAGGCTGTACCACGCCCGGTTGCGCCGCTTGCCGACAAGCCGGCAGCCAGCGAGGCGGAAACCACCGTGCGGGTCGACACCGCGCGCCTGGACGAAATCATGAACATGGTGGGCGAGCTGGTATTGGTGCGTAACCGCCTGGTGCGGTTGGGCCTCAACAGTGGCGATGAAGCCATGTCCAAGGCAGTGTCGAACCTCGATGTGGTCACCGCTGACTTGCAGACGGCGGTCATGAAGACCCGCATGCAACCGATCAAGAAAGTCTTCGGTCGTTTCCCGCGCCTGGTGCGCGACCTTGCCCGCCAGCTCAAGAAAGAAATCAACCTGGAGCTGGTCGGCGAAGAGACCGACCTGGACAAGAACCTGGTCGAGGCCCTGGCCGACCCGCTGGTGCACCTGGTGCGCAACGCGGTCGACCACGGTATCGAGACACCCGAAGAGCGTGAAGCATCGGGCAAGTCCCGTGGCGGCCGTGTGGTGTTATCGGCCGAGCAGGAGGGCGACCATATCCTCTTGTCGATTTCCGACGACGGCAAGGGCATGGACCCCAACGTGCTGCGTGCCAAGGCCGTGGAAAAAGGCCTGATGGACAAGGACGCAGCGGAGCGCTTGAGCGAGTCGGACTGCTACAACCTGATCTTCGCCCCGGGCTTCTCGACCAAGACCGAGATCTCCGACGTGTCGGGTCGTGGCGTGGGCATGGACGTGGTCAAGACCAAGATTTCCCAGCTCAACGGTTCGATCAACATCTTCTCGGCCAAGGGCCAGGGTTCGAAGATCGTCATCAAGGTGCCGCTGACGCTGGCAATCATGCCGACGCTGATGGTCATGCTGGGCAACCAGGCGTTTGCCTTTCCACTGGTCAACGTCAACGAAATCTTCCACCTGGACCTGTCGCGTACCAATGTCGTCGATGGCCAGGAAGTGGTGATCGTGCGCGACAAGGCGCTGCCGCTGTTCTACCTCAAGCGTTGGCTGGTCAGGTCCGCCGCCCATGAAGAGCAGCGTGAAGGGCATGTGGTGATCCTCTCGGTGGGCACCCAGCGGATCGGCTTCGTCGTCGACCAACTGGTGGGCCAGGAAGAGGTGGTCATCAAGCCGCTGGGCAAGATGTTGCAGGGAACGGCGGGCATGTCCGGCGCCACCATTACCGGTGACGGCCGCATCGCGTTGATTCTCGACGTCCCGAGCATGCTCAAGCGTTACGCCTCGCGGCGCATCTGATCCCGGCGCTGCGGGCCGCAAGGCTCGCAGCGTCTAATGGAGTGTTTATGGCAGTAAAGGTCCTGGTGGTGGATGATTCCGGTTTTTTCCGCCGCCGCGTCTCGGAGATTCTTTCGTCCGATCCGCTTATCCAGGTGGTGGGTACTGCCACCAATGGCAGGGAGGCGATCGATCAGGCGGTCTTGCTCAAGCCAGACGTCATCACCATGGACTACGAAATGCCGATGATGGACGGCATTACCGCCGTGCGGCACATCATGCAGCGTTGTCCGACGCCGGTGTTGATGTTTTCCTCGCTGACCCATGAAGGCGCTCGCGTTACCCTCGATGCCCTGGACGCCGGTGCTGTCGACTACCTGCCCAAGAACTTCGAAGACATCTCGCGCAACCCGGAGAAGGTCAAGCAACTGCTGTGTGAAAAGGTCCATACCATTTCCCGCAGCAACCGCCGCTTCAGCAGCTACTGCGCCCCGGCGCCGCAACCGGCCGCACCTGCCCAGGCCAGTGTCAGCAGTTTGACGCCCCCGCCAGCAGCGCCAGCTACGCCGTCACGCGTTGTACCCTTGCGTGCCCCGGCTGGGGCTCCAGCGGCGGCAGCACCCAAGCGCAAACCTTACAAGCTGGTGGCAATCGGTACCTCCACCGGTGGGCCGGTCGCCTTGCAGCGGGTGTTGACCCAACTGCCCGGGAGTTTCCCGGCACCCATCGTGCTGGTCCAGCATATGCCGGCAGCCTTCACCAAGGCGTTTGCCGAGCGCCTGGACAAGCTGTGCCGGATCACCGTCAAGGAGGCCGAAGACGGCGACATGTTGCGCCCCGGCCTGGCCCTGTTGGCACCTGGCGGCAAGCAGATGATGATCGATGGCCGCGGGGCTGTGAAAATCCTGCCGGGGGACGAGCGCCTCAACTACAAGCCGAGCGTGGATATCACCTTCGGCTCGGCCGCCCGTTCCTACGGTGACAAAGTGTTGGCCGTGGTGTTGACCGGCATGGGCGCCGATGGCCGAGAAGGCGCCCGCCTGCTCAAGCAGAGCGGCAGCAGCGTCTGGGCCCAGGACGAGGCCAGTTGCGTGATCTACGGCATGCCCATGGCGATTGCCAAGGCCAACCTGGCTGATGCCATCTATGGCCTGGACGACATCGGCCGGCACCTGATCGAGGCGTGTATCTGATGGATGTACTGAGCCTCATCGGGATGATCCTGGCGTTCGTTGCCATCATTGGTGGCAATTACCTCGAAGGCGGTCACCTGTCGGCCTTGCTCAACGGCCCGGCGGCATTGATCGTGGTCGGCGGCACCCTCGCCGCGGCGTTGCTGCAATCGCCAATGAGTGCCTTCAAGCGCGCCTTGCAGATCTTCGTCTGGATTCTCTTTCCGCCACGTATCGACCTGGCGGGGGGGATCGACAGGGTGGTCAACTGGAGCCTGACGGCGCGCAAGGAAGGTTTGCTGGGCCTGGAAACGATTGCTGACAGCGAACCGGACAGCTATGCCCGCAAGGGTTTGCAACTGCTGGTCGATGGCGCCGAACCCGAAGCCATCCGCAGCATTCTCGAAGTAGACTTCTACACCCAGGAAAGCCGCGACATAAGGGCTGCCAAGGTGTTCGAAAGCATGGGCGGGTACGCGCCGACCATCGGCATCATCGGTGCGGTGATGGGCCTTATCCATGTCATGGGCAACCTGGCCGACCCCTCGCAGTTGGGTAACGGTATTGCCGTGGCGTTCGTCGCGACCATTTATGGCGTGGCCAGTGCCAACCTGCTGCTGCTGCCGGTTGCCAACAAGCTCAAGGCTATTGCCCAGCGCCAATCGCGTTACCGGGAAATGCTGCTCGAAGGTATTCTCTCCATCGCCGAAGGGGAGAACCCGCGTTCGATCGAACTGAAACTTCAGGGCTTCATGGAGTAGCGCATGGCCCGTCGTCGCCCCCCCGAAGAGCATGAAAACCACGAGCGCTGGCTGGTTTCCTATGCCGACTTCATCACCCTGTTGTTTGCTTTTTTCGTGGTGATGTATTCGATCTCCTCGATCAACGAGGGCAAGTACAAGGTGCTGTCCCAGGCGCTGATCGGCGTGTTCAACGATGCCGACCGCAGCCTCAAGCCCATTCCCATCGGCGAAGAGCGCCCCTTGACTGTCACCCCGGCGGTGCCGCTGACCAAGGAGAGCGAGGAGGTCGACGCCGGTCTGGCTCAAGTCTCCAGCGACCCGTTGCAGACCATTGCCGATGATGTGCGCGATGCGTTTGGCGACCTGATCAAGTCCGACCAGCTGACCGTGCGCGGCAATGAACTGTGGATCGAGATCGAGCTCAACTCGTCGCTGCTGTTCGGCAGCGGCGATGCCATGCCCAGCGATGTGGCCTTCACCATCATCGAAAAAGTCGCGAAAATTCTGAAACCCTACGAGAACCCTGTGCATGTCGAGGGCTTTACCGATGACTTGCCGATTCGCACGGCGCAGTACCCGACCAACTGGGAACTGTCGTCTGCGCGGGCCTCAAGCATTGTGCGCATGCTCGCAGGTGAGGGGATCAACCCGGTGCGCATGGCCTCGGTCGGTTATGGTGAATTCCAGCCCATTGCCAGCAATGCCACGGCCCAAGGGCGGGCGCGTAACCGCCGCGTGGTGCTGGTGATTTCCCGCAACCTGGAAGTGCGGCGCAGTATCACCGGGGCCGGCAGTGCCAATGTAAAACCCGATGCCACGCTCAAGCGTGCTGGCACACAAACTGCACCGGTGCCGGTATCGCAGTCCGTGGGGGGCAAGGCCGTCAATTCCCCGTCACCGACCTTATAACCTGTCTCGGCCGCGTCGATGACCGCGCCGGGAGGAAGCCGCACAATGAGAGTCTGGGCAGTAGCCAATCAAAAAGGTGGCGTCGGTAAGACCACCACATCCATCGCCTTGGCCGGCTTGCTGGCAGAAGCGGGCAAGCGCGTGGTCGTGGTCGATCTCGACCCGCACGGCTCCATGACCAGCTACTTTGGGCACAACCCCGATGAACTGGAGCACAGCTGCTTCGACCTGTTCCTGCACAAAGGCATGGTGCCTGAGGGCTTGCCCGGGCAATTGCTGTTGCCTACCAGCGACGAGCGGATTTCCTTGCTGCCATCGAGCACTGCACTGGCAACCCTGGAGCGCCAGTCGCCCGGCCAGAGTGGCCTGGGGCTGGTCATTGCCAAGGCCTTGGCGCAACTTTGGCAGGACTTCGACTATGCCGTGATCGACAGCCCGCCCTTGCTAGGGGTGTTGATGGTCAATGCCCTGGCGGCAAGCCAGCAATTGGTTATCCCGGTACAGACCGAATACCTGGCCGTCAAAGGGCTTGAGCGCATGGTGAGTACCCTGGCCATGATCAACCGTTCGCGCAAGCAGGCGCTGCCGTTTCACATCGTGCCGACCCTGTTCGACAGGCGTACCCAGGCTTCGCTGGGTACCCTGCGAGTGCTGCGCGATGGCTACCCGCAAAACATCTGGCAGGGTTTCATCCCCGTCGACACGCGCTTGCGCGATGCCAGCCGGGCAGGGCTCACACCTTCGCAGTTCGACGGCAAGAGCCGTGGGGTAATCGCTTACCGCACCCTGCTTAAGCATCTGCTGGCCCAACAACTCGTCGCGCAGGTGGCTTGATGGATCGCCCGGTCAATATCGCCGTTCGGCCGCAGATGGCATTGCAATCCTACCTCGATGCGCTGCTGCAGGAGGCCACGCAAGAGGCTGTGCCTGAGCCTGTGCATGAGGCGGCGCCCGAGCCGCTGCCTGTACCAGTGACTGAGCCAGAGCTGCAGCAGTCGGTTGCTCTGGACGAATTCCAGGCGGCGGTGCTTGAAGAGCAGGCCCGCGATGCAGCCGTGGCATCCATGGTCAACGTGATCGAGCAATTTGCGCCCGTTGTTGCGCCGAGTATTCAGGCCCCGGTGCATGAGCCCGAGCCGGCGCTAATTGAGCGGGTGGAGCCGGTGGTGGACGTGCATATGCCAGCCGCCAACCACAACGCACCGCCAGGCGTGACTAGCGACGGCCGCCCGGCCTGGGCTGCCGAGCCTTTCGAATGCCTGCTGTTCGATGTGGCAGGGCTGACCCTGGCCGTGCCGCTGGTGTGCCTGGGCTCGATCTATTCCTTGGAAGGCCACGAACTGACACCGTTATTCGGCCAACCGCAATGGTTTCTCGGCATCCTGCCAAGCCAGGGCGGCAACCTCAAGGTGCTCGATACCGCGCGCTGGGTGATGCCCGACCGTTACCGCGACGACTTCCGGCAGGGTTTGAATTACGTGATCTCGGTCCAGGGCTATGAGTGGGGGTTGGCGGTGCATCAGGTCAGCCGTTCCCTGCGCCTGGACCCCAATGAAATCAAGTGGCGTACCCAGCGTGGGCAGCGGCCCTGGCTGGCTGGCACCGTCATCGAGCACATGTGCGCGCTGCTGGATGTCGCCGAGCTGGCCGAGCTGATCGAAAGTGGCGCGGTGAAGAAGATGCACAGCGTAAAACCTGCAGGCCAGCACAAAAAATAAAAGAGTCGCGCCCGGTGTGCGCGGCTTCACTGAGCAACCGTCAACGGCGGATTTTGAGGGGTTAGGGGTATGAATAAGTCGTCAGCACAAGGTTCCGAAGATCCTATTCTGCAGTGGGTAACCTTTCGCCTGGATAACGAAACCTACGGCATCAACGTGATGCAGGTCCAGGAAGTTCTGCGCTATACCGAGATCGCACCGGTACCGGGAGCGCCGAGCTATGTGCTGGGTATCATCAACCTGCGCGGCAACGTGGTCACGGTAATCGATACTCGCCAGCGTTTTGGCCTGGCGCCGGTGGAAGTCAGTGACAATACCCGTATCGTCATTATCGAAGCCGACAAGCAAGTGGTCGGCATCCTGGTCGACAGCGTGGCCGAAGTGGTTTACCTGCGTCAGTCCGAAGTCGAAACCGCACCGAATGTCGGTAACGAGGAGTCGGCCAAGTTCATCCAGGGCGTGTGCAACAAGAACGGCGAACTGCTGATTCTGGTCGAGCTGGACAAGATGATGACCGAAGAAGAGTGGTCCGAGCTGGAGAGCATCTGATTGATCTTCGAGGCCGGTGTACTTCTTCTGGGAATTCTCTGGGCCGTGACCCTGGGGATGGTCTTGACGCACTCGCGAAAACAGCGTGAGTTCGCCGAGAAGATCGCCCAGGAACTCACGTTGCGCGATCAGCGCATCAAGGAACTGGGCAAGCGCCTCGATGACTACCAGAACGGCACGGTCATGATGGGGGAGGTGCTGCACGAGCTAAAGGCGATCGTTGCACCACTGCCTGACAAGCTTGTGCAACTGGAACAGCGTGACCCGCATAGCCTGTCGTTTGCCCAAGCCGCCAAATTGGTGGGAATGGGCGCCAGTGTCGACGAATTGACCCAGTCCTGCGGCTTGACCCAGGCTGAGGCGGAGTTGATGAGCAAGGTGCATCGCACCTGAGCGTCGTTCCAACCGCCACTGTTCCTACAGATATTTGGCGATTCTGTAGGAGCGGGTGGGCGGCATTCCGATTGCCCGCGAAAGGTTCATCGCTGAATCCCGCTCAATGCGAAAGACTACAATATTGTAGGTATTTTCTCTATTTGCCGCAGGCAATTTCCCAAGCATAATTCCCACACGCTACAGGCGGTTGTATCCCTCTGAGCACAGGCTTAGTCTTGCCCGGTCGTTGCCAATTCAACGACCGGTTTTGACAGACTGAATCAGACATATGCGCCTGTAATGCTGCTTTATGGCAGCTGTACGTGGGGCACTTTCGGGTGCGCCGGGTTCCTATGTCTCTGGTCTGTCAACCCGCGTATAGCTGCCACCCAATCCTGTTTGACAGCCGCTATTTAGCGTGCGCGCAGGTATCCCCGCTGAAGATGCAGTGCTGCATGTCGGTATGCTGTTGGGCAGCATTGAGGCCATGGCATGGGATGTGGTGGAGCATTTGCAGTTCAATGACAAGGGCGTAGTGCTGGGCATTATCCAGAACGTAGAGATGGCGCGGGCGTTGGTGGATGCGTTGCTGGATGGGGCTGCACTCTCCGATTAATCAGGCGATCGCGCGGCGGTTCGGTCTCCGGCAATCCAGCTCCCAGAGTATTGTGTCGAACCAAATATTCGTGGGCTGAAGTGGTTTTTGTAGGAGCGGGCTTGCCCGCGATGAGGCCCTGTCAGACCACTTCAGGGGTTCCTGGGTGTGATATCGCGCTCCAACTCCGAAGTCTCGACCTGCGGCGCCTTGCCTTTCAGATGCCAGGCAAACGCGATGATTTCGGCAATGGTCCGGTACAGGGCTTCCGGGATCTGGTCGCCCAATTCCATGCGCGCCAGCAGTTTGACCAGCTCGGCGTTCTCGTAGATCGGCACTTCATAGTCGCGGGCAATCGCCAGGATGGCTTCGGCCAGTTGGTCATCGCCCTTGGCGGTCAAGGTTGGGGCGTGCTGGCCGTCATAGTTCAGTGCGATGGCCTGGCGGGGTGCGTTTGCGTTCATGCGTTCTCATCCACCCAGCGTTGTTCGAGGTGCGTACGCGCGCCTTGGGGCGGCGTGCCTTGATGGCAATTCAATTCGGCAACCGTCAGGCCGCTGGCGACAAGGCGCTCGCGCAATCTGTCCAGTTGGCTCGCAACCAGCCGCACGGTGGCCGGGTGTTCAGCCCACAGTTGGCTGGAGAGGCTGCCACGCACCAGTTGCGCCTGCACTTGCAGCGGGCCCAAAGGGTACATGTCAAACGCCAGTTCGACGCGCCAGAGTTGTTCCTTGCTATCGCGTTTCTCTGTGCCCTGCTCGGCGTGCTGCTGTGGAGTCTCCTCGCGTTGCAGCTTGACCTGCAGAGGAATGAATTCGTGCTGGCTGCGCACAGGGATTTCCAGTTGCCAAGTGGTTTGCAGGTTGCCTTCGGGCGTGCTGCCGTTTTGCGCCAGGCTGGCCAGTTGATGGGTCTGCAAGCGCGAGATGGCCGCGCTGGCTTGCTTGAGCAGGTACTCCAGGTCTTGTTCGTCTTCCTGGGGCTGCAACAGCCGTGAGAGCAGCGGGAAGCCGGTGGCTTGCGGTTTGGCACTGACCTGGCCGAGCGTGCCCAGGGCTTTGCGCATGAGCCCGGGTAAAGCCTGGGCCAGGGTTGAAACCACTGCCGCCTGGGGGAGTGCAGTGCTGCCGGGCAACCCGGGCAGGATCTGCGCCACCAGGCGAAACAGTTGCGCCTTGATGTCCGGTGCCAATGCCTGGGTTTGCCCGCCCAGCAGGCGAGCTTCGAGAAAGGCGCCGCTGTCCTTTACGGCCTGGGCAACGCCTTGGGCGTCGCTCATTTGTGCAATACCCGGCAAGCTGGCCAGCAGCTTGTCGGCGCTGGTGCGGACCTCAGCGGGCAACTGTTCGCTACCCTTGAGGTTTTGCAGTGCTGCCAACAGGCCTTGGAATGAGCCCTGGCGCGCTTGCTGGGCGGTCAGCTGCTGGGCCAGGGCAAGCTGGTCGAGGCGATCGGTCAAGGGCATGAAGCTCAAGGCCTGGCTTCCCTGCACCTGGGCACTGAGCAGGCTGCCCAATACCAATGGGCGAGGGCTGTCCAGGCTCAGCATGGCCCCTGCCTGGGCGGTATTGAGCAAAAGGACCAGTGAGCGATACACCGCCGCCGACCCCGGCTCTTGGGGCAGTACCTGGCACGTCATGACCTTGCCTTGGAGCAAGGTCCCGACCGGCATTTGCCGGGTATCGAGTTCGGTGAGGGCGGCGACATTGGCGCTCAGGGCCTGCTGCAAGGTAATCGCCAGGTTGTTGGCTGCAGGCTGGGTCACGATCAATTGGGCGCCCAGCGGCAGGGGCGTCGCGCTCATGACCTGGACATTGGTCTGGCGACCGTTGGCCAGGGTCAGGCGCAGCAGCAGCTGAAAGTCCTGCGCCAACTGTTTAAGCGCCACGACTTCGGCTTCGGCGGTCTCCCCGGGCGGCAATAGGCCATCGAGTGCTTGCGCAAGCTTCAATATCCCTGCGCCAGCGGCCGCCGGCAGGGGGGGGCCAGAGCTGGCAGGCGCCGGCGCGAGGCTGTTGATTTCGCCTGTCATTCAGTCACAACCTGTCGAAATTGCCCACTTTGCAGTAGGACATGGCATGTATAATGCCGCCCGATCTTTCCGGGCGCCTGGCAGCGCAGATGTGCACGCGGCCCGTTGAGCACGGCGGTTCCAGCGCTGCGCACCAGTATAACGGCCGCCAGGTGGCCGACTTGAACCGCGGCACAGACTGTCTCAGACAAAAGGCGATTGCGTGACTCCTCAACTCGAAGCCGTAGCGCTGGCTTGTGAGCGTGACTGGCGAATGCTTTTCGAAAACCTCGAACTGCAGTTGTGCGCCGGCGACATGCTGCAGGTCAGCGGCCCCAATGGTAGCGGCAAGACCAGCCTGTTGCGCCTGCTTGCCGGTTTGATGCGGCCCACCCATGGGCAAGTGCTGCTGCACGGCAAGCCACTGGAGCGCCAGGACAGCGAACTGGCGCGCATCCTGCTGTGGATCGGCCACGCCGCGGGTATCAAGGATTTGCTCAGCCCTGAAGAAAACCTGGCCTGGCTCTGCGCCTTGCACCGCCCGGCCGAGCGCCAGGCGATCTGGCAGGCGCTTGAAGCGGTGGGTTTGCGCGGCTTCGAGGATGTTCCCTGCCATACCCTTTCCGCCGGTCAGCAGCGTCGAGTGGCACTGGCCCGCCTGTACCTGGACAGCCCGCCGCTGTGGATTCTCGACGAGCCGTTCACCGCGCTGGATAAGCAGGGCGTGGCCCAGCTCGAACAGCACCTGGCGGCCCATTGCGAGCAGGGGGGGATGGTGGTGTTGACCACCCATCACACCCTTGAGCACAAACCGGCCGGTTATCGGGAACTCAACCTGGGGCAGTGGGCCGCATGAGTGTCTTCACTTTACTTGTCAGCCGCGAAGCGCGACTGTTATGCAGGCGCCCCGCAGAACTGGCCAACCCATTGGTATTCTTCGCCATCGTGGTCGCATTGTTCCCGCTGGCGGTCGGTCCTGAGACACAACTGTTGCAAATGTTGTCACCGGGGCTGGTCTGGGTGGCAGCGCTTTTGTCGGTCTTGCTCTCGCTGGACG
Organism: uncultured Pseudomonas sp.; assembly: GCA_964453495.1. Taxonomy (GTDB): domain Bacteria; phylum Pseudomonadota; class Gammaproteobacteria; order Pseudomonadales; family Pseudomonadaceae; genus Aquipseudomonas. The sequence continues at coordinate 29,147 of CAYVPI010000019.1, read as the reverse complement.
GGCTTTTCCGCAGTGATTTCGAGGACGGATCCCTTGAGCAGTGGGTCCTTTCGCCGCACCCCCTGCCTCTTCTGGTACTGGCCAAGGTACTGGCACACTGGGCGTTTTCCGGGCTGGCACTGGTATTGCTTGCGCCTTTGCTGGCATTGATGCTGGGCTTGCCAGCGGCCTGTTTGCCTGTATTGTTGGCGTCGCTGCTGTTGGGCACGCCCGTGTTGAGTCTGTTGGGCGCGGTGGGTGCGGCCCTGACAGTTGGCTTGAAGCGCGGCGGCCTGTTGCTGGCCCTGTTGATTCTGCCCCTATACATCCCGGTATTGATTCTCGGTAGTGGCGCCCTTCAGGCGGCCCTGCAAGGCATGCCGGCGACCGGTTACCTCTTGTGGCTTGGCAGCCTGACCGCCCTGGCGGTAACCCTGACACCCTTTGCAATAGCGGCTGGCCTGAAGATCAGCGTCGGCGAATAATAAGGTTCCGGTCATGTACTTACTTACGTGGCCGGCAAAACCCTGGATGTACCGTGATGAAGAGCAGCGTGATTAGCTGGACGTGGTTTCATAAATTGGGCTCGCCCAAGTGGTTCTATGGTATCAGCGGGCGCATGCTGCCCTGGCTGAGCATTGCCGCCGTGTTGCTGATCGGCGTCGGTGTGGTCTGGGGCCTGGCCTTTGCGCCGCCGGACTACCAGCAGGGCAACAGTTTTCGCATCATTTATATCCATGTGCCGGCAGCCATGCTCGCCCAGTCCTGCTATGTGATGCTGGCGGTGGCCGGTGTGGTGGGGCTGGTGTGGAAAATGAAAATCGCCGACGTCGCCCTGCAGTGCGCCGCGCCCATTGGCGCCTGGATGACCGCCGTGGCCCTGGTGACCGGGGCGATCTGGGGCAAGCCGACCTGGGGTAGCTGGTGGGTCTGGGATGCCCGGCTGACGTCGATGCTGATCCTGTTGTTCCTGTACTTCGGCCTCATTGCCCTGGGCCAGGCCATCAGCAACCGTGAAAGCGCGGCCAAGGCCTGCGCGGTGCTGGCCATCGTCGGGGTTATTAACATTCCGATAATCAAGTACTCGGTAGAATGGTGGAACACCCTGCACCAGGGTGCCACTTTCACCCTGACTGAAAAACCCGCCATGCCGGTGGAAATGTGGCTGCCGCTGCTGCTTACCGTGCTGGGCTTCTATTGCTTTTTCGGCGCGGTATTGCTGCTGCGCATGCGCCTGGAAGTGCTCAAGCGCGAGGCGCGCGCCAGTTGGGTGAAAGATGAAGTGATCAACACCCTGGGTCAGGAGGTGGCACGATGATTTTCGCCTCGTTCAGTGATTTCCTGGCCATGGGGCACCATGGCCTATACGTCTGGTCAGCCTACGGCATCTGCCTGGCGGTGCTGGCTATCAACGTTGCCGCGCCGCTGCTGGCTCGGCGCCGTTACCTGCAAGAAGAGGCGCGTCGTCTGCGCCGGGAGAACAGCAAGTGAATCCGCTGCGCAAGAAACGCCTTTTCATCATCCTGGCCCTGCTGGCCGGGGTCGGCATCGCCGTTGCCCTGGCATTGAGTGCCCTGCAGCAGAACATCAACCTGTTTTACACCCCGACCCAGATCGCCAACGGCGAAGCGCCGCTCGATACCCGCATCCGCGCCGGTGGCATGGTCGAGAAGGGCTCGCTGCAACGCTCCAGCGACTCGCTGGACGTACGCTTTGTGGTCACCGACTTCAGCAAGTCCGTGACCATCACCTACCGTGGCATCCTTCCAGACCTGTTCCGTGAAGGGCAGGGCATCGTCGCCCTGGGCAAGCTCAACGCCGACGGCGTGGTGGTGGCCGATGAAGTCCTGGCCAAGCATGACGAGAAGTACATGCCGCCGGAAGTGACCAAGGCGCTCCAGGACAGCGGCCAGGCCGCGCCGACGCCAGCCTCCACACCCGCCAAGCAGGGTTGAGACCATGACCGCCGATTTGATGATTCCCGAGCTTGGCCACCTGGCCATGATCCTCGCCCTGTGCTTTGCCATCGTCCAGGCCATCGTGCCACTGCTGGGTGCCTGGCGCGGCGATCGTTTGTGGATGAGCCTGGCCCAGCCAGCGGCCTGGGGCCAGTTCGCCTTCCTGGCGTTTGCCTTCGGCTGCCTGACCTACGCCTTTATGGTCGATGACTTTTCCGTCGCCTATGTAGCCAGCAACTCCAACAGCGCCTTGCCCTGGTACTACAAATTCAGCGCCGTATGGGGCGCCCACGAAGGTTCGCTGCTGCTTTGGGCATTGATTCTCGGTGGCTGGACCTTCGCCGTGTCGGTGTTCTCGCGCCAGTTGCCCCAGGTCATGCTGGCACGCGTGCTGGCTGTGATGGGCATGATCAGCATCGGTTTCCTGCTGTTCCTCATCGTCACCTCCAACCCCTTCGAGCGCTTGTTGCCGCAAGCGCCGACAGATGGCCGCGACCTCAATCCATTGCTGCAGGACATCGGCCTGATCGTTCACCCGCCGATGCTGTACATGGGTTACGTCGGCTTTTGCGTGGCCTTCGCCTTCGCCATCGCCGCCTTGCTCGGCGGGCGCCTCGATGCGGCCTGGGCACGCTGGTCGCGGCCCTGGACCATCGTCGCCTGGGCCTTTCTCGGCATCGGCATCACCCTGGGCTCCTGGTGGGCCTACTACGAGCTCGGCTGGGGTGGCTGGTGGTTCTGGGACCCGGTGGAAAACGCCTCGTTCATGCCATGGCTGGTCGGCACCGCGCTGATCCACTCCCTGGCGGTGACCGAGAAGCGCGGCGTGTTCAAGAGCTGGACCGTGCTGCTGGCCATTGCGGCGTTCTCCCTGAGCCTGCTGGGTACCTTCCTGGTCCGCTCCGGCGTGCTGACATCGGTGCATGCGTTTGCCTCGGACCCAGAGCGTGGCGTGTTCATCCTGATCTTCCTGCTGTTCGTGGTCGGCGGTTCCCTGACCCTGTTCGCCCTGCGTGCACCCGTGGTCAAGAGCCATGTGGGCTTTGGCCTGTGGTCGCGCGAAACCCTGTTGCTGGGCAACAACCTGGTGTTGGTGGTAGCGGCGTCGATGATTCTGCTCGGTACCCTGTACCCGTTGGTGCTCGATGCCCTGACCGGCGCCAAGCTGTCGGTCGGCCCGCCGTACTTCAATGCCCTGTTCATTCCGTTGATGGGGCTGTTGATGGTGGTGATGGCCGTGGGCGTGCTGGTGCGCTGGAAAGACACGCCGGTCAAGTGGCTGTCGAGCATGTTGACGCCGGTTTTAGTCGCCAGCGCCATCATCGCGCCGCTGTGCAGCTGGATCGTCGGCGACTTCGATTGGCCTGTACTGACCACCTTCGCCCTGGCCGCGTGGATCGTGCTGGCCGGGGTGCGCGACATTCTCGACAAGACCCGCCACAAGGGCCTGCTCAAGGGCCTGCGCGGTCTCAACCGCAGCTATTGGGGCATGCACGTCGCGCACATCGGCATCGCTGTCTGCGCCATGGGCGTGGTGCTGTCGAGCAACAACAGTGCCGAGCGTGACCTGCGCCTGGCGCCGGGCGAGACCATGGAGCTGGCCGGTTATCAGTTTATCTTCGAAGGCGCCAAGCACTTCGAAGGCCCCAACTTCACCTCGGACAAGGGCACCGTGCGCGTCATTCACGATGGCCGCGAAGTCACCGTATTGCATCCCGAGAAGCGCCTGTACACCGTGCAGCAGTCGGTCATGACCGAAGCCGGTATCGACGCAGGCTTCACCCGCGATATCTATGTGGCCCTGGGCGAGCCGTTGGGCGAAGGTGCCTGGGCGGTGCGGGTGCACGTCAAGCCGTTCGTGCGCTGGATCTGGTTCGGTGGGCTGTTGACCGGCCTCGGTGGTTTGCTCGCGGCGCTCGACCCGCGCTACCGGGTCAAGGTCAGGGGCCGTGTGCGCGAAGTCTTGGGCATGTCTGGAGCGACTGCATGAAGCGTTGGATCATGGTATTGCCGCTGGCGCTGTTTCTGCTGGTGGCGGTGTTTCTCTACCGGGGGTTATTCCTGAACCCGTCGGAACTGCCATCGGCGATGATCGGCAAGCCGTTCCCGGAGTTTTCCCTGCCCTCGGTGCAGGGCGACAAGACCCTGACCCGCGCCGACCTGCTCGGCAAGCCGGCGCTGGTCAATGTCTGGGGCACCTGGTGCATTTCCTGCCGGGTCGAGCACCCGGTATTGAACAAGCTGGCCGAGCGCGGCATCGTCATCTATGGCATCAACTACAAGGATGACAACGCCGCCGCGTTGAAATGGCTGAGCGAATTCCATAACCCCTACCAACTCGACGTACGCGACGAGCAGGGCACCCTGGGCCTGAACCTGGGCGTGTACGGCGCGCCGGAAACCTTCCTGATCGACAGCAAGGGCGTGATCCGCCACAAGTTCGTGGGCGTGATCGACGAAACCGTCTGGCGCGAGCAACTGGCCAGCCTGTACCAGGGCCTGGTCGACGAGGCCAAGCCATGAGGCGCTGGTTGGCGGCTGCCGTGCTGGGCTTGAGCCTGGCCGGCGTGGCCCATGCGGCCATCGATACCTATGAGTTTGCCAATGATAGCGACCGTGAACGCTTTCACCAGCTGACCAAGGAGCTGCGTTGCCCCAAGTGCCAGAACCAGGACATCGCCGACTCCAATGCGCCGATTGCCACGGACTTGCGCCGGGAAATCTTCCGCATGCTCGGCGAGGGCAAGGATAACCAACAGATCATCGACTTCATGGTCGATCGCTACGGTGATTTCGTCCGTTACAAGCCGGCGCTCAATTCGCGTACCTGGCTGCTCTGGTTCGGCCCCGCCGGCCTGTTGCTGGGTGGGTTGGTGGTGATTGCCGTGATCGTGCGACGCCGCCGCAGCGAACGCCCCGAAGGGGCTACCGAACTTTCCGAAGCGGAGCGTCAGCGCCTCGCCCAACTGCTGGACAAAGACCAAAAACATGATTGATTTCTGGCTCGCTGCAGGCCTGCTGTTGTTGGTGGCCCTGAGTTTTCTGCTGATTCCCGTGCTGCGTGTACGCCGCGCCCAGCAGGAAGAAGACCGTACCGCCTTGAACGTCGCCCTGTACCAGGAGCGCGTGGCCGAGTTGCAGGCCGAACAGGAAGAAGGCGTGCTTAACAGCGCGCAAATGGACAGCGGCCGCGCCGAAGCGGCCCGTGAACTGCTGGCCGATACCGAAGGTGGCGAACCTGCGCGGGTTTCGCGCCTGGGCAAGCCGTTGCCGATTCTTGCAGCCGTGCTGGTGCCGGTATTGGGCCTGGCTCTGTACTTGCATTTCGGGGCCAGCGACAAGGTTGAACTGGCCCGCGAATTCGCCCAGGCGCCCAAGTCCATGGAAGAGATGACCCAGCGCCTGGAGCGTGCCGTCGCCGCTCAACCGGATTCGGCCGAAGGCCTGTACTTCCTCGGTCGCACCTACATGGCCCAGGATCGCCCGGGCGACGCGGCAAAGATGTTCGAGCGCACCCTGGCCCTGGCTGGCCGCCAGCCCGAGCTGCTGGGGCAGTTGGCGCAAGCTCAATACTTTGCCAACGGCAAGCAGTGGACCCCCGAGATACAAGCCCTGACCGACGAGGCGCTCAAGGCCGACGCCAAGGAAGTCACCAGTCTAGGTTTGCTGGGTATCGCGGCTTTCGAGGGCGAGCGTTATCAACAGGCTATCGATTACTGGCAGCGCCTGCTCGAAGTGCTGCCGGCCGACGACGCCTCGCGCCCTGCTCTGGAAGGGGGCATCAAGCGTGCCAGCGAGAAGTTGCTGGCCAGCGGCGCTAAGGTGCAAAGCAACCCTGCAGTGGCGAGCAAAGGCGGGGTGCGGCTCAAGGTTCGGGTTGAACTGGGCGCCGAACTCAAGGCCAAGGTCAAACCCGATGACAGCGTATTCATCTTTGCCCGCGCAAGCTCGGGCCCGCCCATGCCCCTGGCAGCCAAGCGCCTGACCGTGGCCGATTTGCCGGTGGAAGTCGAGTTGAGCGACGCCGATGCCATGATGCCGCAGATGAAACTGTCCAACTTTCCTGAAGTGCAGTTGGTGGCGCGGATTTCCCGCAGCGGCCAACCGACCAAGGGCGAGTGGGTTGGGCGCAGCAAGCCGTTGGCCAACACCACCACCGCGCAACAACACCTGACGATCGACAGCCCCGAGCAATAAGGGCTCAAGAATCAGCGTTTGCGGCCGATGGGTTAGGATACCCTTGACCCATCTGGCCGTCGTTCAATGAAGCATCACCTTCTCAAGCCCTATTCTCAGTCGGCCCTGTTCACGCTGGTGCTGTTGCTCGGTGCCACTTACTGGCTGGACGTCTCGGGCCTCTCGCAGCATTTTGGCTGGTTGGCACTCTTGTTCGCGTTTGGCGCAAGCTTGTGCTGCTGGCTGTTCATCTCCTGCTGGCAGTTTGGGGAAGTCGCTTGCAAGCGCGTCGATTACTTCTGGTTGCCTCTGGTGTGCGCAGCCGTGGTCGAGGTCGCGGTGCAGGCACGCGGTGGTTCGCTGAGCGCGCTACAATTGCAAGTGGCCCCTGTTGCCCTGGTGGTGGCGCTGGCCTTGCGAGTGGCCAGGGTCAAGGCCGAAATCCGTCTCAAGACACCCCGTGACAATACGCTTTGGTTGGTCTTCGACCGGCAATTGGTCATGCCCATGCCCGACCCGCTGCTGAGTCGGGAAACATTGAGAACCCGCCTGCGTCACGAACTCAAGCAGTGGTGTACACGGCGGTATTCGCGGGCTTTTGTGCGGTTGATCTATCCAGCGGGCGGACGGATTGCCTCAACCGGCGATCTTTTGGTGCCGGTCAGCCTCGGCTGGAAGGACTGCGAGTTTGAACTCGACACACGCAAGGGCCTGGCGGGTACTGCTTTGGCCGAGTGGATCGCCGTGCAAGGCGTACGCACGGTCTATCTCTACGGCGTGGTTGACCTGCAAGTGCTCGAGGCGATGGTCAAGTGGGGTGAGCAAGCGGGCGTGGAGATATTCCTGGATAACGGCAATGGCCAGCGTTTCGAGCAAGCATGGCGAGTCGACTTGTCGGATACCGCCAATGCGCCTGTGGCAATCGAGCGTTTGCGTGAAACTGTCGACGCTGTCTGAAGTCCAACGGTGGAGTTTGCGCAAACTCCACCCTTAACAATCAGAACTGCACGAGAAGATTTTCATGGCCGTCAACGCTCGAATCACCCTATTGACACTGCTACTGGGCTTGAGCGCCTGTACGGTCCAGCAGCCATCGACCACCGAGCCGCCTCCACGGCCGACCCCACCGCCCTCGGGGCCGAGCGTTAAACCACCGCCAGTGCCGAGCACGGTACCGAGCAAGCCGCCGGTACAGACACAAAAGCCGATGCCACGCACCTCGGCCAGCTTCGCACCGCCACCAGGTGGCGCCAGCCACTGGGACCCGCGGCTGGGTGTCTATGTATTGGAAGGGGAGACCGACACCTTCTATCGCCAGCGCACCTATTACCGCTGGAACAACGGCTGGAGCTGGTCGACCAGCCTGAATGGGCCGTGGCAGGAGACTGACAGCAGCGGTGTGCCGGGCGCACTGGGCCGGGCTTTCGCGCAGTAATCATCGTGTCCGCTGACGCAGCCTGGCGGCAGCTGCTACGAAGTTGCGCAGCTGCCGCCAGGCTGCTTCGAGGCCGTATGGGATGAGCCCACTTCTGGACTATCCTTCGAGTTCCCAGCCACCCCATGCCTTCATCGGCAGGAGGAACTCATGGACGCACCCATTGAAAAACACGGCAGTTGCCTGTGCGGCGCTGTCAAATTTTCGCTCAACCTCAAGCATCCCACCTTCGGCGCCTGCCATTGCAGCATGTGCCGAAAGTGGGGTGGCGGCCCACTATTGACGGTCGACAGCGACGCCCCCGTGAAGTACAGCGAAGGCGAGGGGCAGATTCGCACTTTTTCCTCATCCGAATGGGCCGAGCGCGGCTTTTGCGCGACCTGTGGCAGCCATCTGTTCTATCGTCTCAAGCAGGGCGGCTTTTATGCAGTACCGGTTGGTTTGCTGGAGCAGGCCGATGACCTGATGTTCGACCTGCAAGTGTTTATCGACGAAAAACCCGACAGTTATTGCTTCTCCAACCAGACTAAAACCATGACCGGGCAGCAAGTCGCGCAAATGTTCGGCCCAGCGTAATCTGTCAGAACTGCCCCCTATGAGTGCAGGAGCTGTGCGATGCAATTGAGTACCGTAAAAGTCGAAAAGCCGGACGACACCAATTTCATTTTGGGTCAGGCGCATTTCATCAAGACCGTCGATGACATCCATGAAGCGCTGGTCTCGACGGTGCCGGGCATCGGGTTCGGCGTCGCATTTTGTGAAGCGTCGGGCCCGTGCCTGGTGCGCTGGTCGGGCACCGACCCTGCGATGATCGAACTGGCCCAGAAGAATGCGCGTTCCTTGGCTGCCGGGCACAGTTTCATCGTTTTTTTAGCAGACGGCTTTTACCCGCTGAACGTATTGAACACGCTCAAGGCCGTACCCGAGGTGTGCCGTATTTTTTGTGCCACGGCTAACCCCACCGAGGTGATTGTGGTCGAGACGGCACAGGGCCGAGGGATTCTCGGCGTCGTAGACGGGGGCAGCCCTCAGGGAGTCGAAAACGACAACGATATCGCCGGGCGCAGGGACCTGCTCAAACGCATCGGCTACAAGCTTTAAGGGCCATGGTTGCGCCTATACTGCTGTTTTTTAAAAGGTAAGACAGATGGTCAAGACGTACGGTGTTGGCGATGCTTCCTATCAAGCTGCAGGCGGTATCGAGGGCTTGCGCAAGTTGGTCGACGATTTCTACCGGTTGATGGATGAGCTGCCTGAAGCGGCCAAATTGCGCCGTATGCACCCCGAAAGCCTTGAACCTGCCCGCGATAAATTGACCTGCTTTCTCAGCGGTTGGCTGGGCGGGCCCAAGCTGTACAGCGAGAAGTACGGCGCTATTTCGATCCCGTCGTTTCATGCGCAATGGCCCATCGATGAGCAGGGCAGCGCCGCCTGGTTGCACTGTATGGAGCAAGCTATTGCCCTGCAGCCCTATGCTGCCGATTTTTCGGCGTACCTGCTGGCCCAGTTGCGGGTGCCAGCACAACGTGTCGTGGAGGCCAGTCGCAACCGTCACGGAAAATAAACGGCAGTCGCACTCTGTTTGACCTTACCCACAAGGAAGCGGCCGGACCACGCCATTGGGCGCAGGTTGCGGCTAGAGGATCATGCAATGACGATACTGGTTACTGGTGCAGCGGGTTTTATCGGGTTTCACACGGCCAAGCGCTTTTGCGAGGCTGGGCTGGACGTCGTCGGCATCGATAACCTCAATGACTATTACGATGTCGAACTCAAGCATGGACGGCTGGCGGAGTTGGAAAACTTGCCCAATTTTCGCTTCCAGCGCCTGGACCTGGCCGACAAGGCCGGGTTGCTGGAATTGTTCGGCACCCATGGATTTACCGAAGTCATTCATTTGGCGGCGCAAGCGGGGGTGCGCTATTCGCTGGACAACCCGGATGCCTATGCGGCGTCCAACCTGGTGGGGTTTCTCAATATTCTCGAAGCCTGCCGACAGGTTAAGCCCCGGCACCTGATTTATGCTTCGAGTAGTTCGGTGTATGGCCTGAACAGCAAGATGCCGTTTGCCGTGGAGGATGCAGCCGATCACCCAGCCTCTTTCTACGCGGCGACCAAGCGTGCCAATGAACTCATGGCCCACAGTTATTCACACCTTTACGGCATAGAGGCCAGCGGGCTGCGTTTTTTTACTGTCTACGGGCCTTGGGGGCGCCCCGACATGGCCCCGTTCAAGTTCACCCGGGCGATCCTGAACAAGCAGCCTATCGATGTGTACAACGATGGGCAGATGTCGCGGGATTTCACTTACATCGACGACATTGTCGAAGGTATTTTCCGGCTGCGGCAAAAACCTCCGTCCTGCCGTAACGATTTGCCACCCGGCGCTGCACCGAACAAGGTGTACAACATTGGCCGTGGGATGCCGGTCAAATTGCTCGATTTTATCGAGTGCATCGAAAAGGCGCTCGACATCAAGGCCGAGCGCAACTTCCTGCCTATGCAGCCGGGCGATGTCGCGAAAACCTGGGCCGACGTCGAGGCATTGGCGCAATGGGTGGATTTCTACCCACAGGTGTCGGTGGACGATGGCGTGCGGCAGTTTGTGGACTGGTATCGCAGTTTCTACCGGGTTTGACAGGAGATCGCCCCGCGAGCCGGATTGTATCGATAGACCGCAGCGCTTGCATCGCTGGCAATCGGAATGCCGCACCACCCGCTCCCACAGGGGATCAAGGGGCTGGCGGAATCATCAGCCCCCGCTGCACCGCCGGCCGAGCCAGGAAGTGCTCCAGCGTACGAGTAACATTCGGAAAATTGTGTATGCCCACCAACTCACCTGCCTCATAGAAACCCAGCAAGTTGCGGATCCAGGGAAAGGTAGCGATATCGGCGATGGTGTAGCTGTCCCCCATGATCCATTCGCGGTTTTTCAGGTGCTGGTTCAGCACATTGAGCAGGCGCCGGGATTCTTCTACATAACGGTCGCGCGGGCGCTTGTCTTCGTAATCCTTGCCAGCAAACTTGTTGAAGAAGCCGACCTGGCCAAACATCGGGCCGATCCCGCCCATCTGGAACATCAACCACTGAATGGTCTGGTAGCGTGCCGCAGGGTCGGCGGGCAGCAACTGGCCGCTTTTTTCCGCGAGGTAGAGCAGGATCGCCCCCGACTCGAACAACGGCAAGGGTTCGCCGCCCGGGCCGTTGGGATCGATGATAGCCGGGATCTTGTTGTTGGGGTTGAGCGACAGAAACTCCGGGGATAGTTGATCGTTGCTGTCGAAGGCGACGCGGTGCGGCTCGTACGCAAGGCCCGTTTCTTCTAGCATGATCGAGACTTTCACTCCATTTGGGGTTGGCAGGGAATAGAGCTGGATACGCTCAGGGTGTTTTGCCGGCCATTTATTGTGGATGGGGAAACTGCTGAGCTTCGTCATATCGATTCCTGTCAAAGGTGCTATTGAGAAGTGGCGGATGCCGTGTAACTAAGTGGGTCTTTTCGAAGGTTTTAAAAATACCAGCTTATCCAGGGAGTGGTTCATGACAGATTATTTGGAACCCGGTGCCGTGCTCGTTGCCAAGGACTTGAAAGGCAATGTGGGGCAGTTTCGCGAACCGCTGGTCGTTGATATTCCTGTATAGACAAGCAGCAGTCGGGCAATTGCGGGGTCGCTTGGACATGGATATAGTAGCTTTGCGCCATCATTTAATTGGCGCCAAAAAAACTATAGCCCGTCTAGCTGCCCACCCAGAGGTTGCACGCACGGGCCTCAACTGCCTTGTGGAAATTGCTTCATGCCCAGTCGCTCCCTGCATTTTAAATTGTTCTGGACCGCCCTGACCGGCGCCTTCGTGGTGCTGGCATTGTTACTTGGCTCCATTGCCTACAGCGCCTATGGCTCTTCCAAGGAAGCAGCGGCCAAGTTGGTCGACGCCACCGTCAAGGCCAGCGCCCGGGAAGTCGAAGGCCAACTGAGCAGAGGTTGGGTGGTGGCCGAGTCGCTGGCCAGCAGTGCCTTGGCTTTGCAGCAGAACCATGCCGACCGCAAGACCGCCGATGCCCTGACGCGACGTTTGTTCGAGGGCAACCCGGAGTTGATCGGCCTGGGCCACTATTGGGAGGCCGATGCCTATGATGGCCGCGATGCGGAGTTCGCCGGCCAGCCCGGCAATGATGCCAGTGGGCGCTACCTGCTGTACTGGAATCGCGCCAAGGGTGTGGTTGGCTCCGAGCCCCTGACCGGTTATGCGCCGGAAACCGCGGACAACCAGTTTTACTATCGGCCGCTGCGTACTCGCCAGAGTTGGGCCACCGAACCCTTCACCTATACCACCGGCAGTGGCCAGTCAGTGTTGATGATGTCGATCATGCTGCCGTTAGTGCAGGACGGCCGGGCCGTGGGGGTCGCCGGGGTCGACCTTCCCCTGGAAGGCATCAACAAGGCGTTGTCGAACATTCACTTGTACAAGGGCTATGCCGCGCTGTTGTCCACCGAAGGGCGTTACGCCAGCCACCCGGATGGCCAGCGCCTGACGCAACTGGACGACCAGTTGCCCGCTGCCGCCCGGGATGCGATCAAGGCTGGCCAGCCTTACCAGTTCCAGCGTGACGGTTGGCGTTATGTGCTGCAGCCGGTGCAAATCGGCAGTGCGCCCAACCCATGGGCCTTGATGGTCGCTTATCCACTGGCTGAAGCCATGGCCCAGATCAATGTGTTTCTCTACCAGGCGGTGGGTATTGGCCTTGTGGCCTTGCTGCTGTTGGCCCTGGCGCTGTGGACGTTGCTCGGTTGGCAAATTCGCCCTCTGTCGGGCCTGACCCAGGGTATTCAGGCCTGGGAAGGTGAACTGGGCCTGCGTTTCGAGCAGCGCAGCGCTGATGAAACCGGAAAGCTGGCGGGCGCCTTCAACCAGTTCATCCAGCGCCTGGGCGACCTCGTCGGTTCTATTCGTAGCAGCAGCAGTGCCCTGATGGAGGTATCGCAGAACCTCGACCACACCACCCAGGCAGTGGCCGAGCGCGCGTCGGCGCAGCACACGGCGACCGAAGAGATGGCCAACGGTGTGACGGCGCTGGCGCACTCGGTGACCGAGATGGCCCAGCAGGCCGAGGATGTCGAACAGTTGGCCCGTAACACCGAGAAATTGACCACCAACATCGCCCAGGACATGAACCTGACCGTGAGCGAGATCACCCGCATCGACCAGACCATGGGCGCGGTCGCCAATACCGTCGGCGACCTGGAAAAACGCTCGCAGCAAATTGCCGGCATTCTCGATGTGATCCGCGGCATTGCCGAGCAAACCAACCTGTTGGCGCTCAATGCCGCCATTGAAGCAGCCCGCGCCGGGGAGCAGGGCCGGGGCTTTGCCGTGGTTGCCGATGAAGTGCGCCAGTTGGCCGAACGCACCAGCCGTTCCACCGGCGAGATCGGCGAAATGATCGGCGCCATCGGCAGCGACGTGCGCAATACCGTGGACAACGTACAGCAGGTGGGGCAGGCGATGCGCCAGGGCGTGAACCAGCTGTCAGCCTCGGCACAAGGGGTCGAACAGATTCGCCAGCATGCCCAGGACATTCTCACCCGCATCAGCGAAGTGGCTCGCCAGACCCAGAGCCAGGCGGCGACCGGTGAACAATTGTCGGTGGCGATCCAGGGGGTGAGCAGCATCTCGGAGCAGAATGATCAGGCCATTCGTGGGTTGGTCGAGCAGTCGAACAACCTGCGTGATCAGGCGGGGTCGTTGAGCCGGCAGTTGAGTCAGTTCAGGGATTGAGATTAGTCGTTGTCAGTCAGGGCCTCATCGCGGGCATTCCGATTGCCCGCGATAGGGCCCTGATATGATGTGCAATTATCCCCGCAACCGAGCTCCCCAATGCCAACCCGCATCACTCAAGCCCCGAACATCTCCAGCACCCTGTTCGGCGTCTTCTGCCTGGGCAGTTACCTGCTTTCCCTGTCCTACGGTTCGACCTTCCTGCTGTCGCTACTGATGGTTTCGCGTGGGGGTAACGAGCACGATGCCGGCAGTGTGATCTCGGCTGCGATGCTCAGCACCTTTGTCGCCGTGATCTATTCGGGCCACCTGTCGGACCGGTTCGGTGCGGCTCGCTCCATCGCCTTGTGCGCCGGCCTGTTGGTTGTATCCACCTTGGGGTTTGCCCTGGTGCCGGGGTATGGCAACGGGTTGTTGTGTTTCGGCCTGACCCTGGGGCTGGGCTGGGGCGTGTTCTATACCCTGGGGCCGATTATCGTGGCAATGCTGGTCGAGCCCCTGCAGCGTGCCCGGTATTTTGCCCTGCTGTCGGGCAGCATGATGACGGGAATCGGCTCGGGCCCATTGCTGGGGCGGCTGGCCACGGCCCTGGGTTATCCGGTGACCACCGCCTTCTACATTGCAGCGCTGGCCAGCGCCCTGGGGGCGATTATTTTCTGGCGCCTGGCCGTGCGGCTTCAGGCGCAGCCCAACCAGATGGGCGCCGCTGCGGTCTCGCGCATTTCCATTGCCTCGGCCATTGCCGTGTTGTCGTCCCGTGCGGTGTTTCCCATCATCATGGTGGGCCTTGGTGGCTGTGTGTTTGGTGGACTGTCCAGTTTTCAGACCAGCTATGCGGCCATGCGCACGCTGGACTATTCGCTGTTTTTCCTGGGGTTTATGGGGGCCGCGATTTCCGGCCGCCTGTTGATCGCCAGCATCGTGGTCAAGCGTGATCCTTATATCGCTTCCTGTGTTTTGTCGGGCTTGATGGTGGTGTCGATCCTGATGTTCCAGTACCTGGTGGGCGACGGTGCCAGTTACTTGCTGGCGGCGATCGTCCTGGGCGTCGGCTATGGCCTGACCTATTCGGTGATCAATGGCCTGGCGGCCAACGATGCACCGACAGGGCTCACCTCGCAAGCTCTGCTGTTGTTCAGCCTGTCGTACTTCGTCGGTGTGTTCGGCTTCCCGTTGCTGGCTGGGAAAATCATCGTCGAACAGGGCATGACAGTGTTGCTGTATACCCTGTTGGCAGTGGCCGTCATCAACTGGTTGATCACCGTGGCGCGGCTGGCCTGGCGGGTGCGTGGCGCCACGGGCAGTGGCGCCTTGGGTCGGTAGCGAACTTACCAATCCACCGCATAGCTCAAGGCCAGCCGGCGCCCTTCGGCGTGAGGGTAGGGCGCTGCTGCGTTGGCCTGCATGTACAGCGTTTCGTAGTTGCGATCGGTCAAGTTGTATACGCCCATTTGCAGTTTGCCGACCGGCAATGCCATCCCGGCCAACAGGTCTACAGTGGTGTAGCCTTCGATTTTGCGGCCATTGCCATCCTGGAAGCCCGCGTCGTAGCTTTCCAGGCGCATGGCTTGCAGGCGCAGGTCGTAGTCGTTTTCTGCAAATTCCACAAAAGCGGTGGTTTTGGCAGGCGAGATACGGGTGGCCGGCAGGTCCAGCCAGTCGCCGTTCTGATGGGTTTCACCGTTGGTCCAGGCATAGGTCCCGCCCAGAGACCAGGCCTGGTCCAGGTGCCAGGTGAGGCTGGTCTCGACGCCGCGCACGCGTTCCTTCTGGTCGATCAGGCGCTGTGCGCGGGTGACCGAATCATAGTATTGCGTCACGTCCGAGCGGTTCTCGAACAGCGTGACATTGGCCTGCAGCGACTCCCAATCCCCTCGCCAGCCGAGCTCGTAACTATCGACTTTGATCGCCTGGGCGTTGAGACTCTGGATGTCGTAGCTACCCCGTACGTCCCGCAAGAAGCGCTGGATATCCGGCAACGAAAAGCCCTGGCTGAAGTTGACGAACACATCTTGCGCATTGCTGATGTGGTAGACCGTGCCGAGGTTGTAGAGGGTGTCTTCGTACTTGAGCGTGCCACCTTGCAACACCTCGGTGACACCGGCCTGCCAGATGCCGCCGAAGGCGATGCTGTCGGCCACGTCGCTGTGGATCCACTCATGCCGTGCACCGCCACGCACCGTCCAGTCACCGATGTCCCAGGTCGATTGGGCGAACAGGGCAGTGGTGTTGGTTTCAATGTCGGGACCGAAGGCATAACGCTGGCCAGTCGGTGTATAGACCAGGCCATCGACACTGTAGCGGTCGCCATCCTGGCTGACCTGCTCGTTCTCGAAATCGGCGCCCCAGACCAGGCTGCCGGTGGCGTTACCGATGTTTGGCAGGCTGCTTTGGACGGCAGTACGCAAGCCATAGACCTCGGCTTCGCTTTCGGACGCAACGACCCCTGCGTTGGCACCCCAGTTGTAGGGGAAAAACCGTGCCTGTTGTTTGCGCCAGTAGCTCTCCACCAGCAGCTGCTGGCCCAGCAGGTCGCGGTCGCTGAAGTTGAGGTTGACCGCCTGGTTGTGGGTAAAGGGCTGGTCGCTCAACTGCAAACCCTTGATCGCCACCGATTCGCCATTGCGCGATCCGGCCACATAACCGGTGTCCTGTTTCTCTTCATAGTCCTGCAGGGCCAGGCTCACACGCCGCTCATCATCCAGGTCGAAGCCGAACTTGGCGTGCAGGTCGTGGCTTTCAGTGTCCATGTTGCTGCCCTGGAAGGCTTCTTGGGCTATACGCTTGCCGTTGCCGTCGAACTGGTCGTTGCGTTGCAGCAGGTCGGCGGACAAGTACCAGTCGAAGGCCTTCTCGCGCCCGGTCACGCTCTGGAACGCTTCGTAGGCAAAGCCCTTGCGGTTGAAGTTGTCGGCCGAGCTGATGCCCACGCGGCTACTCAGTGCCAGTGGCTGCCCCTCGTTGCGCTTGGTGATGATATTGATGATGCCTCCGGAGGCGCCTGCACCGTAAAGGCTGCTGGCACCGGACACCACCTCGATGCGCTCGATGCTCGACGGCGCGACGCTGTTGAGCTGGCGAGACACATCCCGGCTGGCGTTTTGCGAGACACCGTCGATCAATACCAGGACATTGCGCCCGCGGATGGTCTGGCCGTAATTGCTCATGGTGCCCGAAGCGGGCGACAGCCCAGGCACCAGCGCGCCGAGAATATCGGCGACCTTGCGCCCAGCCGCCGATTGCTGGGCGATTTGCGGTGCCTGGATTACCTGTACGGTGCCGGGGATCGAGGCGATGCTGGCCTCGCTGCGGGTGGCGCTGACCAATGTATCGGACAGCGCCAATGGACCGCTGCCCAGCTCCAGCGGTGCTGGGGCCGGTTGCACGACCACGCTGTGGCTACCGCTGAAACGCCATTGCAGGCCACTGCCTTGCAATAAGGCGTCCAGTGCTTGTTCCGCACTGTAGTCACCCTTGAGCGAGGGGGCCGATTTACCGCGCAGTAAGGTCGCGTCGACGCCGATGGCCAGCCCGGTCTGGGTGGCCAGCGCAGTCAAGGCGCTGTCCAGGGGTTGGCTGGCCTGTTCGATGTGGTAAGTGTCCGCAGAGGTGTCGGCGAAGATCGGGACGGCTGTGCCTAAGGACAGTGCCAGGGCGCTCAAGCGAAAGAGCGAAAGGGTGTGTGTGGTCATTGGTGTTGCCCATGCAATCGACTGTATTTATTCCAATGACCGGGCTGAAAAGAAATCGGGCAGTCAGGTTGAACATTTTTTTAACGTGGCCGCACCTGTACCAGGTACTTGCCATAGGTCTGGACGCGGATCGGCAAGGCGGCTTGCAGCAATGCCAGTGCCTCATCGCTGTCCTTTGGCAATACGCCGGTGAAACGCAGCGCCTGCAGTTGCTCGTCCGTGCTCCAGATAAGCCCTGGGCGCTGCCGATCAAGCTCGGCCAGGACTTCAGGCAACGGCCGGTCATGAAAGACCAGCAGGCCGCGCGCCGTGGCAACCGACTCGGGCGGGGTGAGCAGCCAGTCCTGCACGGGCAGGAATTGACCGACGGCGATTGCCACCGGCAGCGCCAGCGCCAGGCCGATCATGCCGGTGCGGCGCGGCTTGGCCTTGGGTTGTGGCGAAACGGACTGCCAAAGCTGTTGCAATTGTTCGTACAGTTGCGCATGGCGAACATCGGCATTGTGCCAGGCGGTGAATTCGGCCAGCGCTTCAGGTGAGGGCGCGTCTTCCAGGCGTACCAACCAGGCTGCGGCCTGCTCGCGGATTTGCGCCAGCGACAGGGGGTCAGTCATGGTTCAGGTCCTCGGGCATGGCGTCGAACAAACGGGCATGGCAGTGGGCGAGGGACTTGGCCAGGTACTGCTTTACGCTGCTTTCTGACACCTGCAAACGCTTGGCGATTTCAGCATACGAATAACCATCGACTCGGGCCATCAGGAATGCCGTGCGCGGTTTTTCGTCCAGTTCTTCGAGCAGCAGCAACAGCACTTTGCCCAGGAGTTGGCGCACGGCAACAATCTGTTCCGGGCCCTGTTGTGCCTGCTGGTCGAGCAGCACGGCCATGCTGCTCAGGGTTTCTGCCTCGACGCGGCGGCGATGGTACTGGTTGATCAACAAACGATTGGCCGCTACCAACAGATAGGCCCGTGGTTCTTGCAACGCCGGCAGGTTGTCCAGGCCCAGGAGTTTGACGAAGGTGTCCTGGGCCACATCGGCGGCATTGTCAGGGCAACCGAGCTTCTTGCGCAGCCAGCCGAACAGCCAGCCATGGTGCCCACGGTAAAGCTCGGAAAAGAAAGAAACGGGCTGGCCCTGCACGACGAAACCTCGAACGAAGATAATTCGCAAATGGGAAAATGTTGCGGTTGAGAATGCTGTCATGTTGTGTTGAGGCAGACAAGTCTCATGTTGCCTGTTCAGGCCTCATCGCTGGCAAGTCGGATCGCCGCACCGCAGCTCCCATAGAGGTTGTGGGAGCGACTACCTGTGGGAGCTGGCGTGCCAGCGATACAGGCACCGCAATCCCCACTGATCCACCAACCACCCCTCATAACGTTTAAAATGCCCCCTCACGAACCCTTGAACAGCACCATGACCCCCGACGCCCTCGCCATATTGCACCACCATCTCATCAATACCCTGAGCCCCGCCCCGGAAGAAACCCGCCGCCTGTTCCACGGCCGCGGCCGCTGCTGGCCCAACCTGGAACAGGTCACTGTCGACTGGTTGCAAGGCGTGCTGCTGGTGTCGTTGTTTCGCGAGCCGCAAGCCACCGAGCTTGTGGCGCTCAAGGACATGCTCCTGGCCCTGAGCCAATCGCCGGCCTGGCAGCAGAGCGGCGCGCACAGCCTGTTGCTGCAACACCGCTACCTGCTGGAAAGCACCACCGAGTGGCTGTTGGGCGAGGAAGTGGACGAATGCCTGATCACAGAAGGCGGCCTGCGCTTCAAGCTGGACCTGGGCAAAAAGCAGAACACCGGGCTGTTCCTCGACATGCGCTATGGCCGCCGCTGGGTGCAGGCCCAGGCTCAGGGCAAGCGTGTACTGAACCTGTTCGCCTACACCTGTGGGTTCTCCGTGGCCGCCATTGCCGGAGGTGCGCAGCAGGTGGTGAACCTGGATATGGCCAAGGCGGCGCTGAGCCGTGGGCGGGACAATCACAGGCTTAACCAGCACGAACTGAGCCGGGTGAGTTTTCTCGGCCATGAGCTGTTCAAGTCCTGGGCCAAGGTCAAGAAATATGGCCCGTATGACCTGATCATCATCGATCCGCCATCGTTCCAGAAGGGCAGCTTTGCCCTGACCAAGGACTATCAGCGGGTGTTGCGTCGGCTGCCTGAATTGCTCAACGCCCAAGGTACGGTACTGGCCTGCGTCAACGACCCGGCCATCGGCCCCGACTTTTTGATCGAAGGCATGGCCGCCGAGGCGCCGAGCCTGGTATTCGAGCAGCGGCTGGAAAACCCGCCCGAGTTTCCCGATGCCAATGTGGAAGGGGGCCTGAAGGCACTGGTGTTTTCCCAGCGCCCCTAGCCTGGCACCTGGTCAGAGCGTGATGACAATCCTTTGCGCCGTATCACGGCCCCAGGCGTCCTCGACCTCGCTCAACTCCATGGGGTGTGCATCGATCTTGAGCCCGGCCGGGCCGATGGCCTGCAGCACCTTGCCGACGGCCTGGACCAGGTCTGCATGGGACACACTGCCGAGGCCACTGCCCAGCATCTCCAGGCCCGAACTGCGCAGCGGGCTTGGCGTCAGGTTGATGGCGTTGCCGGCCAGTGAGCCGATGTTGACGAAGCGAATGCGCGGCGCCGTCTCGCTGCTGCCGTGGCCGGTGGCCGCGTTGAGGAAACATTCGGCAGGCTGGCCCCAGAGGTAATCGAGCACGATATCGACACCGTGGGCGTTGATTTCGTCGTGGAAGATTTCCACCAGTTTTTCCGGTGCCTGGTTCAAGGCAATGAAGCTGTCGGCACCCAGCGCCCGCAGCTCAGCTTCGACCGTCGGGTTACGCGCCGTGGCGATCACCCGTGAGGCGCCCATGTACTTGGCAATCTGGATGGCAAGCCGCCCGGAAGTACCGGCGGCACCGTTGACCAGCACCGACTCGCCCGGTTGAAAGTGCGCGCGATATTGCAGCGCTGCCCATGACGACATGCCAGGGTTGGCGATGGCGGCAGCCATAAGGTCGCTGACACTGGCAGGTATCGCCACGCAGTTGGCGGCCTTGACCGCAACCGTCTGGGCCATGGCCCCGATCGGCCCCCGCGGGAAGGCGAAGTAAACACGGCTGCCATCGTCCAGCGTACCCACGCCATCGGCACCGGGTACGAAGGGCAAGGTCTTGCCACTGGTGTAATGCTTGCCGCTGGCCTGGGCGCGCACCAATTGGCTCAAGGCGGCAGCCTGGACCGTCACCAACACCTCGCCCGCCTCGGCAACGGGGGTGTCGATGTCGCCAAATATCGGCGGCTTATCGAATGAATGAACGAGGGCAGCTTTCATGAGGGAATCACTCTGTGAGTGGCTTGGAATGCTCGGCGCGGCCTTGAGGTTCGGTCAAACCACCTCGCTGGCACGCGGGGCCTGTATCTGGGGGTAATACTGGGCAAAACTGACCTTGTCGGTCTGGTCCACCAGCTTTTTCAGGCGTTCGTTGAAGGCGCGGTTGATGCCGTATTGCCCGCCGGAGATGGTGCGGAACTGGGCAGTCAGGGTAATGCCGTTAAGGTCCATCTTGTCGACCCCGAACACTTGCAACGGCCCTTGCAGGTTGTGCTTGAGCATCGGGTCGTCACTGATCGAACGGCCGACCTGGCGGATCATTTCCAGGGCGGTATCGATATCGCTTTCGTAACTGACCTGTATCGAAAAGAACGCATAGGCGAACTGCCGCGACTGGTTGGTGACGGCCTTGATCTGGCCGAAGGGCACCGAATGCACGAAGCCCTTGCCGTCGCGCAAGCGCAGGGTGCGGATGGTCAGGCTTTCGACCGTGCCGGCATGGCCCGAGTCGAGCACCACCCAATCGCCAATGGCAATGGTGTCTTCGATCAGGATGAACAGGCCGGTGATCACATCCTGCACCAGCTGCTGGGAGCCAAAGCCGATGGCCAGGCCGACGACACCGGCACCGGCCAGCAGCGGCGCGACGTTGATGCCCAGGTTGGCCATGGTGGTAATCGCGCAGATCACGATCAGGATGATTTTGATGGCGTTACGCAGCATGGGCAGGATGGTCTTGGCCCGGGTGCTCGGCTGGTGGCCGCTACGGCGGCCGGCCGGTGGCTTGAGCGCTTCCTGGATGGCCGTGTCGATCACTACCCACAGCAGCCAGGTCACCAGCAGCACCAGGCCGATGCTGCTGAGCGAGTCGCTGATGGCGCGGGCCATGGCGTTTTTCAGGGCGAACTCGATGACCGAGAAACCCCAGATGCGCCCCAGCAACTCGATGAAAGTAATGGCCAGGATGATCCGCAAACCGGCGTGAATCAGGCTGCGCAGCAGCTCCTTGTAAGGTTGCCCGCTTTGCGCCGTATTTGCAGCACGCGCTTTGAACAGATGGTGGAAGAGGGTGCTGAGAAACACCGTGGCAATCAGCAGCAGGGTCGTCAGCAACGCATTTTGCAGCACCCGCTGGCTTTCCTGGCCAGCGCCGATCAGGTTGACCACCGACACCATGATCATCAACAGGATCGGGAAGTACCAGACGCTGGAGAAAATGCGCAGGGTTTCCTGAATCGCGTGGTTTTGTCGGCGCTGGTCGTAGTCGCGGTTGCGGATCAGGTGCGCCACTGGCCGGCGCAGCTTTACCACCAGCACGGCAAACGCCACGGAAGCCAGCAAGCCACTCAATACGGCGACCGTACTGGTGATGTTACTGCCCAATTGATGGGAGACCTGCTGGCTGGTCAGGGCATCGCTCCAGGCCACCAAAAAGATCACCGCAAACAGTGGGCGCGGCAGGTGCTTGCGCAGGAAGGCAACGGCCGTGCGGCGGTGGCCGGTATCAAAGGCCGTGACCAGGGCCAGCACCACGCTGACCAGGATCAGGCCGCAACTGGTGGCATAGCCCAGGCACAGGGCCAGTGCCCGTGCCGGCGAGGCTTCGAAATAACGATAGGCATACAGCATCAGCGGCAAACTGACGATGGCCGGCACAATGTAGTGCAACACATGGCCCAGCAGGCGCTGTGCCCGCAAGCGCTCGCGTAACCACTGCAGCCGATTGCAACGACGGGTGAGCAAGTGGCCGAACAGGTTCAACAGGGCAAAGGCACCCAGCCAGCTCAGGGTCAGCAGTACGAAATCGCCCGCCTGGCCCAAGGGCGGGCGCGCCGCTGGTTGGCTGACCAATTGATCGATCTCGTCGGCGGCCCGATCGGCGCGCAGGCGCCAGGCATCGATCACATGGCCGTCCAGGCGTAGGCTGCGTTGAATATCGTCCAGGCTCGATGAGATCGTCCCGAGCAAACCGCCCTGCACCAGCAGCACGGGTTCGGTCTTGGCCGGCGGGGCAGGTTCTGCAGCGTTGGCACCGCCACCCAGCATGGCGCCCAGTAACAGCAGACAATAGAGTGTTGATCTGAACACGGCTCGGCTCACTCCTGTGATACACGCTGTACAGAAGATACTGAGGAACAGATCAGAAAGGATAGGGGAAGTTCGACGAAGCAGGCGTTTTGCGCAAACCCAGGTTCACGCAAACGCTTTTTTGGAGCTGCCTTGGCTGCGATCGCCCGCAAAGCGGGCGCAAAAAGGCAAACTGGCCGTTACTGGCCGCTATAGATCTGGTCGAACACGCCACCGTCATTGAAGTGAGTCTTCTGCACGGTGCGCCAGTCACCAAAAGTCTTCTCCACCGACAAGAAGTCCACTTTCGGGAAGCGATCGGTGTACTTGGCCAGCACCGCCGGGTCACGCGGGCGCAAGTAGTTGGCCGCGGCAATCTCCTGGGCCTCGGGCGACCACAGGTACTTCAGGTATTCCTCGGCAGCAGCGCGTGTGCCTTTCTTGTCGACGACTTTATCGACCACGCTCACTGGCGGCTCGGCTTCGGCCGACACGCTTGGGTAGATCACTTCGAACTGGTCGCGGCCGAACTCACGGGCAATCATTTCCGCTTCGTTCTCGAAGGTCACCAGCACGTCGCCGATCTGGTTGGTCATGAAAGTCGTGGTGGCGGCACGGCCACCGGTGTCGAGCACAGGGGCTTGCTTGAACAGCTTGCCGACAAAGTCCTTGGCCTTGTTTTCATCGCCGCCATTCTTGAGCACATAGCCCCAGGCAGAGAGATAGGTGTAACGGCCGTTGCCCGAGGTCTTGGGGTTGGGCACGATCACTTGCACGCCGTCCTTGAGCAGGTCGGGCCAGTCTTTCAGCGCCTTGGGATTGCCCTTGCGCACGATGAACACCGTGGCCGAAGTGAACGGCGCGCTGTTGTTCGGCAGGCGCGTGACCCAGTTCTCAGGCACCAGCTTGCCGTTGTCGGCCAGGGCGTTGATGTCGGTGGCCATGTTCATGGTGATCACATCGGCGGGCAGGCCGTCGATCACCGAACGCGCTTGCTTGCTCGAGCCGCCGAAGGACATCTGCAGGGTGATGTTCTCGTTGTGCTCGGCTTGCCAGTGCTTCTGGAAGGCGCTGTTGTAGTCCTTGTAGAAGTCGCGCATCACGTCATACGAAACGTTGAGCAGGGTCGGGGCCGCCTGGGCAACGCTGCCCAGGGCCAGGCCTGCGGCCAGAAGCGAGGCGCTGAAGAGTTTTTTCACTGCGCAATCCTTTGTGATAGTTGAAATAAGGGCACTAATCCCTGCGACTATAACGGGCGGGGGTTAGGCTTAAAAAGATTAAAAAGTACTTTGGTTATTCTTTCTTGAACAGCGCGTTGCCGCAACGGGAACAGAATGCAGCACCGTGCTCGTGGTTATTTTTACTGCACGTCGGGCAATCATGCTGCAGTCGCTCACCGCGCATGGCATTGGCCAGCTCGGCGGTGAAAATACCGGTGGGCACGGCGATGATCGAATAACCGGTGATCATCACCAGGCTCGACAGTACCTGGCCCAGTGGCGTCTTGGGCACGATATCGCCAAAGCCCACGGTGGTCAGGGTGACAATGGCCCAGTAAATACCCGTGGGAATGCTGGTAAAGCCGTGCTCGGGGCCCTCGATCACATACATCAAGGTGCCGAACACCGTCACCAGGGTGGACACCCCGAGCAGGAACACCGTGATCTTCTGCCGACTGCCGCTGAGCGCCGACAATAGATAATGGGCCTGCTTTAGGTGCGGGCTGAGCTTGAGCACGCGGAAAATCCGCAGCATCCGGATGATCCGGATAATCAACAGGTATTGCGCATCGGCGTAATACAGCGCAATGATCCCCGGCACGATCGCCAGCAAATCCACCAGCCCGAAAAAGCTGAAGGCATAGCGCAGGGGTTTGGGCGAGCAGTACAGCCGCAGCAAGTACTCGATGGCGAAAATCGCGGTAAAGCCCCACTCGATTCCGGCCAATACGCCCGCGTAATCGCGGTGGATGCTCTCGATGCTGTCCAGCACCACGATGATCAGGCTGGCCATGATGATCAGCAGCAACAGGCTGTCAAACCGCCGGCCGGCCTTGGTGTCGGTCTGGAAGATGATGATGTAGAGCTTTTCTCGCCAGGTTTGTGGCGTGTCCATGGGTGTTGGCTTCCGAATTGCGATGCTGCACAGACTAGGTGGCGGGCGAGTGGTTGCGCAACCTGCCAGGTGCCGATGTCTAGCGCTAAAACCTGTGGAGCGACGATGTGGCGATTCTTGCGGTGCACTAAATATTGAAATAGATATTTCCGATTCCTTCTGGACTGCGTCCATTAGGCCAGTACCTGTGAAATCGTGCATTCAGCACAGTGGGAAGGGGGCGGTAACCCGGAACGATTCTAGGGTCAGCTGCACTCAACAGGGGAGAAACATCGGCACTTTCGCGAAGAATGTCATCGGCTCTGGCTGCGTAACCAGGTCGATTTGCTGTAACAACTTCCAAGTATCCAGCATTCCTGATACTCCCTTGTGGTGTGGAGAGGGAGGAGGGTGAAGCATACCCATAACTCGCAATACTCTTGCTTGATCGGGGAGAGGGATAAGACGTGAAGGTGCCTTTGCCTATTGAGTATGGTTGTAGACGAAGCGAGCTTGTGCCTGATCTTCCTCCAATTGCCAACCCTCCTGCGAAGCCCGATAGAAAAGCTAATCCCAAAGCTACCAGTTGAAGCCCGACGTCATTTTTTCTGCGCCCATAGATGTCAAGGCCAGTTGAGCTAGCGCCTAATGTAGTACTTATTGCCGCCAGTCCAATCAAGCTCTTCTTGGCCAATGCTACCAGCCCCAAGGCACTTCCTATCCCTCCGGTAAGTAAACCCACGGCCACTCCGATAACGCCAGCGATCAGTGAGCCCCACTGTGGAATATGCCCCGTTGGGTCCATTCGATTGATAGGGTCACCTAAGCAGTATGCGTAGGCATTCAGCCCGCCTTTGCCGAACGGGCTCAAACTGTCGGGACTGAGGAAGCGTTGCAATCCGGGATTGTAGAGGCGATAACTACCGAGGAGATAATGCCCGGTCGGCTCAGGCAGTTCTCCATTGAAACCCAGCGAGGTCAACTCGAAGGCTGGTGAGTAACCGTATGCCGTATAAACTCGGGCTTGTTCTTGACCGTCGTTGGTTCGAGTGGTTAAGACTGACTGATGTTTATTACATCCGATGAGTGTCGATTGGGAGGTCATAGTATGTCGTCATTACTTGGATGGGAGTAAAACTGACAATACTTGTTTCGCAGACATGGAGTAACTGGCAGATCTGTTAGAAGTATCGGATGTTAATCGGCTTGAAAGTCAGGGGGCAATAGAGTCTCAGCAAGTGTGTCGGCAAGACTTTGTGAGCGGGCTCGTCCGCGTCGTCTGCATCGCTGGCAAGCCAGCGATGAGGCCTTGGCAGGCAATACAGAATATCCCGTCCCGTGCGCCTATCCGTTATGGGACAGCGAAGCGGGGCTGCCTGGCAGCCCTTCGCGACCGGGGTCGCTCCCACAGCCATTGAGCGGTGCGCTGTCGTCGGCAGCCCGGCGCAGCACCCGGCTACCGGCATGTAGCAACCAGCAGGCAAGGATGAAAGGCGCGGTCAGGGCCGGGATGGGCAGGCTGTTGAAGCCGGGGGTGAGCACGATGGCCAGGACGATGGCCGAGGCTGGCATCCACGGCTGGCGCTTGAGCTGGCTGAAGGCCAGGGCTGCCAGGGCCGGGTTGTAGCCGTGCAGGCCGCTGAAGGCGAGGTTGGCCGGCTCGCCCAGCAGCAGGGCAAAGCCGATGCCGGCAGCGGAACCTGCCAGCGCCCAGCAGGCGGCGTGTCGGTTGGCGAGCAGCAGGCCGATGGCGATCATGAAGCCGGCCAGGGGGTGGCCGAGCAGGAAGATCTGGCCTAGGCCTTCGACCAGGCCGAACAGTGCGTTGCTGTCTGGCGGAGCAACTGCACTGGCTGCGGCCGGTTGTGCCAGTTCGAGCACGGCCCAGCCCAGCAGCACGAACGGCGCGGTGTAGGCGGGCAGGCTATGGGGTTTTTGGCTGCGCTTGAGCCATTGGTGCACCAGGATGCTGCTCAGGCCGCTGGCGGCGATGATCAGTGGCGGCAGGATGGCTGACCATTGCAGCTTGGCGCACAGCAGCAGGCCGATCAGTACGCCGTTGTAGCTGTACAGGCCGGCTTGCCGGTCGCCGCGGTCGTAGCCGCGGCGTTGGGCGGTGAGCAGCCCGGCCAAGGCACCGAGCAGCGCGCCACCGAACAGGTCGGGGGCGGTGAAGAGAATCGCCAGCAAACAGAACAGGCCGCACAGCGGGTGGCGCTGGAGCATTACCTGGCTGAAGCCGTTGAGCAAAGCAGTTGCCCAATCGGGGCAGTTGATCAGGTTCTTGGTGGACATGATGGCAGTTGAAAGGGTGGGGTGGACCGGAGGCGCTTCGAACGAGCGCGGTTCTTCCGGGGGTGTTTGCGGTCTCGTTCCCACGCGGAGCGTGGGAACGAGATAACGTCAAATCAGGGTTTCAATCCGCAATGAATTAGTCGAACCCGGCTGGCCAAAAGGCACACCGCAGGTGATCAACAGTGTGTCGCCACGGCTGGCCATGCCTTGGGCCTGGGCGATCTCCAGGGCCGTGGAGCAGACTTCATCGACCTGGCGCAGGCGATCGTTGACCACCGAGTGCACACCCCAGGCCACGGTGAGGCGACGAGCGGTCGACAGGTTCGGCGTCAGGTTGAGGATCGGCACCCGTGGCCGCTCGCGCGCAGCGCGCAAACTGGAGCTGCCCGATTCGCTGTAGTTGACCAGTACGGCCACTGGCAGGATGCCGCTGATGCGGCGGATCGCGCAACTGATGGCATCCGATACCGTGGCTTCGGCCTTGGGCCGGCCCACGTCCAGTTGCGCCTGGTAATCCGGGCCGCTTTCAACCTGGCGAATGATCTTGCTCATCATCTGCACGGCTTCGAGCGGGTAGTCGCCCGAGGCGGTTTCGGCCGAGAGCATGACCGCATCGGTGCCTTCGGCCACGGCATTGGCCACGTCGGTGACTTCGGCGCGGGTCGGGGCTGGCGAGAAGCGCATGGATTCGAGCATCTGTGTGGCAACTACTACCGGCTTGCCCAGTTGGCGGCAAGTGGCAATGATGCTTTGCTGGATCTGCGGCACGCTTTCAGCCGGCACTTCCACGCCCAGGTCGCCGCGGGCGACCATGATCGCGTCGCTCAGTTCGGCGATTTCACGCAAGTGGGTGACGGCCGAAGGTTTCTCGATCTTGGCCATGAGGAAGGCGCGCTCGCCGATCAGCTCACGGGCTTCGCGGATGTCTTCGGGGCGTTGCACGAACGACAGGGCCACCCAGTCCACACCCAGTTCCAGGCCGAAGGCCAGGTCGCGGCGGTCTTTGGCGGTCAGTGGGCTCAGGGCCAGCATGGCCTGGGGCACGTTGACGCCCTTGCGGTCGGACAGTTCGCCGCCATTGAGCACTTCGGTGTCGATGGCGTCGTCATGCTTGGCGGTTACGCGCAGGCGCAGGCGGCCGTCGTCCACCAGCAGGTCCATGCCCGGCTCCAGGGCGGCGATGATTTCAGGGTGCGGCAGGTTGACCCTGCGCTCATCGCCCGGCGTGGCATCGAGGTCCAGGCGCAGGGCCTGGCCGCGTACCAGTTGTACCTTGCCTTCGGCGAACTTGCCGACCCGCAGCTTCGGCCCTTGCAGGTCCATGAGGATGCCCAGCGGGTAGTTCAGCTGGCTTTCGACTTCGCGGATCCACTGGTAACGCATGGCGTGGTCGCTGTGTTCGCCGTGGCTGAAGTTCAGGCGAAAGATGTTCACCCCGGCTTCGACCAGCTGACGGATGTCGTCGATGCCGCGGGTGGCAGGGCCGAGCGTCGCGAGGATTTTTACTTTTTTGTCAGGCGTCATGTTTGGGGCTCTCGAGGATCAGGATGGCGCGGAAATCGTTGACGTTGGTCCGGGTTGGCTCTGTCACGATCAAGGCGTCGAGGGCGGCGAAATAGCCGTAGCCGTTGTTGTTGTCCAGTTCGTCGCTGGCGCTCAGGCCCATGGCCTCGGCGCGGGCATAGCTGTCGGGCGTCATGATGGCGCCGGCGTTGTCTTCGGAGCCGTCGATGCCGTCGGTGTCGCCGGCCAGCGCGTACACATTGGGCAGGCCCTTGAGGCTTTCGGTAAGGCTCAGCAGGAACTCGGCGTTGCGCCCGCCACGGCCATTGCCGCGCACGGTCACGGTGGTTTCGCCGCCGGAAAGGATCACGCAAGGCGCGGCCAGTGGCTGGCCGTGCAGCACGATCTGCCGAGCGATGCCGGCATGTACCTTGGCCACTTCCCGCGACTCACCTTCCAGGTCACCCAGGATCAGCGGACTGAAGCCAGCCTGGCGTGCCAGCACGGCAGCCGCTTCAAGCGATTGCTGGGGCTTGGCGATCAACTGGAAATGGCTGCGAGCCAGGCACGGGTCATCGGCCTTGACGGTTTCGGAGTCAGGATTTTGCAGCCAGTTACGCACGGCCACAGGCGCTTCAATGCCATAGCGCTTGAGAATCGCCAGGGCCTCGGCCGAGGTGCTCGGGTCGGCCACGGTGGGGCCGGAGGCGATGACCGTGGCCAGGTCGCCCGGTACATCGGAAATCGCATAGGTGTAGACGGTGGCTGGCCAGCAGGCCTTGGCCAGGCGGCCGCCCTTGATCGCCGAGAGGTGCTTGCGCACGCAGTTCATCTCGCCGATGG
>CAYVPI010000018.1:0-51564 GCA_964453495.1 uncultured Pseudomonas sp. | reverse complement strand
TCGTCTACGTGCTTTGAACAGCTTTACCACGGGGCCTGGGAAACCAGTTGGCCGCTGTAGAAACCCCAGGTCACCAGGCCCAGGGTAATGGCGGCCAAGGTGACACGGACGGTGAGGGCTTTGACCAGACGAGTCGAATGACCGTCGTCCTTGACCAGGAAAAACAGGCCGCTGAACAGGCTGACAATGGTAGCCAGCAGCATCAGGACGATCGCCGCTTTGAGCATGGTGAGACTCCGGAGGGCATGCGATGACTTTCAGTATAGCGACAGACATTGCGGTGAGGCCATGAGGCCTTTTCGGCCAGGTATCGGCCCAACGCTGGTAGTGCTGCTGCTACTGCCGCTGCTGGTGTTTCTCGGCGCCTGGCAAATGGGCCGGGCCGACGAGAAACGCGAATTGCTCGCCAGCTACGCCGAACGTCGTGCCGCCGAACCGATCAGCAGCACGCAACTGCAGCAATACAACGACCCTGCTTTTCGCCGCGTGCACCTGTTAGGCAGCTTCGATGCCGAGCACAGCATCCTGTTGGACAACCGCATCCGCGATGGTCGGGCGGGGGTCGAGCTGTTGCAACCCTTTCTCGACCAGCCCAGCGGCCTGTGGGTCCTGGTCAATCGGGGCTGGCAGCCATGGCCGGATCGCCGCATCCCACCGCAATTCACCACACCCAATCACCTGCAGAACCTGGATGCCTGGGTCTACGTCGCACCCGGAGCGACCTTCCAATTGCATGCCGACCCAAGTACCAGTCAATGGCCGCAATTGTTGACCGCGGTTGATCCCGGTGCGCTGTGGGCAAAGTTGGGACGAGACGGTTTCAGCCAGGAAATGCGTATGGAACCCGGGTCGGCTGCCTACCGGCTGGATTGGCCGGTGGTTGCCATGAGCCCGGAAAAGCACCTGGGCTATGCCGTGCAGTGGTTTGCCCTGGCACTGACCCTGGCCGGCCTCTATCTCTACTTCGGCTGGCATAACAATAAAAAGGAGAAACACCATGGGAGCAGTCATGAATCCACCCAGCAGGTCTGAGGCAGCGACGCCGCGAGGGCGGGCGCGAGGCCGTTTGCAGTTGGTCCTGATCCTGCTGATGGTGATCGGCCCGATGATCCTGGCCACCGGCATGTACAAGTTGCAATTCTGGGTACCGGAAAGCCGCAGCTACCACGGTGAGATGATCGGCAACGGCCAGAGCCGGGCCGACCTGGGGGTAGAGGCGGATGAGCAGCGCTGGCAGTTGTTGGTCAGCGTGCCCAATGAGTGCTCGGTCGACTGCCAACAACTGGTGTACCTGGCCCGGCAGGTTCAGATCGGTCTGGGCCGCGACGCGGGCCGCGCCAGCCATGCCCTGGCCACCGCACAACCACTGGATCCAGCCTACCAAGCTAAGCTCGAACATGAGTACCCGCAGTTGCAGCGCTATGGACTGGACGCGTCCCGCTACACGCAACTGAATCAGGGCAAACCGGATGCGCAGCTGTGGATCGTCGACCCGCACGGCAACCTGGTGCTGCGCTACGACGCCCGGGTCAAGGGCAAGGATTTGCTCAACGATCTTCGCCATCTGCTGAAGCTGTCTAACATTGGGTAGGACATCCTCATGGCCAGACCTGGATTTCGCCTCGCTATGTTTGCCACCTTGCTGGCGCTGGTGGTCGTGCTCCTGGGTGCCTATACCCGCCTGACCCATGCCGGCCTCGGTTGCCCAGACTGGCCGGGTTGCTATGGCTTCATCAGCCCGCCCAAGACCGATGCACAGCTGGCCCATGCCGAACTGCACTTCCCGGACACTCCTGTCGAAGCGCACAAGGGCTGGAACGAGATGCTGCACCGCTATTTTGCCGGTGCCCTGGGCCTGGTCATCGCCATGCTGGCGGTGCAGGCGTTACGGCGGCGCAGGCAACCGGGGCAGCCGTTCAAATTACCTTTGCTGCTGTTGGGCGTAGTCTTCGCCCAAGCCGCCTTCGGTATGTGGACGGTAACCCTCAAGCTCTGGCCGCAAGTGGTGACGGCACATCTGCTCGGTGGGTTTTCCACCCTCAGCCTGTTGTTCCTGCTGAGCCTGCGTATGTCCGGGGCGTTCACGGCGCTGCCAAACATGCCCTTGCGCGTGCGCCGCTGGGCTGCGTTGGGGCTGGTACTGGTCATTGGCCAAGTCGCCCTGGGCGGCTGGGTCAGTTCAAATTATGCGGCCGTGGCGTGCATCGACCTGCCGACCTGCCATGGTCAATGGTGGCCGGCGGCCGACTTCGCCAACGGCTTTCATCTGACCCAGCACATCGGCCCGAACTACCTCGGTGGCCAGCTCGACAGTGATGCGCGCACGGCCATTCACATTACCCATCGAATGGGCGCATTGCTGGTAACCGCTGTCTTGCTGGTGCTGGCATGGCAGCTCAAGGGTGTGGGGCTGCCGCGTCTTGCGGCGCTGGTATTACTGGTGCTGGCGCTGCAGATCAGCCTGGGTGTCAGCAATGTTTTGTGGCACCTGCCGCTGAGCGTGGCGGTTGCTCACAATGCCGGCGGCGCGGCCCTGCTATTGACCATGGTGCTGGTCAATTATCGAACAAGGCTCGTTGCCATCCCCGTCGTACGCAGGGAACTGCGGCACTGGCGCACACGCCCGACCGTCGTTGGTTCGGGCAAATAACAATCAAGGAGAAACGCCATGACGACCTTAACCGGCACGCGCGGCAGTCAGGCCAGTTGGCGTGACTACCTGGAGCTGACCAAACCCAAGGTGGTGGTGCTGATGCTGATCACCTCCCTGGTCGGCATGTTCCTGGCCACCCGCGCGGGTGTGCCCTGGACGGTACTTGTGTTCGGCAACCTCGGCATTGCCTTCTGCGCGGGCGCCGCGGCAGCGGTCAATCATGTGGTCGACCGTCGCATTGATGCGGTAATGGCGCGCACCCACAAGCGGCCGTTGGCCGAGGGGCGTGTCTCGCCAGCAGCAGCCTTGACCTTCGCCTTGCTGCTGGCACTGTCGGGCCAAGTGTTGCTACTGGCGTTCACCAACCCCCTGACGGCCTGGCTGACGCTGGCCTCCTTGCTTGGCTATGCCGTGATCTATACCGGCTTTCTCAAGCGGGCCACGCCGCAGAACATCGTGATTGGCGGGTTGGCGGGCGCTGCGCCACCGTTGCTGGGCTGGGTCGCGACAACCGGGCATATCAGCGCCGAGCCGCTGCTGCTGGTGCTGATCATTTTTGCCTGGACGCCCCCGCACTTCTGGGCGCTGGCCATCCACCGCAAGGAAGAGTACGCCAAGGCCGATATCCCCATGTTGCCGGTGACCCATGGTGAGCACTACACCAAGGTGCACATCCTGCTGTACACCTTCGCGCTGCTGGCGGTCAGCCTGCTGCCCTTCGTTATTCACATGAGCGGCCTGCTGTACCTGGCCTGCGCGCTGGTTCTGGGCCTGCGCTTCCTGCAGTGGGCTTGGGTGTTGTACCGTGGCACACAGCCGCACGCGGCGATCAAGACGTTCAAGTACTCTATCTACTACTTGTTCCTGCTGTTCATCGCCCTGCTTCTAGACCACTACTTACTGTTGAACCTATGACCCGAACCCAGAAAACCGTCTTTATTCTCGTTGCCCTGGTCGCTGTAGTGCTGGGGCTGACCGTCAACAAGGTGCTCAATGACCGCCGCGAACCCAATAACACCGAGTTGATCGACGCCGGCATCATCCTGTTGCCCCAGAGCCGTACAGTGCCAAGCCTGGAGATGACCGACCAGAACGGCCAGCCAGTGGCTGTCGACCAGTTGAAAGGCAAGTGGAGCCTGTTGTTCTTCGGCTACACCTTCTGCCCTGATATTTGCCCGACCACGCTGGCGCAATTGCGCCAGGTCAAAAGCGAGCTGCCCAAGGAAACTGTCGACCGGCTGCAGGTCGTGCTGGTCAGCGTCGACCCGAACCGGGACACGCCAGCACAGCTCAAGCAGTACCTGGGCTATTTCGATGCGGATTTCAGAGGGTTGACCGGGTCAGTGGAGAACATCCAGAAACTGGCCAATGGCGTGAGCATCCCGTTCATCCCGGCCGATACCAGCAAGCCGAACTACACGGTCGATCACAGTGGGAACCTGGCCCTGCTTGGGCCGGACGGGAAACAGCGCGGTTTTGTCCGGGCGCCGTTCAATAATCAGAAGTTGATTACGCAGTTGCCGGGGTTGGTCAAGCGCGATTGAGGCAAGAGGTAGAAGCATCGCGGGCAAGCCCGCTCCTTGTAGGAGCGGGCTTGCCCGCGATAAGGCCCCAAGGGCCTTAAGCCGATTTCGATCAGAACGCAGGCACCACAGCACCCTTATACTTCTCCAGGATGAACGCCTTCAACTCAGGCGTGTGCAGCGCGGCAACCAGCTTCTGCATGGCAGCAGAATCTTTGTTGTCCGGGCGTGCCACCAGGATGTTCACGTAAGGCGAGTCGCTGCCTTCAATGATCAGGGCATCCTTTTCCGGGTTCAGCTTGGCTTCCAACGCGTAGTTGGTGTTGATCAGCGCCAAGTCGACCTGGGTCAGCACGCGCGGCAGGGTGGCGGCTTCCAGTTCGCGAATCTTCAGGTCTTTCGGGTTTTCAACGATGTCCTTGGGCGTCGAGAGGATGTTGTTGGCATCCTTGAGCTTGATCAGGCCGGCCTTTTCCAGCAGCAGCAAGGCACGGCCACCGTTGGTGGCGTCGTTGGGGATGACCACGTTGGCGCCGCCTGGCAGCTCTTCCAGCTTCTTGAATTTGCTCGAGTAGGCGCCCAGGGGCTCCAGGTGCACACCGGCAACGCTGACCAGGTTGGTGCCCTTGCCCTTGTTGAACTCATCCAGGTACGGCTGGTGCTGGAAGAAGTTTGCATCCAGGCGCTTTTCGGCAACCTGCACGTTGGGCTGGATGTAGTCGGTGAACACCTTGACCTTCAGGTCGACGCCATCTTTGGCCAGGGCCGGCTTGATGAACTCCAGGATCTCCGCATGCGGTACGGCAGTGGCGGCGACGGTCAGGGTTTCAGCCGCTTGGGCGGAAAAGGCCGCGACGGCGGCGAAAGCAACGAGCAGTTTTTTCATCTATCACTCCTTGTCAGGGCCATCCGACCCCGGGGCGGCACAGCCTGCCCTTGCGGTTACTTACGGGAAAAATGGACGACCAGTTTGTCGCCGACGCTTTGCAGCACTTGCACCAGCACCAGCAGCAGCACCACGGTGACAATCATCACATCGGTCTGGAACCGCTGATAACCGAAACGAATGGCCAGGTCGCCAAGGCCCCCGGCACCGACCACGCCGGCCATGGCGGTATACGACACCAGGGTAATGGCTGTTACGGTAATGGCAGCGAAAATGCCCGGCCGGGCTTCAGGCAGCAACGCGTTCATGATGATCTGGCGCGTGGTGGCGCCCATGGCCTGGGTCGCCTCGATGATGCCGCGGTCCACTTCGCGCAGTGCGGTTTCCACCAGGCGGGCAAAGAACGGCGTGGCGCCGACTACCAATGGCGGGATGGCACCGGCAACACCCAGCGACGTACCGGTGATAAGCACGGTGAAGGGAATCATCACGATCAGCAGGATGATGAAGGGCAGAGAACGCAAAATGTTCACGATCAACGAGAGCAAGGCATAGACGCGCTTTTCTTCGAACAGCTGACGCGGCCCGCAAAGGAACAACAGCACGCCCAGAGGCAAACCCAACAGCACCGTGAACAGCAGCGAACCGCCGAGCATCATCAAGGTGTCGAGCGTGGCCAGCCAGATCTCGCTCCAGTCCACATTAGAGAAGAAATTCAGGGTTTCCATCAGCGCAGCACCTCCATATGAACGTCTGCAGAGGTGAAGCGCGCGAACGCTGCTTCCATGTCGCCGCCGGTGATGGCCAGGGTCAGTTGGCCGTAGGGCGTGTCTTTGATGCGGTCGATTCGGCCGGCCAGAATGCTGTAGTCCACACCGGTATCCCGGGCGACAGTGCCCAGCAGCGGAGCATAGGTGGAATCGCCCTGGAACGTCAGGCGCACGATACGGCCCGGCACATGGGCGAAGTCGTCGCGTTGCTCGTTTTCATCGACGTGTTCGTCTTCTTGCACAAAGCGCCGCGTGGTCGGGTGCTTGGGGTGCAGGAACACATCGGCCACCGGGCCATGCTCGACAATCACACCGGCATCCATCACGGCCACGCGGTCGCAGACTCGGCGGATCACGTCCATTTCATGGGTGATCAGGACGATGGTCAATTTCAGTTCGCGGTTGATCTCGGCCAGCAATTGCAGGACCGACGCCGTGGTTTGCGGGTCCAGGGCGCTGGTGGCTTCATCGCACAGAAGGATCTTGGGCTTGGTCGCCAGTGCGCGGGCAATGCCGACACGTTGCTTCTGGCCGCCGGAAAGTTGTGCCGGGTACTTTTTGGCGTGTTCAGACAGGCCAACGCGCTCGAGCAATTCGGCGACGCGCTTGTCGATCTCGCTACGCGACAGTTCACCGGCCAGGGTCAATGGCAGCGCGACGTTGTCGGCAACGGTCTTGGAGGCCAGCAGATTGAAGTGCTGGAAGATCATCCCGACCTGTTGGCGAAAACGGCGCAGATCATCGGCATTGAAGGCGGTAACGTCTTCGCCGTCGACAATGATTTTGCCGCCGCTGGGCGCTTCCAGGCGGTTGATCAGGCGCAGCAGCGTACTTTTACCCGCCCCGGAATGGCCGATCAGGCCGAATACCTGGCCGTCTTCAACACTCAGGCTGGTGGAGTGCAGGGCGGGAATATCCCTACCGGCCACGCGGTAGGTCTTATGGACATTTTGAAACTCGATCACGTAGCGAACCTTGTGGGGCGCATGAAAGGGGGCAGCGGTTAGCCGACCGCGCATTTTAGCCTGTTCGTATAGAGGTTCTTAGCATTTATTTTGTGATTATCCAGCCAATCAGTAATAACGCGATCAATGGTCAATGCAATGGAACGCTGACTGAAGGCGGCGGGTCACTACTAAACACTGTGACCCCAGCAAAGACCGCCGCTCGTGAGGAGACTGATCGATGCCCAGCAAAAAGAACCCGCCAAAAGAAAGCCAGCTGGCCGGTACGCAAACCCCTGACAAGGCCAACACCAACGCCAAGCTACAAAGTCTCGAAATGTTTCGCAGCGATGCCACAGAGCAGGCACTGCGCACCAATCAGGGCGTCAAGGTTGCGGACAACCAGAATACGTTAAGGGCTGGCCCTCGCGGTCCGTCGTTGCTCGAAGACTTCATCATGCGCGAGAAAATCACGCATTTTGACCACGAGCGCATTCCTGAGCGAATCGTTCACGCCCGTGGCACCGGGGCCCACGGCTATTTTCAGACGTACAAGGCCCATACCGAGTTGACCAAGGCCGGCTTCCTGCAGGACCCGGAAAAAATGACGCCGGTGTTCGTGCGCTTTTCCACGGTACAGGGGCCGCGAGGCTCGGGAGACACGGTGCGGGATGTTCGAGGTTTTGCCGTGAAGTTCTTCACTGATGAAGGCAATTTCGATCTGGTTGGTAACAATATGCCGGTATTTTTCATTCAGGACGCCGTCAAGTTTCCGGATTTCGTTCATGCAGTGAAACCTGAACCTCATAACGAAATCCCCACGGGTGGTTCGGCCCATGACACGTTCTGGGATTTTGTGTCGCTGGTGCCGGAGTCGGCTCATATGGTGATGTGGGCAATGTCTGACCGCGCCATTCCCAAGAGCCTACGTACAATGCAGGGCTTTGGGGTTCATACCTTTCGTATGATCAATGCTGAGGGGAAATCGACCTTCGTCAAATTCCACTGGAAACCCAAGGCTGGCGTCTGCTCGCTGCTCTGGGACGAAGCGCAGAAGCTTGCGGGCAAAGATGCTGACTATCATCGCCGCGATTTGTGGGAAGCCATCGAAATGGGCGACTACCCGGAGTGGGAATTCGGTGTGCAGATCGTGCCGGAAGAAGACGAACACAAATTCGATTTCGACCTGCTCGACCCTACCAAGATCATTCCGGAGGAATTGGTGCCGGTAACGCCATTGGGCAAGATGGTCCTCAACCGCAACCCGGACAACTTCTTCGCCGAAACCGAGCAAGTAGCGTTTTGTCCTGGGCATATCGTGCCGGGAATCGATTTTTCCAATGACCCGCTGCTGCAAGGTCGTTTGTTTTCCTACACCGATACCCAGCTGAGCCGCTTGGGTGGGCCGAATTTTCACGAGTTACCGATCAATCGGCCCCTGGCACCGAACCACAACGGCCAGCGCGATGCCCAGCACCGCACAACCCTCGACAAGGGTCGGGCTTCCTACGAGCCCAATTCAATCGATAGCGGCTGGCCTAAGGAAACCGCTCCGGCAGCTCGCGATGGTGGCTTCGAGTCATATCCCGAGCGCATGGAGGCCCACAAGGTCCGTCAGCGCAGCGAGTCGTTCAGTGATCACTTCTCCCAGGCGCGGCTGTTCTTTCAGAGCATGAGCCCGACTGAGCAGGAACACATCATTGCGGCCTACAGCTTTGAACTGGGCAAAGTGGAGCGTGAACATATCCGTGCCCGTGAAGTGAACGAAGTATTGGCCAACATCGACCTGCAACTGGCCGGGCGCGTGGCCACCAACCTCGGCCTGCCGGCGCCCAAGGCCGGAACGGTCGAACCCAGGAACACCACGCTCAAGCCTTCGCCAGCGCTCAGCCAGATGAACTTGTTGGCCGACAATATCAAAGGGCGCAAAGTAGCGATTCTGGTGGCCGATGGTGTCGATGGAGCTAGCGTAGACAGCATCGTCAAAGCCTTGCAGGCCGAGAGTGCCCATCCCAAGGTGCTAGGCCCGACTTGCGCTCCCGTGAAAACCGCTGAGGGCAAGCAGCTGGCGGTTGATGCTGCCATGAACGGCTTGCCTTCCATTGCATTCGATGCGGTTTGGGTAGGAGGCGGCCAGGCGGCGGTGCAGGCGTTGAGCAAAGATGGGGTGGCGTTGCATTACCTGTTGGAGGCCTACAAGCATTTGAAGGCCATGGGCGGGCATGACGATGCCAAAACACTGTTCGAAACCTTGAAGCTTACGGCCGACAGCGGTTTGCTGCTAGGGAACGACAGCAAGACGCTCAAGGCTTTTATCGCAGCGATCTCCAAGCATCGGGTCTGGGAGCGTGAAGCGGCGGCGAAAGCCATCCCCGCTTGATGGCCTTTCGATTCCGGTGTGACGGGGTGACGGTCAGGGCTGGCGTGGGCTGAGCACAACCTGGGCGGGCAGCTGGCGCTGGATGTCACGGGTCAACTGCAGCTCGAAGTTGGGGTCGCGTTTGGTCACCCGTTTGCTCAGCAGGGTCGACAGCCAGGGGTAGTCTTCGGTGCGCGGCACTTGCAGGGCCACTGTGCACTCGTAATTGACGATATCAGTGGCGATATCGTCAAGTTGCCGGCGAAGTTGTTCGATATTGCCGGTTTTCAGTGCGACGACAGTGGTTGGCGACGTGGGGTCGATGACTTTGGCCTTGGGTTTGGCTTCCGCTGCCTTCAGGGCCGCTTCGGCTTTTTCCAGCTCGGCTTTGCGGGTTTGAGCAATGCCGCCGTTCACGCCGCCGGTCAACGCCGGGGCCTTGGGCATCAGTGCGCGTGCGCGGCTCAAGGCCGTGGCGGCAGCATTCACATCACCTTTTTGCAGCACAATCTGGCTGCGTTGCAGATAAGCCTCTGCCAGTTGCCGCTGGTATTGCTCCAGACGCGCGTCATTGGGGTTCTGAGCCTGCAAAGTGCTTAATTGATCTTCGGCCGTAGCCAGTTCGCCGCTATTAATGCTTTGCTCCAGCTGCTGGTAGGCGGGCGGAACAGCGGGGGCAGTGTCGACGGGTGTGCTTTGGCAAGCGGCCAATACCAGCGTAAACGCGGCCAGGAGCAGATAACGGGAGGCGGACGGCTTCATTCCTGCGACTCTCTAGTTTGCGCAAAAAACGGGAAATTCTACACCCCCGTCACCCGACTCGAAAACATCCCAGCACGCTGGTTTGGTGGTTTAAATGTCGCAGGGTGCGTCCGTGGTTGCTGCCCCAGGGTTCAGCGCCGTGGTAGAGCAAAGCTCAACAAGAATAGCACCGCCGCCGCCACCACGATCGAGGGGCCGGCCGGCGTGTCCTTGAACCAGGACAGTGCCAACCCGCTACACACGGCAACAATACCCAACAGGCTGGCGCCCACGGCCATTTGTTCTGGCGAGCGGGCATGGCGCTGGGCCGCTGCAGCGGGAATGATCAGCAGGGACGTGATCAACAACACACCGACAATTTTCATCGCCACGGCGATCACGACAGCAATCAGCAGCATCAGGGTCATGCGCAATGCCGCAACCGGCAAGCCTTCAACCGTGGCCAATTCTTCGTGCACGGTAATGGCCAGCAACGGACGCCACAGCGCGACAAGCAGCAGCAACACAGCAGCGCTGCCGCAGAGTATCCAGGTCAGGTCGGTAGGGCTGATCGCCAGTAAGTCGCCGAACAAGTA
This sequence comes from uncultured Pseudomonas sp., assembly GCA_964453495.1. Taxonomy (GTDB): domain Bacteria; phylum Pseudomonadota; class Gammaproteobacteria; order Pseudomonadales; family Pseudomonadaceae; genus Aquipseudomonas. The sequence continues at coordinate 41,092 of CAYVPI010000018.1, read as the reverse complement.
GCCCATCAGATCGATGCGCACGTCATGCATGAAGCTCAGTACCACCAGGCCGAGCGACAAGGTGCTTGGCGCCAGGATCCCCAGCAATGTGTCCGAAGCCAACGGCTGGCGTTGCTGCAGGGTCACCAACAGGATAGCCAGCAACAGGCAGCCGACAGTAACAGCCAAGGCAGGGCTGACGTCGAGCATAAAGCCCAGGGCTACACCGAGCAGCGCTGCGTGGGACAAGGTGTCGCCGAAATAGGCCATGCGCCGCCATACCACGAAGGAGCCCAACGGCCCGGCAACGACGGCCAGGGCCAGGCCTGCGAGCAGGGCGTAAAACAGAAAATCAGCCATGCTTGCAGTTTTCCCCGTGCACGTGCCCGTTAGAAGGCTGTTTGACCACTGAGCCATGCAAGTCGTGGGCATGGTCGTGGTGGTGGTGATAGATCGCCAGGCTTGGCGCGTTCTTGCCGAACAACTCGACGAAAGCCGGGTCGCCGCTGACTTGTTCAGGGTGACCTGAGCAGCACACGTGGCGATTGAGGCAGACCACCTGGTCAGTGGTGCTCATGACCAGATGCAGGTCGTGGGAAACCATCAGAACGCCGCAGCCGTGTCGGTCGCGCAGGCGGGTGATCAAGCTGTAGAGCTCGGCCTGCCCTGCCACGTCGACACCCTGCACCGGCTCGTCGAGCACCAGCAGCTCGGGTTCGCGCAACAATGCCCGCGCCAGCAATACCCGCTGCATTTCGCCGCCGGAAATGCCCTGGATCGGGCTGTCGATGACCTGTTCGGCACCGACCTCCTTGAGTGCAGCCAATGCCCCTGCACGATCGACCCCCGGTACCAGGCGCAAGAAACGCAGGACCGACAAGGGCAGCGTGGGGTCTACATGGAGCTTTTGCGGCATGTAGCCAATGCGCAGTTTGGGCTTACGCCAGACTTTGCCATTGTCGGGCTTGAGCAGCCCCAGCACGGCCCGCACCAGTGTCGTCTTACCGGCACCGTTGGGGCCGATCAGCGTCACGATCTGGCCCGGTTCGACACTCAGGTCGATGTTGTCCAGTACCGGTTGCCCAGCGAAGTTGACGGCAACCTTTTGCAACTTGATCAGTGCGGTGCTCATCAGGACTCCCGGCAACTCGAGCAAAGGCCTACCACTTCCACGGTCTGACCCTCGACGCTGAAGCCGACATCCTGGGCGCTTTCGATGATGGCGCCGCTGATCGATTTTTGTTCGAGCTCGATCGCCACGTGGCACGCGCGGCAAATCAGGAACTGGCCCTGGTGTGCGTGCGCCGGGTGGTTGCAACCGATGAACGCGTTAAGGGAAGCAATGCGGTGAACCAGCCCGTTTTCCAGAAGGAAATCCAGTGCGCGGTACACGGTCGGTGGCGCTGCGCGGCGGCCATCCTGTTCGCTGAGCACGGCGAGAATGTCGTAGGCACCCAGTGGCTTGTGGCTTTGCCAGACCAGTTCGAGTACCCGTCGGCGCAGCGCGGTCAGGCGCAAGCCTTTGCGTGCGCACAGGGTGTCGGCTTCGGACAAGGCGCTGTGCACGCAATGGGAATGGTCGTGGGGGCGGTTGGCCAGCGGGGTTTTAGGCATGGGCGGCGACGGTTTTAGTTGGAGACGTTATTATATTACCTGTTCCTGCCTCCTTGAGTGCTCATCGTGCCCCGACTTTTTGCCCTTTTTGTCGCTTTTTTCGCCTGCCTGTTGGCAGTTGGCTCGGCTCAGGCCGAAGTTCGCTTGTTGACCAGCATCAAGCCCCTGCAGCTGATTGCGGCAGCCGTACAAGATGGCGTTGGTAATCCGCAAGTCCTGCTGCCGCCTGGCGCTTCGCCGCACCACTACGCCCTGCGCCCCTCGGATGTTCGGCGGGTTGGTGAGGTAGACCTGCTGTATTGGATCGGGCCTGATATGGAAAGCTTCCTGCCGCGTGTACTACAGGGCCGCAGCAAGGCCACGGTAGCAGTCCAGGATCTACCTGGCCTGCATTTGCGCCGCTTTGGCGAAGACAGTCATTCCCATGACGAAGATGAAGGCGAGTCGGACCATGACCACGATCATCGTCCTGGAAACCTCGACGCTCACCTGTGGTTGGCCCCGGTCAATGCCCGGGTGATTGCCAAGCGCATGGCTGCTGATCTCGTCGCGGCCGACCCAGCCAATGCTGGCCGCTATCAGAGCAACCTGGAAGCTTTCGAAACCCGACTCGATGCAATGGACGCCAAGGTCAAGGCACGCGTAGCGAGTATTGCCGGCAAGCCGTATTTCGTTTTCCACGAGGCTTTCGATTATTTTGAAGAGGCCTATGGCCTGAAACACACCGGAGTGTTTAGCGTGGCTGCTGAGGTTCAACCCGGTGCCCAGCACGTGGCGGCGATGCGTAAACGCCTACAGGAAGTTGGCAAGACCTGCGTGTTCAGTGAGCCTCCCATGCGTCCTCGACTGGCGGAAACGCTGACGGCGGGGCTGCCGGTGCGGTTGGCGGAGTTGGATGCTTTGGGTAGCAATGTGGCTGTTGCTGCGCAGGGGTATGAGCAGTTGTTGGAAAACCTTGGGGATGGGTTGGCGGGGTGCCTGGAACAGCTTTAGTGGATGACCTCGGCCTCATCGCGGGCAAGCCCGCTCCTACATGGACGGTGTGACCCTGTAGGAGCTGGCTTGCCAGCGATAGGGCCGGACCTGCTCACTCAAAGCGCAAACGGCAACGCAATCTCCACCTTCTGCCGCGCCGCCAGGCGCACTTCGAAGTCTTGCGGATCATGGATCAACACATCCATGCCGGCAAAGGACTCGGCAGCGATCAAGCGCGACAACCAGAACCGCACACACGCCACGCGCAACATGACAGGCCACACTTGGGCCTCGGCGGCGGTGAACGGGCGTAACGCGGAGTAAGCACCCAGCAGTGCCCGGGCGTGGGCACCGTCGATGATGCCGGCGTCATCGCAACACCAGTCATTCAGGGCGATCGCCAGGTCATAGAGCATCGGCCCCGAGCAGGCGTTGTAGAAGTCGATCAAACCGGTCAGATGCGTGCCTTCGAACAGCGCATTGTCGCGGAACAGGTCGGCATGCAGGTTGGCCCGGGGTAAGGTGAGAATCTGTGAGTGGTGCTTGGCGATCTCATCGAGGCTGCTTTGCAAAAGCTTGGCTTGTGCCGACGTCAGGCGCGACATCAGCCGAGGGCCTTCTTCGAGCATCCAGTCCAGTCCGCGGTCGGTCTTGCGCTCCAGTACGTGCCCGCGAGTGGCCAAATGCAGGTGTGCGAGCAGTTCGCCAACCTGGGCGCAGTGCTGGCTATTGGGTTGCTTGATGTGCTTGCCCGGCAACCTTGGCTGCAGCAGTGCCGGCTTGCCGGCCAGCTCGCGCAACGCTACGCCGTCAGTGGTGCGCAAGGCGTAAGGCACAGGCAGGTCGGCATCGTGAAGCACGTCGAGCAACTCGATGAAAAAGGGCAAGTCCTGGACGGGGCCGCGCTCGATCAAGGTCAGGACAAACTCGCCCTGCTCCAGGCTAATGAAGAAGTTGCTGTTTTCGGTACCGGCGGCAATCCCCTGGAAATCACGCAGGCGGCCAAGGCCGTAAGGGGCAAGAAAGGCTTCCAGCTCAGGGCGGGCCAGGGGGGTGAAGACTGACATGGTCAAAAATTGCTCATACTGGCACGCCCGAAGTACGTGCCCGGTTAAAGGAAAGGCCTACTGTTACCACTCGAAGATTTTCCAGGAGGGAATCAGCATGTCCGGTTGGTCCGAGCGAATGAAGTTTCCTTCCGAGCCATCCGCGCGCACCAGAAAGTAAGGCTTGCCGTTTTTTGGCGTCACCTTGATCGCATACAAAAACCCATTCTGGCGGTATTCCTGGATGGTCTTGTCGCCCTCGGTGCGAATGGTGACATCGGGGTCGGCCGATGGCGCATCGTCGGCGGCCAGGGCCGCGAGCGGAGTGGCTGCCATCAGGCTGGCCAGCAACAGGCGATTTAGTGTGCGCATGATAACCTTGTCCCTTTGTCGTCAATGTTCCGGTCATTCTAGCGCCGGGCCCGTCGAAAAGGTTGATTCTGCTCATGAGCCAAGCTCCCCTCGTCCTGGTGGACGGTTCTTCCTACCTGTACCGCGCCTTTCACGCGTTGCCACCGCTGACCACGTCCAAGGGCTTGCCCACCGGCGCCGTGAAGGGCGTGCTCAACATGCTCAAAAGCCTGCGCAAGCAATATCCGGACAGCCCTTTCGCGGTGGTGTTCGACGCCAAGGGCGGTACGTTTCGCGATGAGTTGTACGCCGAGTACAAGGCCAACCGCCCAAGCATGCCCGACGACCTGCGCGTGCAGATCGAGCCGCTGCACGCCAGTGTGCGGGCGCTAGGCTATCCCCTGCTCTGCGTTGACGGTGTCGAGGCTGACGATGTCATCGGTACCCTGGCACGCAGCAGCGCCGCAGCAGGCCGCCCGGTGGTCATTTCCACGGGTGACAAGGACATGGCGCAATTGGTCGACGGGCACATTACGCTGGTCAATACCATGACCGGAAGCGTGATGGATGTTGCTGGCGTGAAGGAGAAATTTGGTGTCGGTCCTGAGCACATCATCGACTTCCTCGCGCTGATGGGCGACAAGGTCGACAACATTCCCGGCGTGCCCGGTGTCGGCGAAAAGACCGCTGTCGGCTTGCTGTTGGGCGTCGAAGGTGGCCTGGACGTGCTCTACGCCAACCTCGACAAGGTCGCGAGCCTGCCAATTCGCGGAGCCAAGACCCTGGCGGCCAAGCTTGAAGAGCATCGCCAGGCGGCATTCATGTCCTATGAATTGGCGACGATCAAGATCGATGTGCCGCTCGATGTGGAAGTGGATGCACTGATTTGTGGCGAACCTGACCGTGAAGCCCTGATGGCGCTGTACAGCACCCTCGAATTCAAGAGCTGGGTCGACGAACTGCAGCGCGAAGCCAAGCGCTCGGGCCTGGAAATTCCCCAGGACGAGCCGGCGCCAGTTGCAGAGGCCAACTATGAAACCATTCTCGACCAGGAGCGCTTCAATGTCTGGTTAGGGAAGTTGAACCAGGCCTCCTTGATCGCTTTTGACACCGAAACCACTGGCCTTGACGCCCAGCAATCGCAACTTGTCGGGTTGTCCTTTGCCGTGCAGCCCTTCGAAGCCGCCTATATTCCGCTCACGCACTCCTACATGGGCGTGCCCGAGCAACTGGACCGCGATACTGTACTGCGCGCCCTCAAGCCGCTGCTGGAAGACCCGGCCAAGCTCAAGGTCGGGCAGAACGCCAAGTACGACATGAACATTCTGGCCAACTGCGCCATTGGTGGCGACGTAACCAACGGCATCCAGGTCCGGGGTGTGGCCTTCGATACCATGCTCGAGTCCTATGTGCTCGACTCCACGGCTACTCGCCATGACATGGACAGCCTGGCGCTCAAGTACCTGGGGCATACCACAATCAGCTTCCAGGACATCGCCGGCAAGGGCGCCAAGCAGTTGACCTTCGACCAGATCGCCCTGGAACAGGCCGGCCCTTACGCGGCCGAGGATGCGGATGTGACCCTGCGCCTGCACCACGTGCTGCAGGAAAAGCTGGCCAAGACGCCTAGCCTGCAGGCGGTCCTGCGCGACATTGAAATGCCACTGGTACCCGTGCTGGCGCGTATCGAGCGCCAGGGTGCCCTGGTCGATGGCAAATTGCTCGGAGGCCAGAGCGTCGAGCTGGGCGAAAAGCTGGTGTCGCTGGAGCGTGAGGCGTTCGACATCGCCGGCGAAGAGTTCAACCTGGGGTCGCCAAAGCAGTTGGGGGTGATCCTCTATGAAAAGCTCGGCATGCCGGTGCTCAATAAAACCGCCAAGGGCCAGGCGTCCACGGCCGAGGCGGTGCTTGCCGAATTGGCCGAGCAGGATTTCCCGTTGCCCAAGGTGTTGATGCAGTACCGTTCGCTGAGCAAGCTCAAGAGCACCTACACCGACCGCCTTCCGGAGCAGATCAACCCACGCACCGGGCGCATCCACACGTCTTACAACCAGGCCGGCGCCGCTACCGGGCGCTTGTCCTCCAGCGATCCGAACCTGCAGAACATCCCGATCCGCACCGCCGAAGGCCGACGGATTCGCCAAGCCTTCGTTGCAGCACCTGGTTACAAATTGCTGGCGGCGGACTATTCGCAGATCGAATTGCGGATCATGGCCCACCTGGCCAAGGATGAAGGGCTGTTGCACGCTTTCCGTAATGATCTGGATGTGCACCGGGCCACTGCGGCCGAAGTCTTCGGTGTGGAGCTCGAAGCTGTAACGATCGACCAAAGGCGCAGCGCCAAAGCCATCAACTTTGGATTGATATACGGTATGAGCGCCTTTGGCCTGGCCAAGCAGATTGGTGTCGATCGCAAGCAATCGCAGGCGTACATCGACCGTTACTTTGCGCGCTACCCCGGTGTACTAGACTACATGGAGCGCACACGGGCCCAGGCGGCGGAGCAGGGTTTCGTCGAGACGCTGTTTGGCCGGCGCCTGTATCTGCCGGAGATCAACGCCAAGAACCCGGCCCTGCGCAAGGGCGCGGAGCGCACCGCGATCAACGCCCCGATGCAAGGCACCGCGGCCGATATCATCAAACGCGCGATGGTCGCTGTGGATGGCTGGCTGAGCGAATCAGGGCTCGATGCCCGGGTCATTCTTCAGGTTCACGACGAACTGGTGCTTGAGGTGCGTGAGGATCTGGTCGATCAAGTGCGCGAACAGATTCGCCCGTACATGAGCGGCGCGGCTCGGTTGGATGTGCCATTGCTGGTGGAAGTGGGCGTGGGTTCGAACTGGGACGAAGCGCACTAAAAAGTTCGCTTGAGCCGCGGCATAGTGTCGCGGCTTAGAGCCGGATAATTTGGTTTTTCTACCGTTTATCGCAAATAGTTTTGAACTTGTGCGGAACTAAACACATGAAAGCCGACTCAGAGTTACTGAATGGCTGGTGAAGCCCTTCGATGCTCCTATGTTGTGTTAAGTGTTGGCAGATATCTGGACCCCGCCCTAGCGGTCCGGAACTTGAACCCCGGAACTTCCCCCTCCCCATAAGAAGTCCGGGGTTTTTTTTGCCTGCGATTTATTGCTCCGCAACCTCGGAGCCTTTGTCCGCCAGCTCCATCCAGCCTGCCAATACAGTGTAGGCGTCTTCCAGACCCATGCGTTTTGGCGCGGAAAAAAGCTGAATCGTCACGGCATCGCCCCAACCCTTGCGGATTTCCGACTGAACCTTGAGCAGCGTGTTCTTGGCCGCGCCGTAGGTCAGCTTGTCCGCTTTGGTCAGCAGAATGTGCATCGGCATGCCGGCAGCCACGGCCCAGTCGAGCATCAGCAGGTCGAAATCGGTCATCGGATGGCGGATGTCCATCATCAGGATCAGACCTTTCAAACTCTCGCGACCACCCAGATATGCTTCCAGGTGACGCTGCCAGTGTTGCTTGAGCGGGATCGGTACTTTTGCATAACCGTAGCCCGGCAGGTCGACCAGACGGCGTTCATCGTCTAGCTTGAAGAAGTTCAACAGCTGCGTGCGCCCCGGGGTTTTCGAGGTTCGCGCCAGGCTGGCGTGCGTCAAAGTGTTCAGCGCGCTCGACTTGCCGGCGTTGGAACGCCCGGCGAAGGCCACTTCAAAGCCTTCATCGTCGGGACATTGATCGACTTTGGCGGCGCTGAGCATGAAGGTGGACTGTTGGCACAGGCCGAGGATGGGGTTCTTGAGTTGCATGGGATTTCCGATGTGGGCGGCGCCGGGAATGGACGCGGCAAGCAGTGTCGTTTCCGTTTCAGTGACGCCAGTATATAATGCCGCAGATTTTGTGTGCGCTTTGTCCCAGCGTAGGATGAAGTTCACGGGGGTGTCAGATTTGTAATTGCGCATTAGAACGCAGAACACCCTCAACCCTGAAAAGGTCGTTTTATGACGAAATGGCTGCTAGCTGCTGGTGTCTTGATGCCGTTTTTCAGCGCTCAGGCTACACAGGATCCGGAAGCTGTGTATAACCGCGTTTGTGGAGCTTGTCATGGCGGGCAACTGCCGATGGCGCCAAAAAAAGGCGACACGGTCGCTTGGTCGCCTAGACTCGCTCAAGGTATGGAGACGCTGGTGCTACATGTTACCCAGGGTTTCAAGGCTATGCCGCCGCGTGGATTGTGCATGGACTGCAGTGCCGAGGATTACCGGGCCGTCATCCAGTGGATGAGCCAATAGTCCCGATACATAAATCTTTCACCCTTAGCCGTAGTTGGATTAGCTGATGACCAAAATAATCGTGAGTCTGCTGTTGACCCTGGGCATTACAGGAATGGCCCACGCAGCAGGCGATGCTGCTGCCGGCCAGGCCAAAGCTGCTGTTTGTGGCGCTTGTCATGGTCCGGATGGCAATAGCATGGCGCCGAACTTTCCAAAGCTTGCTGGCCAAGGCGAGCGTTACCTGAACAAGCAGCTGCACGACATCAAGTCGGGCAAGCGTACGGTATTGGAAATGACGGGTCTGCTGAACAACCTCAGCGATCAGGACCTGGCGGACATCTCTGCTTATTTTGCCAGCCAGAAAGGCTCTGTTGGCGCGGCTGACCCGAAACTGGTGGCTCGGGGTGAAGAGTTGTTCCGAGGCGGCAAGCTGGATCAGGGCATGCCATCGTGCACTGGTTGCCACTCGCCAAATGGCGCAGGTAACGCTGCGGCCGGCTTCCCGCACTTGGGCGGCCAGCACTCCCAGTACGTTGCCAAGCAGCTGACCGACTTCCGTGAAGGCAATCGCACCAACGATGGCGATACCTTGGTCATGCGCAGCATCGCAGCCAAGCTCAGCAACAAGGATATCGAAGCGCTGGCCAGCTACGTGCAAGGCCTGCACTAAAAGCGTATCGATCGAAAATCGAGCTGCCTACATTTCTGGCAACGTTAATGTTCGATTAATTCGTCGATAGCAGTATAAAAAGGGTGGCTTGGGCCGCCCTTTTTTATGGCGGCTGCCGTTACACTAAAGAACTCAAGCCCGCCATGACCTGTCTGATAGCAGGTCGCGCGAGGCGACCTTTTTCTGCACAGGAGTAAAGCATGCGTAATCTGATCCTCAGCGCCGCACTTGTTGCCGCCAGTGCGTTCGGCATGACCGCCCAGGCCGCCGAACCCATCGAGGCAGGCAAGCAGTATGTCGAGCTGAGCAATGCCGTGCCGGTTGCGCAACCGGGCAAAATCGAAGTAGTGGAGCTGTTCTGGTACGGCTGCCCGCACTGCTATGCCTTTGAGCCGACCATCAATCCCTGGGTCGAAAAACTGCCTGCCGATGTGAATTTCGTGCGTATTCCTGCCATGTTTGGTGGTATCTGGAACGTTCACGGCCAACTTTTCATCACTCTGGAAGCAATGGGCGTCGAGCACAAGGTACATAAGGCTGTGTTCGAAGCCGTTCACCAAGGCAAGAAACTGGCAACACCTGAAGAAATGGCCGAGTTCCTGGCCGGCGAAGGCATCGACAAGGACAAGTTCCTGAGCACCTTCAATTCGTTTGCCGTCAAAGGCAAGGTCGAAGATGCCAAGAAAAAGGCACAGGCCTACCAGATCACCGGCGTTCCAAGCATGGTCGTAAACGGCAAGTACCGCTTCGACCTGGGTACCGCCGGTGGTCCGGAAGGCGTGTTGAGCGTCGCCGACCAACTGATCGCCAAGGAGCGCGCCGCGAAGTAAGCGGCGCCCTGCCATCGTGCGACCCTGGAGAAACGGACGTGTCGCTGGCCTGTGTGATCCACGGGTCAACGAACACCACATCGAGGCAAGCGGCCTTCCGCAAGATGGCCGCCTGCGTCTGCTCAGCTTCAATATTCAGGTCGGCATCAGCACCGAACGCTATCGCCATTACCTGACCCGCAGTTGGCAACACTTGTTGCCGCATATGGGCCGTGCGGGAAACCTGCAGAAAATCGGTACCCTGCTCAATGATTTCGACCTGGTCGCCTTGCAGGAAGCCGATGGCGGCAGCCTGCGCTCGGGTTTCGTCAACCAGGTCGAACATCTGGCCCAGCTTGGGTCGTTTCCGTACTGGTACCAGCAGCTCAATCGTAATCTCGGCCGCGTTGCCCAGCACAGTAACGGCGTATTGAGCCGCTTGAAGCCGACCGGGCTGGAGGATCACCCGCTGCCTGGCCCTGCCGGTCGCGGTGCGATCCTGGTGCGGTTCGGCGAGGGTGACGATGCCCTGGTCGTGGTCATGATGCACCTGGCCCTGGGGGCTCGAACCCGTACCCGGCAGCTGGCTTATATTCGTGAGTTGATCGGCGGCTATCGCCATCAGGTGCTGATGGGCGACATGAACACCCATGCCAGCGATCTGCTGCAGCATTCTCCGTTGCGCGACCTTGGGTTGCTGGCCCCGCAGGTGGAAGCCACCTTCCCCAGTTGGCGACCCCAGCGTTGCCTTGATCATATTTTACTCAGCCCCAGTCTTACGCTTGAACGCGTCGAAGTGCTGGCTCAACCGATTTCCGATCATCTACCGGTAGCGGTAGAGATCCGTTTGCCCGACTCCTTAGCGGCCGATGCCTTTCCAGCCTTGAGCTCGCACCCTCGCGGACCCCAGGCATGACCGAAGAAGCTCAACGCTGGAAAGAGAAGTACCTCAAAAGTATCGAACAGCAGGAAAAACTTGAACGCCGCTGGGAGGCGCGTCTCGATTTGCTGCGCCGGGGGCTGGTGCGCAGCACCTTGGCGGCCGAAGGCAGTGACCAGGTCGTCGACCAGTGCATGAAGGAAATGCGCGAGGTCATTCGCACCGACAATATGGACGCCGCCTTGTCGGCCTTGATTCCTCGTTTGGAGCGGGCCGTACTGGCGTCGGAACAACGGCGCGAAACACGAATTGGCCAGATCAGTGGCGCGTTGACCGCGTTGGTCACCCAGCTCCAGGCCTTGCCCTTGCCGGGTGAAGTCAGCAAGCCCCTGAAAAAATTCGCCAAGAAGCTGGACGCTCGTGTTGGGCAATCACGTGAAGTGCCATTGCTGTTGGGTGAGTTGAGCACGCTGCAAGGTCAGGCACTGGCCTTTCTGGAGGAAGACGAGCCAAGCCGGCCTGGTTTGTTGCAGCGTCTTTTTGGCCACCGCGGCGAAACTGCAGTACTCGAGGCGCAATCGAGCTCGGTTGCCGTGGCAATGCAGCCTGCGCACGCAGCCAGCCATGGATCGCAAGCGGCGGCAACTGCCGATGCGTCTCTACTGGCCGCTGCTGTGGATGTCGATGAATTGGCCAGCTTGCCTGCGCCGGCGCAGCCCATTTTTGACGTACCGCAACTGCCAGCGCTTGCGCATGCGCAAGAGCCAACAGTGCTCGATCACATAGGGGGTGGGCACCAAGACCTAGCAGCCCCTGCACAGCAGGTACCGGCCGCTTCCGTGTCCGAGGCGGGGCTCTTGGCCGAGGAAAGTTCGCAGGAGCCCAACATTAGTGATCCGCAAGCCCTTTACGCCTTGCCCGATGGCATCGAGCCTTCCTACAGCTCGGTTGCAGCGCACATAGAAGAAACCCTGCTGGGGTTACTCAACGATCTGACCCTGCCCGAGCGCTACCACGCGCAAGTGCAATCCATACGCGAGCGTCTGGAGCACGGGCTCAATTGGTATGAGCTGATACCGATCCTGGACGATTTGGCCGTCTTGATGCTGGCGATCACTGACAGTGGCCAATATGAGTTCGAAATTTACCTCAAGCAGCTCAATGAGCGTCTGGAATCTTTCCAGAGCCATTTGCAGGGCGCCAGCGACGACCACGCCGACAACAGTTCAGCAGCCCGGGCAATGGATGACCAGTTGCGCGAGCAGGTCGATGGTTTGCAGAGCAGCGTCCATGATGCAGCGGACCTGGACAGCCTCAAGTATATTCTTGAAGGTCGCCTGGAAGGCTTGCTTGGCACCATGGACCGGCACCAACAGCAACGCGACCTGCGCGAGCAGGAGGTCGCCGCCCGCTTGCATAGTCTCGCCGAGCGCGTTGCCAGTATGGAACAGGAAGCCCAGGGTTATCGCGAACACCTTGAGGTGCAGCGGCAAAAGGCGCTGATCGACCCCTTGACCGGCCTCCCCAATCGAGCAGCCTGGTCGGAGCGGCTCGACAAGGAATTGCAGGTCTGGCAACGCTCGGGCGGCAACCTGCTGCTGGCCATGCTCGACCTTGATCACTTCAAGCGTATCAATGACAACTACGGTCACCTGGCCGGCGACAAGGTTTTGAAGATCGTCGCCAATGAGCTGCGCAAGCGCCTGCGGCCCTCGGATTTTATCGCCCGTTTTGGTGGTGAAGAGTTTGTCCTGCTGGTTCCGGCTACGTCGTTGGGGCTGGGGGTCAAGCTGGTGCAAGCACTACGGGCTGCCGTCGAAGCCTGTCCGTTTCACTTCAAAAGCGAGCCTGTGACCATCACGGTTTCAATCGGGCTCACGGCGTTCAAGCCAGGTGAGCGCAGTGAACAAGTGATCCAGAGAGCCGACCAGGCGTTGTATCGGGCAAAAAACGCCGGGCGCAATCGAGTCGAGCTGGGTTGAGATTTTTCTTATAAGCCGATCGGCATTTTCTGACATCTTTAGCTTCGGTTTAATCCTGCATCGGTACAGGCGGTACGTTATGCTATTGCATTACAACCCTGAGACACGTTGCCTTTTCCTATGAGACTTTTCACCTGCGCTTTGTTGCTTCTGTTTTTGGCCGGCTGCGCCAGTGGCCCGCGCATTGATCGTAGCCATGTCTCGGCCAATCAGGACAACCGCATTCAGTTTGTCATCCTCCATTACACCAACGCACCCCAGGAGCGTTCGCTGCAGTTGCTCACCCATGGTGAGGTCAGCAGCCATTACCTGGTTGGCGACAACCCACCGAAGATCTATCAGCTGGTCGATGAAAGCCGTCGTAGCTGGCATGCCGGTGAAAGCGAGTGGCGGGGCCGTACGTGGCTCAATTCCAGCTCGATCGGCATCGAGGTGGTCAATCCAGGTTTCAAACAGACGCCCAACGGGCGCATCTGGTATCCCTATTCCGAAGAGCAGATCAAACTGCTGGCAGAACTGCTCAAGGACATCATCAAGCGCAACAACATCGAGCCGCGCAATATCATCGGGCACAGTGATATTGCCCCTTCGCGCAAACTCGACCCCGGCCCATTGTTCCCCTGGAAGCAGCTGGCTGCCGAAGGCGTGGGCCTGTGGCCCGATGCCAATGCGGTCAGGCAGCAGCAGGCGCGTTTTGCGTCGAACCCACCGAGCGCATCCTGGTACCAGCAACAATTGGCGCGCCTGGGTTATGCCATCGCGCAGACTGGCCAGTTCGACGTGACAACCCAGCAAGTGCTGGCGGCCTTCCAGATGCATTTCCGGCCGGAACGGTTCGATGGTGTGCCCGATGCGCAAAGCGCTGCCATTTTGCAGGTGCTCAACACAACAAAGTGATGAGCTCCGCCAAACGGGCAGGCTGAAAGTTCCCCCAGTTGCTATACCTCACTAGGTCCAACTGGATTAATACTTAATGATATCTGCCCTTAACTTGTTGCGTAATGTCATCTATCGCCCCTGGCTTTTGGCTACGCTTGCCGCCGCCGCAAGCGCAACTTTATTGTTGCTGGCCAGCCTGGGCGTTGCCATGCACCAGTTGCAACAAGGCGAAATAGAGCAGATGAATGCCCGGGGCGAGCGCTTTCTCGAGCGTCTGGAGCAGATTTTCGGGCAGTTGCGTGAAGGGGTCGATGAGCTTCAAGCCCAGCCTTTGCGTGGTTGTGATGCCAATATGGTCGCGACGTTGCAGCAAATCGGCTTCGATTATCGTTTTGTTTATGAAGCGGCGTATATCGATGGCCACCAGTCATGCTCCAGCCGTTTTGGCGAGCATGCCCTGGACCCCATGCGGCCACCGGATATTCAGGGCCCGACCTACAGTTACTGGTTGAACACAACCACCCAGCCCAACGACAACCTGGCTGCGCTCATGCTTGGCCGTGGCCATTTTCGTGTTTCGACTTCCCGCGGCCACTTGACCGACGTGGTCGACCTGCCCGCCAACGGCAGCCTGTTGGTCATCCTCGATAAGGGCACCCGTGCCGTACCGGTGCTCGGTGCGCCGCAGCCCTGGCCTCCGGCCGGTGATTGGCCGCCCGCCACTTCAGATGCCCTATTGGCAACGCCCGACCAGTTGATCTACCGCATGCCGACCCTGTCACCAGACTATCAACTGGTACTGATTACACCCAGAACCGAAGCACAGTTGAAGATGAATATGGTGCTCTGGCTATTGTTTCCGGGGAGCTTGTTGTTGGCCTGGTGCATTGGCTGGCTGGTTTTGCAACTGATGCGCCAGCGACGCTCCTTGAGTGCCGAATTGCAGGGCGCCTTGCGTCGGGGTGAGTTGCAAGTGCTTTACCAGCCTATTTTCGAACTGACCAGCCGACGATGTGTCGGTGCTGAAGCCCTGGTGCGCTGGCGCCGGCCGGATGGCACGTTGACCAGCCCCGACCTGTTCATCCCGTTGGCGGAAAACACCGGGCAGATTCGCCAGATCACCGATTTTGTCTTGCAACAACTCCTGGAGCAGCTAGGGCAGATACTTCGGGCCAATCCGCACCTCTATATCTCCGTCAACCTGGCCGCTTGCGATGTCATGGTGCCGCGCATTGGCCGTGTCGCGGCGCGCTTGCTGGCATTGCACCGTGTTTCCGCCACCCAGATTGCCTTCGAAGTGACGGAGCGAGGGTTGATCGACGTAGTTGTCGCTCGGGACAACCTCCAGGCCCTGCGCGATGTTGGCCACCAAGTGTTGATCGACGATTTTGGGACAGGTTATTGCAGCCTGGCTTACTTGCAGACCTTGCCGGTCGACTGTCTGAAAATAGATAAGGCTTTCATCGATGCCCTTGGCCACGATGCCGCCAGCAGCGGCGTGGCACCGCACATCATCCGCATGGCCCATGCCCTGCAGCTACGTGTGATTGCCGAGGGGATCGAGTACGAGGCCCAGGCGCTTTTGCTTAACAGTGAAGGAGTGAATTACGGCCAGGGTTGGTTGTTTGCCCATCCTCTCAATGCCCGGCAGTTTACTGAGTTGGTCACGCGCGGGCGGCGAATGGCCGGTCGCCGTCTCGACGACGAGGCATAAGCGCAGCGGGTCAGATCGGAAGTGCCATGTAAAACTGCGTACCCTGCCCCGGCCGTGAATACACACCCATACGTCCCCCATGCAATTGCACGATCTCCTTGCACAGGGCCAGCCCCAGCCCCGCCCCGCCCTTTTTACGGCCTACCTGCACAAAGGGTTCGAAGATTCGCCCTTGCTGGCCGTAGGCAATGCCCTCGCCATTGTCCTCGACGCTGATAATCACCCGTTCTGAATGCCGCCTGGCATGAAGCCTGATACAGCCGGCTTCGGGGGTATGGCGCACTGCATTGTCCAACAGGTTATCCAGGACTCGATCAAGCTGCGCCAGGTCGGCCTGGATATGAGGCAATGGTTCTTCAAGCTCTATGAGCAGTTCGATGGCCTTGCTTTCGATCAGTTGTTCGAAGCGCTGTTCGGCCCGCTTGAGCAGGTCGCCTATGGCGCAAGGCTCGAGCGTGAGTTTTTGCAGGCCATTCTGATAGCGCGAGAAGTTCAACAGGTCGTTGATCAGCTGCATCAGGCGTTGCATTTCTTCGTTGATGGTAGCGATCAGGTCCGTTTCACGGGACTCCACCTGGAAATGCAGGCGCTCGCGCAACAGGCCGAAAGCCATATGCATGCCGGTCACTGGTGTGCGCAATTCATGAGAAGCGCGCAGGACGAACTCGCTGCGTACTCGCTCGAAGGCGCGCTGCTCGGTAACGTCATGCAGCACCATTACCGCACCCAGGATGTGGCCTTTGGATTGGCTGACAGGGGTTAGGCTGTAGGAGAGCAGGCGTACTTCGCCGTCGATATCGAAACTCAAGTCTTCAGGAACCCGCTCCAGGGTGCCACCGCGAAGAATCAAGTGCAGTTCATCATTGAGCTCGGGGTGTTGCAGGGCTTCACCCAAGCGCATGCCCAGGCGCCCGCCTTCCCAGCCGAGCTGGCGTCGGGCGACAGGGTTCAAGTGCTCGAGATGGCCCTGGCGGTCGATCATCAGCAGGCCGTCGTCAATACTGTCCAGCACTGCTTGCAAGCGCTGTTGACCGGCAATCAGTTCGGTCACGTTGGTGGCTTGGTGCTCTTGCAGGGCCCGGGCCATGCTGCTGAAGCGCTGGGTCAGTTGGTTGATCTCCATCGAAGAAGTTGCCGGTAGGCTAATGTCGAACTTGCCTTGGCCGATGTCTTCGGCCGCCTTGGTAAGGGCCTCGATGGGACGACCAAAGCGCCGTGCTATGCCGTGGGCCGTAAAGAAGCCGATGATCAGTACCGCCAGCGCCACAAGCCCAAAAAGCCCGGCCACCAGTAATGCTCGATCGCGAGAGCGGCTTTGCATTTCATTGATGTTGTCCAGCGCCACCTTTTGGGCGGTGAACAGTCCCTTGCGCAACTCATTGAAAGCGTTCTGCAAGCTGGCGTTTTCGCTCAGACTGGGTGGGCCTTGTAGATTCTCGTATTCCAGTAGAAAGCGTCGGTAGTCGCCTTCGATGTGGGTAAAGCCATTGACCACTCCTTGGTTTTGTTCGTGGGCAACGCCCTCTGCCAGTAACGCATTGAATGTTGCCTGAGTGGATTTCAACGCCTTCGGGTCGGCTGACTCCTGCAGCATGAGCATCAGTTGATCGCCCAGGTTCTGACGCAGCTTCAGGCCAAGATCGAGGGCGATGAAGTTGTTGCGCACCAGTGCTTCCTGGGTGTTGGACATTTGCATCACGCTGACCAGGCCCAGGACCACGGCGAGCAATGCAACAGTCATCAGCGCTGAAATGCTCAGGAACAGCCGCGTACGCAGCTTCAGCGTCCACCTCATAGGTTGTACTGTTTGCGTTTGCGGTACAGGGTCGAAGCGTCGATACCCAAGGTCTTGGCGGCTTGATCAAGGGTCTCACTGGTGGCCAGCACGGCGCCGATATGCGCTTTTTCCAGCTCATCCAGGCTCAAGGCTGCGCCGATACGCGGCGCATTGGCGGCTGGCTGTTCGGCCATGCCCAAATGACTTAGCTCGACGCGTTCCTGGGCACAAATGATGCTGGCGCGTTCAATCACATTGCGCAGTTCCCGGATGTTGCCCGGCCATCGGTAGTTCAGCAGTGCAGCGCGCGCCTCATCGCTGAATACCCGTGCCGGACGTGCATATTCCTTCACGAAACGGGCGAGAAATCGTTCAGCCAGGGTCACGATGTCCTCGTTGCGCTCGCGCAACGGCGGCAGGTGCAAGGTGATGACATTCAGACGGTAGAGCAAGTCTTCACGAAAGCGCCCATCGCGGACCATATCTTCCAGGTTGAGGTTGGTCGCAGCCAGGATACGAACGTCTGCTCGACGGGACACAGGATCGCCGACGCGCTCGTATTCCTTGTCCTGAATGAAGCGCAGCAACTTTGGCTGCAATGGCAGGGGGAAATCGCCAATTTCGTCGAGAAACAGAGTGCCCCCGTCGGCCTGATTGACCCGCCCCAGTGTGCTTTCGCTGGCTCCGGTAAAGGCGCCGCGGCTATGCCCGAACAGTTCGCTTTCCATCAATTCGGTGGTCAGCGAAGGGCAGTTGATGGTCACGCAGGCTTTCTTCGCCCGTTTGCTCCAACCGTGAATAGCGCGTGCGAGTTCGCCCTTGCCGGTTCCGGATTCTCCGAGAATCAGGATGTTGGCATCGGTACTGGCAACCTGGCGGGCGGTTTCGAGTACAGCCATCATGGCCGGACTATGGGAGTCCAGGCCATCCTTTGGCTTGCGTACGGCACCTTCGAGTTCTTCCAGGCGCGCAGACAACTGGCGCACTTCCAGTTGCTTGGCCGTGGCCAGGCGCAGTTGATCGGGGCTGCAGGGCTTTACCAGGTAGTCGGCAGCGCCGGCCTGGATGGCATCGACGGCGGTATCGACTGCCGAGTGCGCAGTAACGATGACCACGCGCATCCAAGGTGCCTGAATGCGCATCTGCGCCAACACGTCCAGGCCATTGTCCTCACCCAGGCGCAGGTCAAGGAAGCAGACATCGAAGACCTGCCGTTGCAGCAACGACTCCGCCTGAGCCGCACTGCTCGCCGTAGCCACGCTGTAACCCTCGTCTTCGAGGCAGTAGCGAAAAGTGCGCAGAATGGCAGACTCATCGTCCACCAGCAGAATGCGGCCTTGACTCTCCACGGCAAACTCCATTTCTTACGCTCCTTTAAGAATGTTCTCTTTTAGTCACGGAATAATCGGGCAAGTTGCATGGTTCATTCTGATTGATTCGGCGGCGTGCATGGTGGCTATTTACTGGGTTCAAAATTAGCTCATTGAAAAACAGCATGTTTTTATTTTTTGCAGGCTGGCATGGGGCTTGCGATTGCTTTTGGGTTAACCCTCAAGCAGGAGAAACGCCATGCCTCCACTCAAGACGCTGGTCTTCGCCACTGCGACGTTGGCCGTCCTGAGCCTCGGCGCCCCCTCGCACGCTCAAAGTGAACTGACCACACAAGTGCAGGAAGCGCGTCAGGAAGGCTCGGTATGGACCGCGCTGGCACTCAATCGAAACTTGAGCCCGTTCAAGATCGAAGTCGCAGTCGACAACGGGACGGCCACACTCAAGGGCCGTGTTGAAAGCCAGGTGGACCGAGAACTCGCGGAACAGATTGCACTGGGCACGTCCGGCATCACCAAGGTCGACAATCAATTGGTGGTCGACGAAACCCTGGCCGATCAGCCCGGGGAGCGACAAAAGATCGCCCAGCGCTTCGAAGACGCAACACTCACGGCCACGATCAAATCCAAGCTGCTGTGGAATACGCAGACCGAAGGCTTGGACATCGATGTGGAAACCCGCGATGGCATCGTCACCCTCAAGGGCCATGCCCAAAGTGCGGAGGCCAAGACCCTGGCAGGTATGCTGGCCGGCAACACGACAGGTGTACAGGAGGTGAACAACCTGATCAGCCTCAGCACCGCCGATGCCAGCAGCACGCCTCCCGCACAGAGCACGCTGAGCGATGCATGGGTCAGCAGCAAGGTCAAAGCCAGCCTTCTATATAGCCGCAACCTTGATGGCATCAACATAAAGGTGGATGCCAAGGAGGGCATGGTCCGTCTCTCGGGCGTAGTGGTCAGCACAGAAGAGAAAGCCCTGGCGGTCGAGATTGCCCGAAACATCCGAGGCGTCAGGGGTGTGGATGCCGACCTTCTGAAGGTGGCGGCAAAACCCGCCAGCTGATCGTGCAAATCGCACGGAAAAACGACGAGTATCGTGCAACATGCGCTTCGAAAAAAATCGTTATCAACTTTAACTCTATGATTTAAAAGAAATTTTTTGTTTAAAAAGGCTGGCATGCCGACTGCAATGATCTTGGTGAGCGTTTAACGAGCAGTCTGCATTCAAGAAGAGTAAGGAGAATCATCATGTTGAGTTGGGCAATCACATTCCTGATTATCGCCATCATCGCCGCGGTACTGGGCTTCGGTGGTATCGCCGGCACCGCCACGGGTATTGCGAAGATTCTCTTCATTATCTTCCTGGTGCTGTTCGTGGCTTCCTTCTTCTTCGGCCGTCGCGGCAGGAGCTGACTATCGAGAATAATCGTTTTCCAGAAGCTGACCCCCTTTCGCCGAGATCGGCTTCTATTTTCTGATGTGCCGCCCGAGGAAGGTAGGCACATGATCAAGGGGCCGGGACGTTCTGATTGTTTCAGTGTCGGCATGTCCTACGGGTACACGGAGTACCTGCGAAGAGGGCCAGATCAGGCAAAGCTGCGCCGGAAGTTAGTGAGCCCATCGACGGCCGTATCGTCGAGGAGGCAGGCCCAACTTCCGGCGTAGCTTTTTGTAGGTGGGCTCATTGTGTTGCGGATTGACGCTGAATTACCGTTCGCAATTTCGGGAAAACTCTCCCGGGCACTTCAGACTCTTCCTACACCACGACCATATATCGAGAAATTTTCATCCCTTCCCTGTAACGAACCTGCCCCTGTAGATGCGTTCGGATTGCCGAATGTCGACATTTTCCATTCGCCTGGATATGTGCAAATCGGCCGTGACTTGGCACATTGGCCATGGTCGGAATTCCGAACGCCTTAGTTTTTACCCCATGGGACACACGTATTTTTCGCGATTAATTATGCCGAATCGGCATAAGGTAGTCGTTTACGGCATTAGACGGGGCACGGGTGCATCGGAATAGTTGCGCCTTTTTTCGCTGGCCGAAGCGCTCTGTCGCTGGCTTGCGGTGACCTTCTGCGACGTCCTTGCCAGGACTACTGCTGGATGTTTCCAGATGCGTTTGCGCCTCTGGTTCACATGTTCGGCATAGGCGTCGTGTCCACTTCGAATAACAGGGTAATGACATGAAGAAGGCAAAACTCAGCCTCGCCTGGCAGATCCTCATAGGTCTGGTTCTGGGCATTGCGATTGGCGCGTTGCTTAACCACTTCAGTGCTGAAAAGGCATGGTGGATCAGTAATGTCCTGCAGCCTGCCGGTGATATTTTCATCCGGTTGATCAAGATGATTGTCATCCCGATCGTGATTTCCTCGCTGATTGTCGGTATCGCCGGTGTCGGTGACGCGAAGAAGCTGGGCCGCATCGGCCTGAAAACCATTATCTATTTCGAGGTGGTGACCACCATCGCGATCGTGGTCGGCCTGATGTTGGCTAACGTGTTCCATCCAGGTGCCGGCATCGATATGAGCACCCTGGGTACCGTGGACATTTCCAAGTACCAGGCGACTGCCGACGAGGTCCAGCATGAACATGCGTTCATCGAAACCATCCTCAACCTGATCCCGTCGAACATCTTCGCGGCCATGGCCCGCGGCGAGATGCTGCCGATCATCTTCTTCTCCGTATTGTTCGGTCTCGGTCTGTCGAGCCTGCAATCGGACCTGCGCGAGCCGCTGGTGAAGATGTTCCAGGGCGTATCGGAAAGCATGTTCAAGGTCACTCACATGATCATGAACTACGCCCCGATCGGCGTGTTCGCACTGATCGCGGTGACCGTGGCCAACTTCGGTTTCGCCTCTCTGATACCGCTGGCCAAACTGGTGATCCTGGTTTACGTCGCCATCGCCTTCTTCGCTTTCGTGATCCTGGGCCTGATCGCTCGCCTGTTCGGCTTCTCGGTGATCAAGCTGATGCGCATCTTCAAGGATGAGCTGGTCCTGGCCTACTCCACCGCCAGTTCCGAAACCGTGCTGCCGCGGGTGATCGAGAAGATGGAAGCCTACGGTGCGCCGAAAGCTATTTGCAGCTTCGTGGTGCCGACCGGTTATTCCTTCAACCTCGATGGTTCGACCCTGTATCAAAGCATCGCGGCCATTTTCATTGCCCAGCTGTACGGCATTGATTTGTCTATCGGCCAGCAATTGATGCTGGTGCTGACCTTGATGGTCACCTCCAAGGGTATCGCCGGTGTGCCGGGCGTGTCGTTCGTGGTACTGCTGGCGACACTGGGCAGCGTGGGTATCCCGCTCGAAGGCCTGGCTTTCATCGCCGGTGTCGACCGTGTCATGGACAT
Organism: uncultured Pseudomonas sp.; assembly: GCA_964453495.1. Taxonomy (GTDB): domain Bacteria; phylum Pseudomonadota; class Gammaproteobacteria; order Pseudomonadales; family Pseudomonadaceae; genus Aquipseudomonas. Next base: position 19,491 of record CAYVPI010000018.1, on the reverse strand, counting down.
GGCGCGGACTGCATTGAACGTTATCGGCAACGCCCTCGCCGTACTGGTCATCGCTCGTTGGGAAGGCATGTACGACGACGCCAAAGGCCAGCGCTACTGGAACTCGCTGCCACACTGGCGCACCAAGACTGAAACCGCGGTCGGCAAGGCTGTTGCCGAGTAAGCTGATGGTTCCTACAACAAACCCCGACTTGTCGGGGTTTGTTGTTTCTGGCGCCGGGCTGTCTACCCCCGCTATCATTCGCCGCATCTTTAGGAGAGTCGACTGATGCTCAACGGCTTATGGCTCGGTTTTTTCGTAGTGGCAACGGTGTCGGCGCTGGTGCAGTGGCTGGTGGGCGGCAATGCTGGCATCTTCGCCGCCATGGTCGAGAGTATCTTTGCCATGGCCAAGTTGTCGGTCGAGGTGATGGTTCTGTTGTTCGGCACCCTCACCCTTTGGCTGGGCTTCCTGCGCATTGCCGAGAAAGCTGGCATCGTCGAATGGCTGGCCAGGGTGCTTGGCCCATTGTTCAGGCGCCTGATGCCGGAAGTACCGCCCGGCCACCCTGCCCTGGGCTTGATTACCCTCAACTTCGCTGCCAACGGCCTGGGCCTGGACAACGCCGCCACACCGATCGGCCTCAAGGCCATGCGCGCACTCCAGGAGCTCAACCCCAGCAGCACCACGGCCAGCAACGCTCAGATTCTGTTCCTGGTACTCAATGCCTCGTCGCTGACCCTCTTGCCGGTAACCATTTTCATGTACCGGGCCCAGCAAGGTGCGCCGGATCCGACCATGGTCTTTTTGCCCATCCTGCTGGCAACCAGCGCCTCGACGCTGGTCGGCCTGCTGTCGGTTGCTGTGATGCAGCGCCTGCGGCTTTGGGACCCTGTGGTGCTGGCCTACCTGATTCCCGGTGCCTTGTTGCTCGGTGGCTTCATGGCGTTCCTGGGTGGGCTTTCGGCGGTGGCGTTGAGCACACTGTCCTCGGTGCTGGGCAATGTCACTCTGTTCGGGCTGATCGTGGTCTTCCTGGTGATCGGGGCGCTGAAGAAGGTTCCGGTTTATGAGGCGTTTGTCGAAGGCGCCAAGGAAGGCTTTGACGTTGCCAAGAACCTGTTGCCCTATCTGGTGGCGATGCTGTGCGCGGTGGGCGTACTGCGGGCTTCAGGAGCGCTTGAGTTCGGGCTTGATGGTATACGCCACGTCGTGCAATGGCTGGGCCTGGATACCCGTTTCGTCGACGCCCTGCCCACCGCCCTGGTGAAGCCTTTCTCTGGCAGTGCCGCGCGGGCGATGCTGATCGAAACCATGCAGGCGCAAGGGGTGGACAGCTTCCCGGCACTGGTGGCGGCAACCATTCAGGGCAGCACCGAGACCACGTTCTACGTGTTGGCGGTCTACTTCGGCGCCGTAGGCATCCAGCGAGTGCGCCACGCCGTGGGTTGTGCCCTGCTCGCCGAACTGGCTGGTGTGGTTGCGGCCATTTTCGTCTGCTATTGGTTCTTCGGTTAAGGCTGCAGCCTGGCTTGTAGCTGCGCTTGGCTCACCGTCCAATCCAGTACCTGGGCCAGCAACTTGTCGCTGGCCTGACCAAAACCTGCAACCACCGTCGGTACATCCGTGGCCGTCACGGGTTGGCGGACTTCGAAGCGGCGGCTGGCCAAAATGCGCTGGGTATTGCCATGCACCAGTCGTGCATCGAGGCAGACCACAACCACAACGCCTTGAGCCGTGTATTCGCTCTGGAACGCCTGCAGCTCCCCGCCCAGTTCATAGTCGGCCTGCAGGTTGCTGTCGTCGGTGCTGAGCAGCTGTACCCGGCCATCGCGCTGGAAGGCATCGAGCATGCGATTGCGCAGCAGCGCCGGTGCCGAATCACTCCAGCGCGCGCCCTTGTAGCTGCTCAGCAGGTCGCCTTGCGGCACCACTGCGATTTTCGGGCTGTCGAGGGTTTCACTGGCCTTGGGCTTGTTCAGTCGCAGCGACCAGTGCACCGCATTGGCCGGTGCCGGTTTAGCGCTGGCGAGCTGGGAAGGCAAACGGTACACGTCCGCAGGTTCCGTCTTGGGCAGGATCGAGCAGGCGCTGCTCAGGCTCATCACGATGACGAGGGGAAAAGCGCGAAACGCATGCCTCATGGCTCGAACTCCTTGTTTTTGTCGCGGCCAAGCAAGTAACCGCCAGGGTTGGTTTCCAGGCGGCGTGCGATGGTGCGTAACGAAGCCAGGGTGTTGCGCAGTTCCTGGATGGCCGGGCCCAGCTCGCTGAAGCCTTGGGCACCGCTATTGATTGCCTCTTGATTGCTCATCAGCATTTTGTTGAGCGTGGCGGTGCTTTGTGCCAGTGACTGCATGGCCTGTTGGGCACTGCCCATGGCTTGCTTGCCCTGGTTGCTGAGCAAGCTGTTGGCGTTACGCATCAGTGAACTGGTCTGTTCCAAGGTGACGTTGGCCTGTTTGCTGAACTGACCCAGTTGTTGCAAGGCCACTCGGATATCGTCGCGTTGGTCGGCAATGACTCCCGTGGTCTGTTCCAGATTTTCCAGTGTGGCGCTGAAACGATCGACGTTTTGCGGCGAGAACAAGCGATTGGCGTTCTCCAGCAGCATGTTGATACTGGTCATCAGGTCGTTGCTGTTGGTGAGTAGCCTGGCGATGGGCGAAGGCGAAGCAACAATCACGGGTAACTTGTTGTCTTTACCCTTGAGCTCCAAACTTTGCGGGGTGCCGCCGCTGAGCTGGATCAGAGACGTGCCGGTGATGCCTTGCAGGGCGAGCTTGGCCTGGGTGTCTTCCTTGATCGGGGTATCACCGCTGACACGGATACGAGCCAGTACTCGCCGGGGGTCCTTGGGGTCCAGGCGCAGCAGAATCACGTCGCCGACCTTGATCCCGTTGTACTCGACCGGGCTGCCACGGGACAACCCCGAAACGGCTTCGTTGAACACCACCTCATAGTCCTTGAACGCTGTGTCGACACTGGATTTGGCCAGCCATAGCCCGAACAGCATTGCGCCGACCACTACCAGGACGGTGAACAGGCCGATCATTACATGGTGCGCACGGGTTTCCATGTCAGACCTCCTTCAACGTGGCGGCCTGATAGGCTGCCCGGCCACGCGGGCCATGAAAGTATTCGTGAATCCAGGTGTCGTCGGTCTCGGCCACCACATCGATGTGATCGGCAACCAGCACCCGCTTCTGCGCCAGCACGGCTACCCGGTCGGTGATGGTGTAGAGCGTGTCCAGGTCGTGGGTGATCAGCAGCACGCTCAGGCCCAGGGCGTCGCGCAGGGTCAGGATCAGTTGGTCGAAGGCTGCGGCGCCAATTGGGTCGAGCCCGGCTGTGGGTTCGTCGAGAAAAAGGATATCCGGGTCGAGCGCCAGTGCGCGGGCCAGGGCTGCCCGCTTGATCATGCCGCCGGAAAGCGAGGCCGGATACTTGTCGGCCGCTGAAATCGGCAGGCCGGCCAGGGCCAGTTTTACCCCGGCCAGGTGCTCGGCCTCATCGCGGGTCAAACCGGCGTACTCGATCAGCGGCAGGGCCACGTTTTCGGTCACCGTCAACGAGGAGAACAATGCGCCGCGCTGAAACAGTACGCCAAAGCGCCGTTCGATACTGGAGCGCTGTTCATCCGACAGGCCCAGGAGTTCCTGGCCGAAGACCTTCACCGCGCCTTCATCGGGCCGGCGCAGGCCGATGATACTGCGCAACAGCACGGATTTGCCGCTGCCGGAGCCGCCGACTACAGCCAGGATTTCACCTCGATAGAGGTCCAGGTCAAGGTTCTCGTGCACGCTTTGCGTGCCGAAGCGATTGCACAGGCCGCGCACTTCGATCACTGTTTCGGCAGGGCTGTCCGTTTTGTCGCTCACCACTTCATCTCCATGAAAAACAGTGCCGCCACGGCATCGAGTACAATCACCACGAAGATCGATTGCACCACGCTTGAGGTGGTATGGGCCCCGACCGACTCCGCGCTACCACTGACCTTGAAACCTTCAAGGCAGCCGATGGCCGCGATCAGGAAGGCAAAGAACGGTGCCTTGATCAGGCCCACCAGAAAATGCTGTACGCCTATATCGCTTTGCAGCAAAGACAGGAACATCGCCGGGGAAATATCCAGCGACAAGGCGCAGACCACACCACCGCCGACTATCCCGCAAATCATGGCCAGAAAGGTCAGCAATGGTAGTGCTATCAGCAGAGCAATCACGCGGGGCAGCACGAGCATTTCCACAGGGTCCAGGCCCAGTGTACGGATCGCATCGATCTCTTCATTGGCTTTCATCGAGCCGATCTGGGCGGTGAAGGCGCTGGCCGTGCGGCCAGCCATCAGGATGGCGGTCAGCAGCACACCGAACTCGCGCAGAAAGGAAAATGCCACCAGGTCCACGGTAAACACGCTGGCACCGAAACTTGCCAGAACCGTGGCGCCGAGAAAGGCGACGACCGCGCCGACCAGGAAAGTCAGCAGAGCAATGATGGGTGCAGCATTGAGCCCAGTCTGCTCGATATGGGCGACCACCGAAGTCATGCGCCAGCGCTTGGGATGCAATGCGACCCGCACCAGGCTCTCGAGGATCAGGCCGACAAAACCGAGCAGTTGCCGTGTGTCCTGCCAAAGCGTATCCACCGACCGGCCGATACGGGCCAGGACCTGGATGCCGGTAGATTGCTCAGGTTGTTTCTCCGGAACGCAGAAGTCCTGCAACGAGCAGTAAACCGTTTGCAGCAAGGCCCGGCTGGCGGCCGGCAGATGAGTCGCGGTCTCGGCCAGGTGGCCCAATCGCTGTGCGCCTAGCAGTTCCACCAGCAGCGAAGCGCCTGCGGTATCCAGCGCACCCAGCTGGCTGAGGTCTACCGAAGCGGTGCCGTCGTAGTGGCCGACCAAGGCGGCTGTCTGAAGTTTGAGTGCCTTATAGTTGGCCAGCGTCCAGTCTCCGGCGATTCGCAGGTTTGCGGGCTGGCTGGAACTGTCGAGTGATGCAGTGGCTGCATCGGTTTGTGTGGTCATAGGCTCAGAGCTGGCGGCGGGTCATGGCCAAATACCACGAGATCATAGTGCTACTTTGCCGCAGGCGCCTGTTTCGTGCCTTGATCGGCGTCAGTGACCTTGAAGCGCAGTACACCGATGACCTGGCCATCTTCTGTCAGTACGCGGACCTGCCAGCGGCCAACCGGGTTGGCCGGAAGGTTCTGCTTGTGGGTCCAGGCACGATAACCTTCCTTGCGCCCGCCATGGATGTCCAGGGCGATGCGGTCGACTTCCTTACCGTTGAACTGCCACACGTGATAAATCCGTTCGTCCAGGCCACGGGGGGCGTTGATCGCGGTGTAGGCATACAGCCCGGTGCTGCGTATCTGGCTGGCGCTCACCTCCTTGAGCTTTTTGCCGGGCGTACGCGTGGCGTTGTCCATTTCGGTGCTGACGGCAACTTCGGTCAGCCACAGCGTGGCAGGCGGCACCCAGGAGCGCAGCAACCAGCCGCCAGCACCTACGGCGAGTGTCATTACCACCAGCATCACCCCACGCCGCCAATGGGCGATAGGGAAGCTGCTGGCAAGGCTTGGGAACGACAGCAGCATGGCGGTCACCAGCGCCAACTTGAAGCTCTGTGAAGTGGTCAGGTGCAGGATGATCGGCAATGCCGTGAGCATGGCGGCGAACAGGGTCAGCGTATGCAGGGCAAGGAACAACCAGCGCCGTGGTGCCAGCCATTTGTAGTAGAGCGGGTCGATGATCGAAATCAGCCCGGCGATCCCCAGCAAGCCGGTAAATATCAGCTGGCCGCTGTTCCAGGTAGTGGTGATAACAAAGAACGGCAGGACGAAGAACAGGCTTTCCTGATGGATCATTTGCGTGGCATAGCGCAGTAGCGCCGGCGGGATCTCGCGCTTGAACACCCGGCTGAACAGTTTGGTGAAACTGTTTTCCAGCATCAGCCAGATCCAGCTCACCAGCATCACCACGGCAATCCAGCTCGCCAGGCTTTCCTGGCGGTCGACCAATATGAAGCTGCCCACACCCGAGATAAAACCGAACAGGGCGATCAAACCCGGGAAGCGCTTGATCAGTTCAAGGATGCGCTGGATATAGATTGGCATAGTGCAGCTTCACAAGGTCGTAGGAAAAACCCTCACAGAATACGCCCTTGGCCAGTGCAATGCGCGTGCCTACTGCTTGCGTTGGTGGCGATGACTGCGCCAGGCATAGATGCCCGCCCCCAGAACCAGGGCCAGGCCGCAAAGCGCCGCGACCAGTTGATACAACTCGTCGTAACTGAGTAGCGGTTTTTCAATGCGCAGGTAGCCCGGTTCGGCGAACAGTTTGCGCATGGCCTGGTTGGCCTCTTTGAGGCTGACCCCCTGGATCAGGCGCGACACATTGCTGAAACGGCCATCTTCGTAGTCGGTCAGCGCGCCCCAGTAATAGTCCGCCAAGGCGCTGTTGCCCTGCACCGTCCATAACTGGCGAGCGATCAGGGCGCGCTTGACCCGCTCGAAGGTAGCAGGGTCGAGGCCGTCTTTCTGCAAGCGGGCGATCATCTCCTGCAGTAACTTCTCGGCTACCGCGACATTGTCACGGTCCAGGTCGGCATTGAGGCTGAGCAGGCCGCTGTCGCCGAAGGTCTCGCGTTGGCTCGAAGGTGCGTAGGACAGGCTGTGCTTGAGCCGCAATTCGCTGTACAGCTCCCAGTCCAGGTAGCTTTGCAGCAGGTCCCAGGTCTGGTCGTGCTCGTCTTTCAAGGTAGGTTCGATAAACAGCCAGTGCAGCTTTGCACTGTTGCCCAGCCAGCCATCGGTGAGTTCGCGGCGCGCCTGGGCAACCTTGTCGATGGTTTTTAGCGCACGGTGGTCGATTGGGTCCAATGGCTCCAGTTGGCCGTAAGCGCGGTCCAGGTAAGCCGGTAGCAGCTTGTCCAGACCGCCGACCACGATCAGGCTCATGTTATTGGGGGCGTACCATTCTTTGCGCAGGGTTTCGACCTGCTCCAGGGTCATGTCATGGATCGACGAGCGTTCGGCGCACTTGAGCCCCAGTTCCACCGCCAATTGGTCGCTGGCCCCATGGCCCAGGTCCTGCCCGTCCAACCAGCGCTGCAAGGGCGAGTAATGCCCGCCGTCCTCGCGTTCAACGATTTGCCTGGACAGGTTCAGCGCGGCTTCATCGATTTGGGTCTGGGTGATCACGGCCAGCAACAGGTCGAGGACTTTGCGTTGGTTGCGGGCCGGAGCCTCGATGACGAAGGTGGTGTCGGCGCTGCTCGTATAGGCGTTCCATTCGCCGCCCAAGGCTTGCATGCGTTCCTCGAGGCCGCCTTCGCCGCTCTGGTCCAGGCCACTGAACAAGGCGTGCTCGAGCAAATGGGGCAGTTCCTGCTGGGCGCAGGGAAAGTCGTCGTAGCCAACGCCCACCACCAGCCGTATCGCCACGTGATCGCGCTCGTAACCTGTCTTGAGTATCACTTGCATGCCGTTGGGCAGCAGGTAGCCTTCGACCCGGTAGCGGTCGAGGGCGAAGCCCGGCAGGCAGCCGAGCAGCAAGCAGAGGAAAATCAGGCAACGCATAAGGGGCTTCCTTGCGGCAACCGAGAAAGCTTACCCAAAGTGAACCTGAACTGAACAACAGACTTTGCTCACGGATTATCGTTCAAGACGAATGCGCATCATCCGGCAAGCTTTCGGCCAGCAATGCGCCTGTATCGGCGCTGCCCAATACAGCATAGGCGCTGGTGCAGAACAACGAGTTCAGCCGCTTCATATCGGCAATCAATTCAAGGTGCAGGGAGCTGGTCTCGATACTTTGCACTACCTTGCGTTGCAAACGGCTGACATGGGCATGGGCCAGGCGGCGTTCCTGCGCGCGGAAACGGCGCTTCTCGCGCAGCAACTGGCGGGCGCTTTCCGGGTCGGCGTTGAGGAAAACCGACAAGCCCAGGCGCAGGCTGGCCTGCAACTGGCTATGCAGGCCGGTCAATTCTTCCAGGCCCACTTCGGAAAAATCCCGACGCTGGGAGGTTTTTTGCTGCTGCACCTTGCGCAACATGCGCTCGATCACATCGCTGGCCAGCTTCAGGTTGATCGCCAACTCGATGATCTCTGCCCAGCGCCGGCTGTCCTGTTCACTCAGGTCTTCGCGCGGCATCTGCGCCAGGTACAGCTTGATGGCGTTGTACAGCTCTTCGACGCCATCGGCCAGACTGCGCATTTCCTGGGTCATGGCGGTTTGCGTGCCGCGCAGTACATTGAGCATGGCCGACAGCATGCTGTCGATCAGGTCCCCCATGCGCAATGTTTCGCGCACGGCATTGGCCAGTGCCAGGCTGGGCGTGGTCAAGGCTGTGGGATCAAGGTGGCGCGGGGTGGCAAGCCCGTTGGCTTGCTCACGCTCAGGCAACAGCCAGGTGCACAAACGCGCCATGGCCGTGACTGTAGGCAGCATCAGCAGGCAACGCAGGCTGTTGTAGAGCAAGTGAAAACCGATCACCAGCCCCTGGGGGCTGTAAGTCAGCGTATCCATCCACTGCACCAGCGGGTTGAGCACGGGGATGATCAATATCAGGCCGATAACCTTGTACAGCAGGCTGCCCAAGGCGACCTGGCGCCCGGCGGCGTTCTGCATGCTGGTGCTGAGGAAGGCTAATAAGCCGCTGCCGATATTGGCACCGATTACCAGGCCAATGGCGACTGGCAGGCTGATCAACTCGGCACCGGCCAGGGTCGCGGTGAGCAGCACGGCGGCCAGGCTCGAATAGGAAATCAGGGCGAACAAGGCACCTACCAGCGCATCGAGCAGGATGTCGCCGGTCAGTGAAGCGAACAGCACCTTCACACCCTGGGCTTGGGTAATGGGCGCGGCGGCTTCGACGATCAGTTGCAGCGCGAGGATGATCAAACCCAGGCCAATGGCGACGCGGCCCAGTTGGCCTGCGCGGGTCTGTTTACGCGACAGAAAGAAAATCACCCCGAGAAAGATCAGCAACGGCGACAGCCAGGACAAATCGAACGTGAGCACCCGCGCCATCAGCGCCGTACCGACGTCGGCGCCGAGCATGATGGCCAGCGCCGGCGTCAGCGTCATCAGCCCCTGGCCCACGAAGGAGGTGACCAACATGGCGGTTGCGTTGCTGCTTTGCACCAGGGCCGTCACCACGATGCCGGCGACGAAGGCCAAGGGTCGCCTGGACATGTTCTGGCTCAGGACGCGGCGCAGGTTGGAGCCGTAGACCCGCAGTATCCCGGTACGAACGATGTGGGTGCCCCAGATCAACAGCGCCACGGCAGAAAGTAGATTGAGCAGGGTCAGCATAAAAAAGGCCCCCTGGGAAATGGTGCCCCAGTGGGGCAAGTTGTCTACGCTGCGAGCCTGACCCGCTGCAGGTGAAATTATTGACGGCTCACTTAAGCTTTAGTCGGCCAATGGCCTGATCGCCAGCATCGCACAGGCATTAGTGGCGTTGAAAGAAAACTGTCATGAAAAACACGTCATGAAGACGCAAAAAAGGGGCAATGAATGCCCCTTTTTTGTTGGATACAGCCCAGTTACTGCCCTGGGATATCCTTGCGCAGCTTCACCGGGTCACTCTGCTTTCTCTTCTTTGCAATCGCGGTGCGCATGCGAATGTTGATGGATTCGACGGCCAGCGAGAATGCCATCGCGAAGTACACATAGCCTTTTGGAATGTGGAAATCGAGCGACTCGGCAATCAGCACGGTACCGACCATGAGCAGGAACGACAGTGCGAGCATTTTCAGCGACGGGTGCTTGTCGATGAAGTTACTGATGGCCGCGGCGCAGAGCATCATTACCAGCACGGCCACGACGATGGCGGCGATCATGACCGGAACATGGGAAACCATGCCGACCGCGGTAATGACCGAATCCAGCGAGAACACAATGTCGATGATCGCGATCTGGATGATGGTGTAAAGGAAGTTGCCACCCTTGCCGCCGGGGCCGTCATCGTGGGACTCATCCTCGCCTTCCAGGCCGTGGTACATCTCCTGGGAGCTTTTCCACAGCAGGAACAGGCCACCGAAGAACAGGATCAGGTCACGGCCGGAAATGCCCTGATCGAATACCACGAACAGGTCGGTGGTCAGGCGCATGACCCAGGTGATCGACAGCAGCAACAGGATACGGGTGATCATCGCCAGGGCCAGGCCGAAGATCCGGGTGCGCTGCTGCATGTGTTTAGGCATGCGGCTGACCAGGATCGAGATCATGATGATGTTGTCGATGCCGAGAACAATCTCAAGAGCCGTCAGTGTAATAAAGGCAACCCAGATCTCTGGGTTGGTCAGCCATTCCATGTGTATTCCTTCGAGCGTGTGTCGATGTGCGTCGAGCCCGGCCCTGGCAATGCAGGTCGGGCGGTCGACACGATATCGGTGGGTGGTTCGTCTGCTTTATAGACTGCTGAACAGTGGAAAGATCCCCATCAACAGTGCGGCGAACATTATGCACATGCAAACCAGAACTGCCCACTTCAGGGTAAAGCGCTGGTGGTCGCCGAACTCGATGCCGGCCAATGCAACCAGCAGGTAGGTAGAGGGTACCAGTGGGCTGAGCAAGTGTACCGGTTGGCCGACGATCGACGCCCGGGCCATCTCTACTGGCGAGATGCCATAGTGGCTGGCCGCTTCTGCAAGCACCGGCAACACACCGTAATAGAACGCATCGTTGGACATGAAGAAAGTGAACGGCATGCTCACCAGTGCCGTAATCACCGCCAGGTACGGGCCCATGGCTTCAGGGATGACTGCCAGCAGGCTCTTGGACATGGCTTCGACCATGCCGGTGCCCGACAGGATGCCGGTGAAGATACCCGCGGCAAAGATCAGCCCCACGACGGCCAGAACGCTGCCGGCATGGGCGGCAATGCGATCCTTCTGCTGTTGCAGGCAGGGGTAGTTGACCACCATGGCGACGCTGAAGGCGATCATGAACAGTACCGGCAATGGCAACAGGCCGGCGATCAGAGCGACCATCAGGGCCAGCGTCAGGGCACCGTTGAACCACAGCAGTTTAGGCCGGCGGGCATCCGGGAACTGGGAAACGCTGATTTCGCTGTGGTCCACTTCATCGCCAGGCAGGTGCAGTTCACCCAAGCGAGCCCGCTCGCGCTTGCCATACATATAGGCAATGGCCAGGATGGCGAAGACGCCGAACAGCATGGCCGGGATCATCGGCACGAAGATGTGCGACGGGTCCACGTGCAAGGCACTGGCGGCGCGAGCGGTCGGCCCGCCCCAGGGCGTCATGTTCATTACCCCGCCAGCCAGGATGATCAGCCCCGCCATGATCCGCGGGCTCATGCCCAGGCGGCTGTACAGCGGCAGCATGGCAGCCACGCAGATCATGTACGTCGTGGCACCGTCACCGTCCAGTGACACCACCAGTGCCAGCACGGCAGTACCGACCGAGACCTTCAAGGGGTCACCCTTGACCATCTTGAGGATCTTGCGCACGGCTGGGTCGAACAAACCGGAATCGATCATCAGTGCGAAGTACAGGATGGCGAACATCAGCATCACGCCAGTGGGCGCAAGCTTGGTGATGCCTTCGAGCATCATGGGGCCGATCTTGCCGGAAAAACCGCCGAACAAAGCGAACAAAATAGGGACCAGGATCAGAGCGATCAGCGCGGACAGGCGCTTGGTCATGATCAGGTACATGAAGGTGATGACCATGGCAAAGCCGAGGAAGGTCAGCATAGGAATACTCCAGGCGTAGCGCGACGAGGAAAAGTTGAACCGGGCTGATCAGCGCGGGACGGGCGGCGCGTGGAGTATCGGGGGGCGTGCAGCGAGAAGGCGGAGGCTGGAAAACATCGGAATCACCATTGTTGTTGTTTACTGGGCCGGACGAGCGTTTACGCAGGTGTCCTGGCTGACCGGTCTTTTGCCGGCGGTGAGGCAATGCTAAAGGGCAAAGCTTTCAGCCAGCTTTCGCGGGCTGAAAGGCGACGAGAGGTATCTTCAGGCAAAGCTGTGCTGCAAAACTGCCAATACGCCGATCAGGCTGAGGGCTGCCAGCAGGGTCTGCAACGTTATGATGCCGGCCATGAGATGACCGTCGCCACCCAGCTGGCGAGTCAGGACGTAGGCCGTGGGGGCCGTAGGCAGCGCAAAAAACAGCACCAGAATGCTGCTTTCCAGTGCTGGCAGGTCCAGGGTTCGGGCGACTGCGAACGCCAGCACCGGCATCAGCAGCAAGCGAACGGCACAATTCCAGCCAAGCGCCCTGCCCTCACCGCGCAGCACTTTCGGGTTCAGGGCCGCGCCCACGCAAAGCAGGCCCATCGGCAAGCTGGTGGCACCCAGCAGACCCAGCAGGCGATCACTGCCTGGCGGTAGACCAAGGCCACTGAGGTTGTACAACGCACCGGCCAGGCAAGCCACGATCAGCGGGTTCTTCAGCATGGACAGCAACAAGGTGCCTACATTGACGCCGCGCTCGGCAGACAGCGACCACACCGCCAACACATTGCAGGCTGGCACCAGCAACGCGAGCATCAACGCTGCCAGTGACAAGCCTTGGGCGCCGAACAGGCTGCCGATTGCTGCCAACCCCAGGTAAGTGTTGAAGCGCAGTACGCCCTGGCTCAGCGGGCCGAAGCGTGAAGCCGGCCAACCATGCAGCCGGCGAAACAGCAGCAATCCGCACCAGGCGATGGCCAGGCACAACAAGACGGCCAGGGCCAGGCGGGGTAACTGCGGGTTATCCAGTGGGGCGCTGACCAGGCTGCTGAACAGCAGCGCCGGGAACAGGATGAAGTAATTGAGCCGCTCGGACGCAGGCCAGAACGCTTCGCCGGGAAAGTCCAGGCGGCGTAGGGCGTAACCCCCTACTATCAAGCTGAACAGCGGCCACAGGGCCAAGAACATTTCGTACACAGCTGCTTCCGCGTTCGTGAATCCATTCGATGGTTGTTCACAATAACGAAATCAGGAGGACAAGACATGACCGACTTTCATCTGGGTGGTTGTCATTGCGGCGCTGTACGCTATCGGCTAGAGGGGGCTTTGCATGACATCGCTCACTGTCACTGTTCGATCTGCCGACGCGTCAGTGGCGGCACTGTCACCACTTGGATCACTGTGCAACGGCAATGCTTCCAATGGTTGTCGGCACTCCCTGCGCAGTACGCATCTTCAGCCAATTGCGTGCGCTATTTCTGTGGGAATTGCGGCGCTCAGGTCGCCTTGGTCACGCAGCTAAGCCCGGAAACGGTCGATGTGACGATAGCGACCCTCGACCACCCGGAACTGGCGATACCCGAGCGGCATATCTGGACTGATAACCGCTTGCCCTGGCTGCACCTGGACGAGCACTTGCCGGGCGAGCCCGGCGAAACGCTCTAAGGCAGCTCCAGCCCGCCCGCGGCCTTGTGCAAGGTGCGCACATGCTTACCCAAGTGCTTGAGGTTGCTTTCACAGGCGGCAATCTCGGCGGCGCGCGCAGGTCCCAACAGCGCTCGCACTTCCTTGTCCAGGTTGCCGGTGAGGCGTTGCAATTGTTGCTGGCGTTCGCTGCTCTGCGCTTGCAAATTCTGCCATTCACTGGCTTGCGGCAGGCCATAGCCGGAGCTGCCGAGCAATTCGGCAGGCCGGCTCAGGAAGCCGCTCTTGGCGAGAATCTCCTGCAACACGGCATCGGCCTTGGCCGTGCTGCCATCCTTGGCGTCGCGGCTGCCTAGGTAGCGTTGCTTGACCTCGTCCTGAGCAAGCAATAGCTGGCGGCGATAGCTCGCTTGTTCGAGCAACAGCAGCGCGGCACTGGTGCGCAGATCGGCCTGGTCGAACCACTGACGTCGCTGGCTGGCCGCAAGGTCCATCCATTGTTCGACCGTGGTCTGGGGTATGGGCAGGTGCTTGCCGAGCACGGCAAACATGGCCTGATAGCGATCCCGGTAGGAGTCGAAGCGATAGCCCAGGCGAAGCGCTTCACGCGGGTCGTCGAGCACACTGACATCCGCCAGGCCACGGCCCTTGAGCACGGCGAGCAAACCATTGGGCATGATGTTATCCAGCGCAGTCAGTTCGCTGTTCTGGGTGCCACTGCGCATCAGCTTGAGCATTTCCACGGCGCAATTGTTGGATAGGAAGAAGTAGTTGCCGTCATAGCTCCAATGCATTTCAGCGGCCTGGCGCACCAGGTCATTGATTTCAGTGCGTGTCAGCTTCAATGGCACCGACGCGACGCTACGCAACTCGGTCTTGGTGTACTCATCGATCACCTGGGACAGCGGCAAGACGAACAGCCTTGAAGGGTACGCACCGGTGAGACCGCCCCAACTGGACAGTTGTACATCGTTGACGAAGGCTCGATACGACAGGACCAAGTGTTGGTCCAGGTCCAGGCGGCAATCCGGGCCGCGCGGCCGTCCGGGCGCGCAGATCACCAGGCGCAGCATGCTGTGGCCCCAGCGGCTGACCAGGTTCTGATTGGCCTCAGCCAACAGGTAATCGACTTCGTACACCCGTTCCGGGTCGATCTTGCCCAAGGGTTCCTTGCCAAAATCGTTACCGGCATTGAGGAACGGTACGGCTTGTGGGCAGGTTTCGCCATGGGTGGGCACCCAGCCGAAGTGTTCCTTGAAATAGTCAAACAAGGCCGGGCGGCGGCAGCCGTAACTTGGATCGAGCAGGAAGTACTCCATGTTGACCGCGACGAACTCCTTGGGGCTGCTGAGTTCGTAGGTGTCCGGGCTGCGATCGATCTGGCGGTTGTGTTGCTCGCGCTCGCCACGCCGGCCGACGTACTGGGGCCAGCCGGCCAGGTCAAGGAATTTCGGGTCATCGCTCAGGGTGAAGCGGCGGTTGGCCTGGCCACGGCACTGGTCCGGCAAGCCGACCTTGCCCACACTGGCATTTTGCCGATCGCATTGCTGGATCAGCCTGCGCTCCGGCTCGGACCACAAACGGGCGCGGTCATAGATGTGGGTCAGCTCATGCAGGACGGTCGCCAGCAGTTCTTCGCGCACCGTGCCGTGGGGGCGATGGGTCTTGGTTGTGGCGGCGCTGCCATCGGTGAGGCCCGGCAGCAATTTGCGGTTCAGATACAGGCCGGAGACCGGAGAGGCTTGGCCATAGGCATCCTCGCGCATGTCTGCCGTCCAGCTGACATCGATGCGCCGATCCAGGCGCTCGATAAAACTGGGCGGCAAAGCCTGCATGGCCTGGTCAAGCAGCGCCTGGCTGGCCTGTTGTTGCGCAGGGCTGAGGCCATCGGCCTGCAGGACCAACTGCAAGCTGGCCGCTGCCGGATTTGTCACTAGCAGTATTAAGCCGGCCCACAGACCGGCGCACAGAGATTTCACAGGGCGAGGATAGCTTCGGCGAGTACTTGGTCACTGGCGTCGCGCGCTTCGGGCACGCGCTGGCGCAGAGTATTGAAAGCGGCTTCCAATCGCGCCCCGCGGATGTCGCCATCGGTGGCGATATAGCTGGCGGCATCTTCCTTGGCCTGGATCACGATTTTCGAGTCGCGAATGGAGGTCGTGGTGTCGGAGGTAAAGTCCAGGCTGCGATCAACCGCATTGATGATGATGTTGCTGGTGGCCCTGAGCGTCTGTGCCTGCGCGGTGCTGACCAACAACAGCAGCCCCAGGGTGGTGGCAATGAGCGGGATACGCATGAACAGTCTCCAGAAAGCGGTATTGATCATTTGACGAGAATTGCTTGCGCCAGTTCAAGGTCACTGGCACGAAGTTTGGGTTCAATGCTACGAGCTTGCCGCAGCGCAGCTTCCAGTCTCACGGTACGTAATCGCCCTTCGCTGACAACGAACAAGGCGGCATCGTCGCGCGCAGCCACTATCAGTTTTCGGTCGAAGGGTGCCGAGGTCACCATGCTGCTGGCGTAGCCGCCGACGATCAGGCTTTGAGTCGTCAGGTCGAACGCATGGGCGCTGCCCACGGATGAGGCAACGAACAGAAGTGAAAGCAGATAACGCATGGGGCTCGGTAGCTGTGGATACTAACGGCAAGGCTAACGCAATGCGCCGGCAGGAGCCAGCGCAGGCGAACGGGTTCAGGGCTAACCCCGTGTGTTTCTGTACCCTTTTGTTTCCAGGGTTTAGATCGCCAGGATGGCCTGGGCGAGCTGAGCGTCGCTGGCCTTGAGCTCAGGTGCTTGTTGGCGGATGTGTGCGAACGCGCTCTCGAGCTTCACGCCACGAATATCACCTTGGCTGGCCACGAAGCTGGCGGCGTCGTCGCGGGCAGCGCGCACGATCTTGTCGTCGCGAAAGGACGAAGTCACATCGGATGTGGCGTCGGTGGATGCTGCGATACCGCGTACGACGGTGTCAGTGGTTACCACAAAACTGGTGGCATTGGCGGTCGAAGCCAGGGCAAGCATCAATGCGGCGCCGAGCAAGCGTGGACGGTACATGGTCAATCTCCTTTGCAGACTTAAGGTCACAGTGTTTCTGAGTATCAGACGCACGCTCAGCCTGTCGCGCTACGCAGTCAGGAGCAAGCCAAGTAATCCTAGACTAACCCGTCCACTTGCGGTGTTCCATGGCGGCCTAACGCCAGAACGGCCTGTCCAGCTCGGCGAGCCGCTCGCTATGGCTGATCCCGATGTCAGCCAGTTGCTGCTCATTGAGCTCGGCCAGGTGTTGCCGCGTGCGGGCGCGTTCGAACATCAGGGCAATGCGTGCGACTACCTTGCGCCACAATCCTGCTGGCAAGGGGGGCTGATACGTGTGGGCAGCAACGGAGGCAAGACGTTCCATGGTGCTCTTCCTTTTCGGCGCCAAGCCGAATCACTGAGTGGGAAGACCATCTTCACGCGTGCCAAAGTGGCAAAACAGATACAGGCTTCTTAAATTGTACTGGCTCAGATCTGAATAAAATAAAACTGTACCTGTTGTAAATCAACTGCTCTGTTCCGGTGCAAACCGCGGCCCCTGAAACGACAAAACCCGTTGCAGATACCGCGCAACGGGTTTTGAGAAATCAGGTCGCTGGTGCCGGACTTAAGGTCCGTAGGCCAGCTACTCCGGCATTAACGCCAGAAAGGCTTGCTCAGCTCTTCGAAGCGCTGTGCTTCGCTGATACCGGCGTCAGCCAGCAAACGCGAATCCAGTCGAGCCAGTTGGTGGCGGCTGGCGATGCGGCGCTGCCACAACATCAGGTTGGCGAGCAGGCGCAGAGGCAGAGAGGTGCGCGAAGTTTCGGAGCTGTTCTGGAAAACCAGGTCGGAACTGAGTGTACGTTCCATGATTGACGTCCTTCCGCTTGTGGCGGGATTAGGGATTGATTTAACTGGTGCCCATGATCCTCTTCCGTAGCGCAACTCTCTAGATACAGTTCACCTGTATTGTGATGCTCCAGTTAACTGTTTATAGGGACTGTTGTGCTCGAATCTGAGGCAACTGTACTGGTGCGCACCAAATTTGTGCGATTTCACGTAGGGAGGGGATGAGCTGAAGGAAAAACCCCGCAAAAAGACCGGTACAGTAGTACAGTTTTTGCGGGGCTCGAATGGCGGGCTAAAAAACTTGGGTTTGCGGCTTTACAACTGTATGGATCAGACCGCGAGCATGCGGCCGGTTTCCTCCAGATTCATGTGCCAGGCCAACGCCTCGCGCAGGATGTGAGGTGTATGTCCACCTTTGGCGCAGGCGGCTTCGAAGTATTGGTTCAAGGTGTCGCGGTAGTCCGGGTGTACACAGTTGTCGATGATCACCCGCGCACGCTCGCGGGGTGCCAGGCCACGCAAATCGGCAAGCCCCTGCTCGGTGACGAGGATGTCCACGTCATGCTCGGTGTGGTCGACATGGCTGACCATCGGCACGACACTGGAGATC
Source organism: uncultured Pseudomonas sp. (assembly GCA_964453495.1). Taxonomy (GTDB): domain Bacteria; phylum Pseudomonadota; class Gammaproteobacteria; order Pseudomonadales; family Pseudomonadaceae; genus Aquipseudomonas. The sequence continues at coordinate 1,678 of CAYVPI010000018.1, read as the reverse complement.
GCCCCGCCCTTGGCAATCGACTTGGTGACGAAGATGGCCAGGTGGGCATTGCGGGCGAAATCGCCCGAGCCACCAATGCCGTTCATCATGCGGGTGCCGCAAACGTGGGTGGAGTTCACGTTGCCGTACAGGTCGAATTCCAGCGCGGTATTGATGCCGATGATGCCCAGGCGACGCACCACTTCCGGGTGGTTGGAGATTTCCTGTGGGCGCAGGACCAGCTTGTCCTTGTAGTGCTCCAGGTTGCCGAACACGTCGGCATTGCGACGGGTCGACAGGGTGATTGAGCTGCCCGAAGCAAAGCTCAGCTTGCCGGCGTCGATCAGGTCGAAGGTCGAATCCTGCAGTACTTCGGAGTACATGGTCAGTTCTTCGAACGGCGAATCGATCAGGCCGCACATGACGGCGTTGGCAATGCTGCCGATACCGGCCTGCAACGGGCCGAGTTTGTTGGTCATGCGCCCTGCCGCCACTTCCTGCTTGAAGAAGTTGATCAGGTGGTTGGCGATACCTTGGGTTTCTTCATCCGGCGGCAACACGGTGGATGGCGAGTCCGGCTGCTGGGTGATGACGATACCGGCGATCTTCGCCGGGTCGATCGGGATTGCGGTGCTGCCGATGCGGTCATCGACTTTGGTCAGCGGGATCGGCGTGCGGGTTGGCCGGTAAGTCGGGATGTAGATGTCGTGCAGGCCTTCCAGGTTGGCGTTGTGCGCCAGGTTGATCTCGACGATCACCTGTTTGGCGAAGATGGCGAAGCTGGCCGAGTTGCCCACAGAGGTGGTCGGTACGATATGGCCCTGCTCGGTAATGGCCACTGCTTCGATGACCGCAATATCCGGCAGCTTGAGCTGCTGGTTGCGCAGCTGCTCGACGGTCTCGGACAGGTGCTGGTCGATGAACATTACCGTGCCATCGTTGATCGCCTTGCGTAGCGTGCTGTCGACCTGGAACGGCATGCGCCGGGCGAGTACGCCGGCTTCGGTGAGCTGTTTGTCGAGGTCGTTGCCCAGGCTGGCGCCGGTCATCAGGCTGATTTTCAGGGGCGTCTGCTTGGCGCGTTCGGCCAGTGCGTGGGGCACGGCCTTGGCTTCACCGGCGCGGGTAAAGCCGCTCATGCCGACGGTCATGCCATCCTGAATCAGGGCTGCGGCATCAGCCGCGCTCATCACCTTGCTTTGCAGGGAGGGTAAGCGAATACGATCACGGTACATGGGTTGTTATCTCAGGCAGCGGAAGCTAAGTGCGCAGTCTAGAGATTTCAAAAAATTTCGTCCCACGACCAAGGTCGTATGCGAGGGCCTGATTTAGAGCCTTTTGTCGGGTAACGGGGCATAAAAAAACCCCAGCTGTTACCGCGCTGGGGTTTTTTCGACGACCTCTGCAGAGGCTTAGTCGACGGCCTTGACCATATCTTCGATGACTTTCTTGGCGTCACCGAAAACCATCATGGTCTTGTCCAGATAGAACAGTTCGTTGTCCAGGCCGGCGTAACCGCTGGCCATCGAGCGCTTGTTGACGATGATGGTCTTGGCCTTGAAGGCTTCGAGGATCGGCATGCCGGCGATCGGCGATTTCGGATCGTTCTTGGCCGCCGGGTTGACCACGTCGTTGGCACCGAGCACCAGCACCACGTCGGCCTGGCCGAACTCGGAGTTGATGTCTTCCATCTCGAACA
>CAYVPI010000017.1:0-55663 GCA_964453495.1 uncultured Pseudomonas sp. | reverse complement strand
CGTCTGGGTACAACGCCTGGGTGATGCGTTCCTGGCGCAGCCCGACGATGTCATGAATAGCGTTCAACGCTTGCGTCATCAGGCGCAGGCAGCAGGCAACCTACAGAGCAACCAGTATCAGAACGTGACGGTTCAAAACGCGGCGCCGGCACCCGCGGCCACCTCTTCGGCTCCGGAACCTGCCAGCAGCTCCACCATCATCATTCAGCCCGCCGACCCGCAGGTGGTGTACGTCCCCAGTTACAACCCGACAACAACCTATGGCACCTGGGCCTACCCTGCCTCGCCGCCCGCATACTATCCACCGCCACCCTACTATTACGCCGGTTCAGCATTGGTCTCCGGGCTGGCGTTTGGTGCCGGCGTGGCGATCATCGGCTCGTTGTGGGGTGAATGTGACTGGGACAATAACGACGTCGAAATTGACGTCGACCGCTACAACAACATCAGTGGCAACACCCGGATCACCAACAACAAATGGGAGCACAACCCGGTTCATCGCAACGGCGTTCCCTATCGCGACGGCAGGAGCCGCGAACAGTACGGGCGACAACTCAACGGTGCCAATCAACGCGAGGCCTATCGAGGGGACAATGCCCAGCGCGCCCAGGCGCGTGAAAAAGCCCGCAGTTCAATGGACAGGCACGGTATCGAACGCCCCCCCACCAGCAATCTCCAAGCCCGCGAGCAAGCGCGCAGAGCCCAGGCCGGAACCTCGGACAGAAACCGGGCACAAGCCAGTGCAGACAGGCCGAGGGCGTCTGACAGAAGCCAGGGCACTAACAGAAACACTCGGGAGCACCAGCAGCCCAGGACACAGACCGCTCAGACGAATCAGCGCCGAGAGGGCCAACCGCAGGCGCGCCAAACTGCGAAAAAGCGGCCGGCCGCAAGCACGGGCAGTGCCCGCAACAATGCATTCGCCGACGCGCGCTCACCGTCCCGGGCCAACACCCACGCCAATCGCGGCCGGGCCAGCCAGGCATCTGCCCAACGCCCCAGTGCCGCGCGGTCGGGCGGTCACCAGATCAGTCGGCCGTCCAATCCACCAGCGCGTCAAAGGGGGGGTGGCCGCCGTTGAAAAACAATCTTCGAGTGAAGGTACGCATGGGCTTGCTCCCACGTGCCCTGGTTTTCGCTGCTGGCTTGGCGTGGTCGTGCATTGCAACGGCAGAGCAGGCATTTCCAACGCCAGAGAAGGCCATCCAGGCATTTGTCGAAGCACTGGGTACCGAACACGCCGATCAGGCGCGCCTGACAGAACTGCTGGGCAGTGAATGGCACAGTTTCGTCCCGCGCGAAGGCATGCAGCGCAAAGATGTGGATGCGTTTTTGAAGCAGTACCACGAGCAACACCACATTGAAAAAACCAACGACAGCAAGGCAGTCCTGTCGGTCGGCAGTGAACACTGGACGCTGCCTTTTCCCCTGGTAAAAGACGCGAAGGGTTGGCACTTCGACACCAAGGCCGGTAATGCCGAGATCCGTGCACGTCGAATTGGCCGCAATGAACTCGCCGCGGTGCAATCGGTGCGGACCTATCACGACGCCCAGATGGACTATGCCTCGGTGGATCGTGACGGTGACGGCGCCCTCGAGTATGCGCAGAAAATCTTCAGCACCAGCGGCAAGCACGACGGGCTCTATTGGGCAGACGACAATAGCGGTCAGATCAGCCCGTTGGGGCCCAAGTTCGGCAAGACCATTGCCGGCGAAGACTGGCATGGTTACCGCTTCCGCATCCTTGATGGGCAAGGTCCTTCGGCACCGGGCGGCGCCTACAGCTACCTCATCGGTGACAAGATGAGCCGAGGCTTTGCAATGATCGCCTGGCCGGCGAAATACAATGACACCGGGGTAATGAGTTTCATGATCAGTCATGAGGGGCAGGTATTCGAGAAAGACCTGGGGCCTGACAGTGAAAAACTGGCGCAATCGATGAAGCTCTTTGATCCGGATGACAGCTGGGAGGTGGTGACAGAAGATCAGGATTAGCAAGCGCTGCCCGTAAGCCGCGACAGGACGATGCCAATCGTCCAATGCGTTCTAGCACCCTCTTCTACAGACAACAAAAAAACCTGCCCATTCTGGCAGGCAAAAGGCCACAGCACTAAAACGCCACGAAGCAATATGAGTCAGGCGGTCTTAAAAGTGATGGACGTAACGCACTTGAACACGACTACCGTCGGGACGATTCTCGACCTCTTGTTCAAAGTACGCATTCAAAAAAACATGATCCTCCTTGGAGAAGCTGTACATCGCTCCCGGTCCAATCGCCCATACCCTTTCGCGGCGACCGGAAACGTCGTGGCCATCGACTTTGGTGTCGGTGATTTGCTTTAACCATTAGCCGTTGATACCCAGGCGTAACGGCGGAATTACCGCATACTCGGTCGCAAAGTTCGCATGTAAGGCCTGCCCGGCTTGCACGGCATCGGCATCGGCATCGGCATCGCCAAACCCTGGGCCCGGATCATCATTCTTGCCGTTGTAAAGGTAGTGGGCACGAACCGATGCCGTCCATTCTGCGGTCAACCAATTAGTGGCAGCCCAGTAGGGATCAAACGACCACGCATTGCTGCCGGGGTTGATGTCGTGATGACTGTCGTATTTACCAGTTGCGCGCCGCATTCGGCTAGGCGCAGATTGATGCCATCACCCCACTGTTCATCGCCCAGTATCGTGACAAGCGATCGGCCAAAGTCCGGGCCAATCGGGAAAATCGCTCTGCTCTCGCACATCTATAATATGGCCAGGGAATGGGGGATCACTGAGAAGCAGAACCCGGCAGCCGGTGCGCGCAAGAACAAAGAAAAGCCACGAGACTTCTATGCCGGGCCGCAAATATGGGATGCGGTGTATCACCAGGCGCCGCCTGAACTGCGCGGGGCCGCGGAACACATGGCCTTTCGCCACCACCACAACCCCAAACCCCAGAAACGAAAAAGCCCTGACTAATCAGGGCTTTAACGAACAAAAAATGGCGGAGGCGCAGAGATTCGAACTCTGGGACCTGTTACAGTCGGCAGTTTTCAAGACTGCTGCCTTAAACCACTCGGCCACACCTCCATTGCATTGCGGGCGCCATAATACCGTAATGAAACACACTGTCAAACTCTCTGTGTAGCCCTTTGCAGTGCACCTGTTATGATCTTTGCGACTGAACGTTTCAAACCCACAGGAGTGTCGCCATGCGCGAACAGGATTACGCAGTTAATAACAGCCTGCAGGCCGAGCAGCTAGAAGTTAGCCGCGTCCTGCGCAACACCTACGGCCTGCTGGCCATCACCCTGGCTTTCAGTGGTGTGATGGCGTTCGTAGCGCAGCAGATGCGGGTCGGCTATCCGAATATCTTCGTCGTACTGATCGGCTTTTACGGCCTGTTCTTCCTCACCAACAAGCTGAAGGATTCGGTCTGGGGTCTCGTTTCCACGTTCGCCCTCACCGGCTTCATGGGCTTTTTGCTGGGCCCGATCCTCAACCGCTACCTGGGTATGCAGGGCGGCGCTGAGGTAGTCAGCTCGGCCTTTGCCATGACCGCCCTGGTGTTTGGCGGCCTGTCGGCCTATGTGTTGATCACCCGCAAGGACATGAGCTTCCTCGGCGGCTTCATCACTGCTGGCTTCTTCGTGTTGATGGGTGCTGTGCTGGCCAGCCTGTTCTTCCAGATCAGCGGCCTGCAACTGGCGATCAGCGCTGGTTTCGTGCTGTTCTCGTCGGTCTGCATTCTGTTCCAGACCAGCGCGATCATCCACGGCGGCGAGCGTAACTACATCATGGCGACCATCAGCCTGTATGTATCGATCTACAACCTGTTCGTCAGCTTGCTGCAGCTGTTCGGCCTGATGGGTCGTGACGACTGATCAAGCAAACCCGGCATCAAAAGCCCGCTTCGGCGGGCTTTTTTTTGCGTGGCGGGTGGTAGATCCGTAGAATTGCGCTCTTTTTTCCCAAGGCACCCCCATGAGCGCGATTGAACCCTCACCATCAGCCCTGCCCCCGGCCAATGAACTGGTGTTGGGCCTGGAGGATAAACCACGGCTGGTGATTGGCCTGCTGGCGGCCTTGCAACATCTGTTGGCCATTATCGTGCCGATCGTGACCCCTGGCCTGTTGATCTGCCAGGCACTGGGGGTTTCGGCCCGCGATACCAACCTGATCGTTTCCATGTCGCTGGTGATTTCCGGCATTGCCACCTTTGTGCAATGCCGGCGTTTCGGGCCGTTCGGTGCCGGACTGCTGATTGTTCAGGGCACCAGCTTCAATTTCGTCGGGCCGCTGATTGCCGGTGGCGCGTTGATGGTCAAGCAAGGTACACCTGTGGAAGCGGTGATGGCCGCTATCTTCGGCGTGGTGATTGCCGGCTCCTTCGTTGAAATGGGCATTTCGCGGATTCTGCCTTTCGTCAAACGCCTGATCACGCCGCTGGTTACCGGGATCGTGGTGCTGTTGATTGGCCTGACCTTGATCAAGGTCGGCCTGATCAGCATGGGCGGCGGCTTCTCGGCCATGGCCGATGGCACCTTCGCCAATGGCCAGAATCTGTTGCTGTCGGGTACGGTGCTGGCGATTATCGTGGTGCTTAACCGTATCCCGGTGGTGTGGATGCGTAGCTGCGCCATTGTTATCGCCCTGGCCGCCGGCTATGCGTTGGCCGGTTACCTGGGTCGGCTGGATTTCACCGGCATGCATGAAGCGCCTTGGCTGCAAGTGCCGGTACCGCTGCACTTTGGCCTGGGTTTTTCCTGGTCGTTGTTCATTCCGATGCTGGTCATTTACCTGGTGACTTCCCTGGAAGCGATTGGCGATGTGACGGCCACCAGCAAAGTTTCGCGCGAGCCGGTCGAAGGCCCGCTTTGGATGCGACGGATCAAGGGCGGCGTGCTGGTCAATGGCGCCAACTCCTTGCTGGCCGGGGTGTTCAATACCTTCCCTAGTTCGATCTTCGCGCAGAACAACGGGGTCATCCAGCTCACCGGCATCGCCAGTCGACATATCGGTATCTGGATCGCCTTGATGCTGGTGCTGCTGGGGTTGTTCCCGAGTGTTGCCGGGGTGATTCAGGCCGTACCGGAGCCGGTGCTAGGTGGCGCGGCCATGGTGATGTTCGGTGCCGTGGCGGCGTCGGGTATCAACATCCTGGCCAGCATTTCCCTGGACCGCCGTGCCCTGCTGATTATCTCGGTGTCGCTGGCCCTGGGGCTGGGGGTTGCGCAAGTGCCTGAGTTCCTGGCGCACATGCCCCATGCTTTGCGCACGGTACTGGAGTCGGGTGTGGCTACCGGGGGTATTTGTGCGCTGGTGTTGAACTGGTTTTTGCCGGAGGCGGGTAAGGCTCAGGCTGCCTGAGTCGTTGGAGAAATTGACGGCCCTTTGGACCGTGACGCAGCCTGGCGGCAAGCTGCTACGGGTGGGGTTTGTAGCGGCCGCGTCCGGGTGCGAAGCGGCGGGCTTTTTTAGCCGCCAGGCTTTATTATTCCGGCAGATTTGCTGACAGAGTCGACCATGAAGTTCGCCATTGCCGTTTTTGCCCCTGCCCATGCGCCCTCCTCGCGCCGCGCCTTGTTGTTTGCCCAGGCAGTGATCAATGGGGGCCACGAGATTGCCCGCCTGTTCTTTTATCAGGACGGCGTGCACAGCGCCTCGAACACTATCGTCACCGCGCAGGATGAACAGGATGTGCCGGCGCTTTGGCGTGATTTTGTCAACGAGCATCAACTCGATGCGGTGGTGTGCATTGCCGCCGCCCTGCGCCGTGGTGTGCTCGACCAGCAGGAAGCCCAGCGTTACTCACGCACAGCCGTGAACCTGACGGCGCCCTGGGACCTTTCCGGCTTGGGGCAGTTGCATGAAGCGGCGCAGGTCGCCGATCGGCTTGTCTGCTTTGGAGGCAATTGAGATGGCCAAATCGCTTTTGATCATCAGCCGCCAAGCGCCCTGGGCCGGGCCCGGTGCGCGCGAGGCGTTGGATATCGCTCTGGCCGGCGGCGCCTTCGACCTGCCGTTGGGCATGCTGTTTCTCGATGACGGTGTGTTTCAGTTGCAGCCGGCCCAGCAACCCGGGCAGTTGCAGCAAAAGAACCTCGGCGCCAACCTGCAGGCCCTGCCGATGTTCGGCGTCGAGGAGCTGTTCGTCTCCAGTGCCAGTTTGGCCGAACGCGGCATGGCGGCCAACAATTTGAGCCTTGAAGCCCAGCCACTTGACGATGACGAACTGGCAGCTCTTGTCGACCGCTATGACCAGGTGATTACCCTCTGATGACCACTTTACATGTGCTGTCGCATTCACCTTTCTCCGACAACCGTCTGGGCAGTTGCCTGCGCCTGCTCGGCAAAGCCGACGCAATCCTTTTAACCGGCGATGCCGTGTACGCGCTGCAACCGGGCAGCGAGCCCTTGCGCCAGTTGACTGAGCGCCAACTGGCCACACGCCTGTTCGCCCTTGAAGAAGACTTGCTGGCTCGCGCCATCGACCCCGCAGGCCTGGCCCAGGCGATCGATTACCCTGGGTTCGTCGAGCTGTCCATTCGCTTTGATAAGGTCAACAGTTGGCTATGAGCACCTTGACGGTCGGTTCACGCAGCGTTGCACTGGACAAGGATGGTTACCTGCAAGACCTTGGCGACTGGTCCCATGAAGTTGCCCACGCCCTGGCTGCCGAGGAAGGCCTGGTGCTGAGCCCCGCTCACTGGGAAGTGCTGGAGCTGTTGCGCCAGTTCTATAAAGAGTTCGAGTTGTCGCCGGCCACACGCCCGCTGATCAAATACACAGCGTCCAAACTCGGGCCGGAAAAGGGCAACAGCCTGTACCTCAATCACTTGTTCAATGGCACTCCCGCCAAACTCGCCGCCAAGCTGGCGGGCCTGCCCAAGCCGACCAACTGCATATGAACGACTACCGCCCCCTGATCACCGAAACCCCGGCCGAACACCCGTTCGCGCAGTTCGTGCGCATCCTCGGCAAAGGCAAGCGCGGCGCCCGCAGCCTGACCCGCGAAGAAGCCCGCGAAGCCATGGGCATGCTGCTCGATGAAACGGTCGAAGACACTCAACTCGGTGCGTTTCTGATGTTGTTGCGGCACAAGGAAGAAAGCCCCGAAGAGCTCGCAGGCTTCACCGAGGCCTTGCGCCAACGCCTGCAGGCGCCGGCCATGGCGGTGGACATCGACTGGCCGACCTATGCCGGCAAGAAACGTCATTTGCCCTGGTTCCTGTTGGCTGCCAAATGCCTGGCAGGCAACGGCGTGCGCACCTTCATGCACGGTGGTGGCGCCCATACCGCCGGGCGTCTTTACACCGAGCAATTGCTCGATACCCTGCAGATTCCACTCTGCCGTGACTGGCAAGCCGTCGGCAGCGCTCTGGACAGCCAAAGCCTGGCGTTCATGCCGCTGATAGACTGGGCCCCTCAACTGCAACGCATGATCGACCTGCGCAACACCCTGGGCCTGCGCTCGCCGATCCACTCGCTGGCCCGCATCCTCAATCCTTTGGGCGCACGCTGCGGCCTGCAGAGTATCTTCCACCCCGGCTACCAAGCCGTACACCGCGATGCCAGCGGCCTGCTCGGCGACTGCGCCATCGTGATCAAGGGCGATGGCGGCGAAATCGAGGTCAATCCCGACAGTGCCAGCCACCTGTATGGCACCCAGGGTGGCCAGAGTTGGGATGAAGAATGGCCGGCGCTATCCACGCAACGCCACGTCAAACCTGCGCAACTCGACCCCGAGCAGTTGCTGGCGATATGGCGCGGTGAACAACAGGACAGCTATGGACAAATGGCCTTGCTGTCGACCATCGCCCTGGCCCTGCGCGGGCTGGGCGAGCCACGAGACTCGGCATTCGCCAAGGCCCAACACTATTGGGATGGCCGCAACCGATCGATTTAACCGATCAAAACAGCCAGCGCTTTGCGCTTTTCGTTCGAACCAAGCGGCCTACACTGAGCTCCAACGCATGAAACTGCCGAGGAATTCACGATGGGTCTTTTGGTCGACGGACGCTGGCAAGACCAGTGGTATGAAAGCAGCAAGGACGGCGCCTTCCAGCGAGAAAACGCACAACGTCGGCACTGGATCACTGCCGACGGCCAGGGCGAAGGCGGTTTTAAAGCCCAGGCCGAGCGCTATCACCTGTATGTTTCGCTGGCCTGCCCCTGGGCCCATCGCACCCTGGTTCTGCGCAAGCTCAAGGGCTTGGAAAGCCTCATCGACGTGTCGGTGGTCAGTTGGCTGATGGGCGAGAACGGTTGGACCTTCGATAAGGAAACCGGATCAAGCGGCGATGCGCTCGACCACCTTCAGTTCCTGCACCAGCGCTATACCCGCGACGACCCACATTACAGCGGCCGCGTCACCGTCCCCCTGCTCTGGGATAAACAGCAGCAACGCATCGTCAACAACGAGTCGGCGGAAATCATCCGCATGTTCAACAGCGCCTTCGACGGCCTGACCGGCAACCGTCTGGACTTCTACCCTGAACCCCTGCGCCGACAAATCGATACCTTGAACGAGCGGATCTACCCGGCGGTGAACAATGGCGTCTACCGTGCAGGCTTCGCCACTTCGCAAAGCGCTTACGAGCAAGCCTTCGACGAGCTGTTCGCTGAACTGGATCACCTGGAACAATTGCTGGGCGTTAACCGTTACGTGGCAGGTGAATACCTGACCGAGGCTGACTGGCGACTGTTCACCACAATGATTCGCTTCGACGCGGTGTACTTCGGCCACTTCAAGTGCAACCTGCGCCGCATCGCCGACTACCCGAACCTGTCCAACTGGCTAAGGGAGCTGTACCAATGGCCCGGTGTGGCCGAATCGGTGAACTTCACCCATATCCAGCACCATTACTACATCAGCCACAAAACCATAAACCCCAACGGTATCGTGCCCAAAGGCCCGGCGCAAAACTTCGGCGCCCCCCCATGACCGCGAGCGCCTGCCAGGCCGTGGTATCTGGCAAAACAACGCACGCTGACCGGCGGCACCGGCAAACCGGTGCCCTGCCCACACACTCGATACAGTTCAATTGAGCTGCAAGGTCGCGTTGATCTGGCTGATGGCATCGACCACGTGTCGCGAGCCCATCTGGATCTCCATGATCACCTCGCCCGCCTCATTGGCCAGCTCCACCCCCAGGCCTGTGCGGCTCAGGCTCGATTGCATGCTGGCCACCGCACTGATGGACAGGTCATGGTTTTGCCGCACCACGTCGACAATTTCCACTGTGGCCTGGCTGGTACGTGCCGCCAGGCTGCGCACTTCGTCGGCGACTACCGCAAAACCACGCCCGTGTTCACCCGCTCGCGCGGCTTCGATGGCGGCATTGAGTGCCAACAGGTTGGTCTGGTCGGCAATACCGCGAATGGTCTGGACAATTTTGCCGATCAGCTCCGATTGCTTGTTAACCGCATCGATACTGCGTGCCGCTTCGTTGAGGTCCTTGGAGATTTCCTCGATCACATGCACCGTCTGCTGCACCACGCTGGAGCCCTTCTGCGCACAGGCATCGTTCTGCACGGAAGTGGAATGAGCTGCTTCGGCGGCGATCTGCTGAGTATTGACCTGATTGGTAATATCACTGGCGAACTTGACGACTTTACATAGCCTGCCCTTGGCATCGAAGATGGGGTTGTAAGAGGCCTCGAGAAATACCACCTGGCCCATTTTGTTCACCCGCTCGAATCGACGCGAATGAAACTCACCTCTATTCAATGATGTCCAGAACGCCTTGTAGCTGGGTGTATCCCCTTCCCCACGGCGACAGAACATACTGTGGTGCTGGCCAATAATTTCATTAAGGTGATACCCCATGGTCGCCAAAAAATTCTCGTTGGCAGTAATTACTTTGCCTTGCGGGGTAAATTCGATCATCGCCATTGAACGGCTGATGGCATTCAAGAAGCTTTGACTTTCATGCGCCTTGATCACCCGCTGAGTGATATCGGAGGCGATTTTAATCACGCTGCTCACTTGCCGATCCGCTCCGATCACCGGCATATAACTGGCCTCCAGCCAGATCTCCCTACCCTGCTTGTCCAGACGCAGAAAAGTACCGCTGGTGGGTTCGCCCCGCGCCAGTTCGCGCCAGAAGCGGGTGTATTCATCGCTGCGGATGTACGCTTCTTCGCAGAACATACGATGATGTTTGCCACGAATCTCTTCCGGCGAATAGCCTGTAGCGCTACAAAAATTTTCGTTGGCATCCAGGATGATGCCTTCGGGAGTGAACTCGATCATGGCCATGGAACGGCTGACTGCCATCAACTTTGCGTTGCTGGCGGACAAGGCCTGGGTACAACGGTCGATCTCGATCAAATCAGCTTTACGATGAAAGTCAAACATTGCTCGACCCTTCCTTGTGCGTATTTATAAGTAACGGATTTCAAATAGACTTTGAGAATGCACCGCAAACTTCACCCACAACAAATCACCGTCTGATTTATATATCGACGCCCCACCTCGATTCTTTAAGCACTAAAAAACCAGGAAGGGTTTTAATCCCCAGCCTGGCCGCTGCAATGTCCACCAGAGCATAGCGAGTACACAGAAGAGTGCAAGCCATTTGCCATCATCCACGCTGTTCTTTTTTCAAAACAGCGGCGCAAACGATTGAACGCAATAACTGCGCCACATAAAGGCAGTAATGAATAGGTCATTACTGCCTTTTTAAAGGTCACTTAATCTTGGATCCAATTAGTTCAGGCGACAGGCACTTTTGGCACATCAAGTTCGCGTCCACCGTTAAGCCGTTCGAACGTTTCGGCAACCTGCACATGAGGAACGCCCAGGGCGATTGCGCTGGCAGCATCCAGACGCATGGCCTGCTCGTCGGCCAGCGCGACTTGCAAGGCACCCAGGGTTCCGTCCAACTGCTCGCGAGTGCGTGAGCCCAGGATGGGGATCAAGCCGGTGCTGCTACGCGCAGCTTTATAGCGCAACCAGGCAATGGCGATGTGGGTTGGCGTGGCACCCTGCTCTTGGGCAATGGCCAGCAACGTGTCGAGTATCGCCGTCTCGCGGGCACTGGTTTCGGCATGCACCAACATACCCAACTTGGCCGCACGGTTGTCGTCGCCGGCAGTGCGGTACTTACCGGTAAGGAAACCGCCACCCAAAGGCGACCAGGCCGTAATACCCAGGCCCAGGGCTTCTGCCATTGGCAGCAATTCCCGGTCGGCGCTGCGCTCGGCCAAGCTGTACTCAACCTGGATGCCAGCAATACGCGCCTGGCCTCGCAACTCGGCGAGGGTGTCGGCACGGGCGATACGCCAGGCGGGAAAATTCGACAGGCCGCCGTAGAGAATCTTGCCGGCACGCACCAGGTCATCGAAGCCACGGAGGATTTCCTCCATGGGCGTCAAACCATCGCTGATGTGTGCCCAGAACAGGTCGATATGCTCGGAACCCAGGCGCTTGAGGCTCTCTTCCACCGAACGGATCATGTTCTTGCGATTGTTGCCGGTGTGGGAAATGCCAGCAGCTGGCGTGGTACCCATGGTGTACTTGGTGGCCACGACGAAGTGATCTCGCTCGGCGGCAATGAACTCTCCCAGCAGAACTTCAGACTGCCCCGCCTGGTAACCGTTGGCCGTATCGAGGAAATTGCCACCCGCCTCGACATAGCCGTCGAAGATTTGCCTGGCTTCATCGCGCTCGGCCCCGTGGCCCCAACCGGTGCCGAAGTTACCGGTGCCCAGTGCCAGTTCCGAGACGCGCAAGCCGGTATGCCGACCGAAGACCGTGTAACGCATGATGCTGACCTCGCTTTGCCGATAGGATGACAACAATAATATTACGATCATAATACAATGCGTCAAACCAGACTGCCGAACGGTGTCGGCGGTGGCTCAAGTGCTTTCGCGAACCATCAATTCAAAACCAAGGTCCTGAGTCTGGGCGCTGCCGGGCTTGCCGTCGAGCATGCCCAAAAGCATTTGCGCAGCCCGGCGACCGATGGCGGCACGCGGGGTTCTGATCGAGGTCAGGCGCGGCACCAGGTGTGCCGACGCTGCCAGATCGTTGAAGCCGACCATGGCCACGCGCTCGGGCACTGCGATGCCCTGGCGCAGGGCTTCGAGAATGGCGCCCTGGGCAAGGTCGTCGTTACAGAAGAAGATCCCGTCCACATCCGGGTGCCTGCGCATCAAATCACTGAACAGCTGCCCCCCCAGGCCAATCGAGGAAGGGTCCGGGGCCATGACCTCAAGGGAAACATCATAGACACCCGCTTCAGACAAGGTGCGGCGAAAGCCTTCGGCGCGCTGCATCACCCGTGGGTCCAATTGCGCAGCCACATAGGCAAGCCGGCGCCGGCCGCGCTCGAGCAGGTGCTGAGCAGCAACGATGCCTGCCTGCTCCTGAGAGAAACCCACCGACATCACTCCCGGCGCTGACACCAACTCCATCATGTGCACGCACGGTACGCCACTGCTTGCCAGCATGCGCCGCGAGCCTTCGGTGCGGTCGAAACCGGTCAACAGGATGCCGCGCGGCTGATGCCCCAGGTAGTTGCGTATCAGCTTCTCCTCTTCCTCGACATCGTAGTGAAAGTTACCGATCAGCACTTCCAGGCCGCGTGGACGCATCACTTCGTGAATGGCCTCGAGGGTTTCGATAAACAATTGGTTGGACAGCGATGGGATCAACACCACCACTGACTGGCTTTGGGCCGAAGCCAGCGCGCGGGCGGCCGGGTTGGCTACGTAACCAAGTGCCTGGGCGGCTTCCTCGACCTTTTTCACCAGGTCCGGGGCCACAGTGGCAACGCCGCGCAGGGCGCGGGAAGCGGTAATGGGAGACACCCCCGAAAGACGGGCAACTTCCGCCAAGGTGGGACGTCCGGTAGTACGAGAGCCGATGCGGGTCATGGATTTGATTATTTTCGACTTGCAAAGAATAGGGAACGGGCACTAAGGTAGCGCTGTCTCAGGCTGGGAGCAATTCACAATTGCGTAACAGGCGATGACGACAACTACAAGATCAATAATACACGGCGTACGCGTCTTGCTCTGGTGGCTCGCCCCGACAAAGACAGCGCTATCTTGCCGTTGGAGGTACCGATGAATTTTCCCCTGCCCGCATTGGTGGTAATGGGTGTAGCTGGTTGTGGCAAGAGCCACATCGGTGCCGCCATCGCCCAGCGTAGCGGCGGCCGCCTGATCGAAGGCGATGCCTTCCACCCCGCTGCCAATATCGAAAAAATGAGCGCCGGAATTCCCCTGAACGACGACGACCGCGCCGGTTGGCTGGTCAGCCTGGGTGAGGAATTGAGCCGGACCATCAAGGCTGGCGAACGGCCGATCCTGACCTGCTCGGCGCTCAAGCGGCGTTACCGCGAAACCCTGCGCGCCGCCGTACCGGAGTTGGGCTTCGTGTTTCTGGAATTGAGCCCGGAAGAAGCCACTCGCCGGGTAACTGCCCGCCCCGGCCATTTCATGCCTGCCAGCCTGATCGAAAGCCAGTTCGCTACCCTCGAACCGCCCCACGGCGAGCACCTGACCTTGGCCCTGGACGCTACCCTGCTCCCCGCCACCCTGGCCGATCGGGTCGATGCCTGGCTTATCAGCCATGGCGCGGTGACCTTGTCACAATCGACCTGACGGAAGCTTTTTCCGTCAGGCCGCCAAAGATAGCGCTACCTTTAATAGATTCGCCCACAACAACGACAATACGAGGCACTGAACCATGCTCGGTTTAGCCAACGACACTTACCTGCTTCTTGATGCACTGATCACCATCGTCGGCCTGGTGCTGCTGATTACCCAGTTCAAGGTTCACCCTTTCGTTGCCCTGACCCTGGCCGCCGGTTTTCTCGGCCTGACGTCCGGCATGCCGGTGGTCAAGGTGATGAAATCCTTCCAGGACGGCTTTGGTGGCGTGCTGGGCTTCGTCGGTATCGTGCTGGCCCTTGGCACCATGCTCGGCAAGCTGATGGCCGATTCAGGCGGCGCCGACCAGATCGCCCAGACCCTGATCCGCGCCTTCGGCAAGAAAAACGTGCATTGGGCCATGATGTTCTCGGCCTTTTTGGTGGGCATCCCGCTGTTTTTCGAGATCGGCTTTGTGCTGCTGATCCCGCTGGTATTCATCGTCGCCCGGCGTTCCGGCGTGTCGCTGATCAAGATCGGCATCCCGCTGTTGGCCGGCCTGTCCGTGGTACACGGTCTGGTGCCACCGCATCCGGGGCCGCTGCTGGCGATCGGTATTTTCAACGCCGACATTGGCAAGACCATTTTCTACGGCTTGATCGTTGGCCTGCCGACCGCTGTGATCGCCGGCCCCTTGTTCGGTAACTTCATCTCCAAGTACATCCCCGGCAGCCCGTCCCAGGAACTGATGGACCAGATCGCCAAGGAGTCGGAAAACCGCAACCTGCCAAGCTTCAGCATCACCCTGATCACCGTGCTGCTGCCCGTGTTCCTGATGCTGCTCAAGACCTTTGCCGATGTGGTGCTGCCACCTGAAGCCCTGTTCCGCCAATGGATGGACCTGATCGGCCACCCCATCACCGCCCTGCTCTCGGCGCTGCTACTGGCGTTCTACACCTTTGGTGCCGCCCGTGGTTTCAACCGTAATCAGATCATGAAGATGCTCGACCAGAGCCTGGCACCGACCGCGGCAATCGTATTGATCGTCGGTGCCGGCGGTGGCTTCAAGCAGATGCTGGTCGATACCGGCGTGGGTAATGTGATCGGGCAGATGGCGGTGCAGGCCGAGATTTCGCCAATCCTCCTGGCATGGCTGGTGGCGGCGGTGATCCGCATTGCCACAGGCTCGGCCACGGTTGCCACCATCACCGGTGCCGGCATCGTTGCCCCGGTGGTTGGACTGATTCCGGATGTGAACCGTGAACTGCTGGTGCTGGCCACCGGCGCCGGCTCGCTGATTCTCTCTCACGTCAACGACGCCGGTTTCTGGCTGGTGAAACAGTACTTCAACATGACCGTGACCGAGACGTTCAAGACCTGGACGATGATGGAAACCATCCTGTCGGTGGTTGGCATCATCTTTATCATGTTGTTGTCGATGGTGGTATGAAAGGCCACTGCGCCCCACGAATCCTGTAGGAGCGGCCCAGGCCGCGAAGCGCCGCACAGCGGCACCGGTTCCCGATTTGTGTCAAGCATCAGATCGGGAACCGGGGCTGCTTTGCAGCCCTTCGCGGCCTGGGCCGCTCCTACGATCCGGGTTCTCGCCAAAGGACCTCACCGCTGCGCAAGGTCAGGCCCCTTCAACAACCGCCAGGCCGCCACCATCATCATTGCCGCCAACCCCACCGCCAGCCAGCTCACTTGCGTAACCGCGCCCGCAAAGGCGGAGTTGGCCAATGCCATGAGCTCGAAACCCACCTCCCCCAGATCACTGGCCACCACATGGGCACCGGCCAGCGTCTCAGCGGACAGGGACACCTGCTCTTGCGTCAAATCGACCGGCAATGTCAAAGCTCCCCGATACCCGGCAGCCAGCAGCCCACCAAGTACCGTCGTACCAAACACGACGCCCACTTCATAAGCCGTTTCACTGATCGCCGAAGCCGCCCCCGCCTTGGCCGGTGGTGCAGCTGCCAGCACCAGGTCGGTGGACACCGAAGCGATTGCGCCCACCCCCACATTGAGCAGGGCAAATGCCACTACCAGGGTAAACAACCCGCCACCCGCCACCGCGACCAGCAGAAACGCTACACCGGTAAAACCGAGCAGCACTGGCACCAGTCGATAAGCCGGCATACGCTGGGCAACCGGCACGATGGCCATACCGACGATGATCGCCAGGATCTGCCCGGGCACCAGCGCCAGGCTGGCAGCCAAAGGGGCCAGGCCCAGAACGATCTGCAGTGATTGGGTGGCAAAGAAAACAAAGCCGACCAACAGCGCCAGGCTCAACAGGTTGACCAGGACCACCCCGGTGAACGTACCGTTGCCCAGCAATGCCAGGTCCAGCAGGGGCACTTCAAGCCGCAGCTGCCGACGCACGAACAAAACGCCTGACCCCAACCCAACCAACAGCGCCGAAGCGGCGACCCAGTCGGCGCCCGTTCCAGCCATATGCTTGATGCCATACACAGTTGCGGCCAGGGTCGACATCGACAGCAACACGCTGGGCAGGTCGATTTTGCCTCCCGTATCTTTGGCTGATTCCGGCAACAGTAGCGGCCCTGCAATCAACAGCGGCACCAGCACCGGAACCGCCAGCAGAAAGATCGAACTCCAACTGAAAAACTGCAGCAATACCCCGCCCATCAATGGCCCCAAGGCCGAACCCACCGTCAGGCATGTCGCCCACACCGCCACGGCAAACCGCCGCTGCTCGCGGTCGGCGAACAGCGTGCCGATCAACGCCAGTGTCGAAGGCATCAGCATGGCACCAAAAACCCCCATCAATGCCCGCCCGGCGATCAACTGCTCTGCTGTGGAGGACAGCGCAGTCAGGACCGAAACCACGGCAAACCCTAACGCTCCCAGCAGCAACAGGCGTCGATGGCCAACACGGTCACCAATCCCGCCCATGGTCACCAACAGCCCGGCCAGCACCAGGGAATAGGCATCGACCATCCACAGTTGCTGGCTGGCATCGGGAGCCAACGCTTCAGCGATTTTCGGCAGGGCGAAGCCCAGGATTGTGTTGTCGATGGTGACCAGCAGTACCGGTAGCATCAGGACCGAAAGGCCTAGCCAGTGTTTCAGGGAGGCGCTCGGGCCAACTGCCGTGTCGCTGTTCGTTAACATCTTTCAACTCCTTGTCGATGCATGGGCATTATTTGAATTGGTTCAGCGATGAAAACAGCCGCTGACACTCTTCGGCTCCGTTTATACGGTGTGCGCCCAATGTTTGAGCAATATCGATCAGTTCGTTGGCGAATTCGTGTTGCTCATCGCCATGCACTCGATCACTCAGTTGACCCATTGCCTTGGCCAAGCTTTCGCGCTGCTCGGCCGCAAAAGTGTTTTCACGCTGGATGTCCCAATACACCTCGACAGGGTTGCAGAGAATTCGTGACAGCAGTGCCAGCATCGTCCGCATCGGTGGTGGCGCGACTGCCAGGAGTGGTGCCAGATCGGCACCACTCTTTGCCAACGCCATTCCAAATGCAATGACAGCGGCATGGGGCAATGCCTGGCAGAGTGCCATGGCCTGGTCGTGCTGCTCGACGCTCATCCGCTTGATGTCCAGGCCGGCTTCGCTCAGCAGCGTTTCCAGCCAGTGAACAGGCGCGTGGACGTCGTCCAGGCACATCACAACAGGCCTCCCGCGAACCTCCAGGCTTGGGGAGAACATAGGGTTGATTCCTAACCACGGCTGAGTTGGAGCGGCGGTTTTCAAGGCAGCATGGAATGGCCCCTGGACCGAACAGGTCGGCACAATCAGTGCTTCACCTCCCACGGCTTGCAGAACACGAGGCAACACTTGCACCGCAACATCTTCCGGCAGCGCAAAGATCACTGCCACGGCACGCTCGAAAATTCGAGCATCAAGCAATGGCGCGTACACCAGATCCATCTGCAGGCCAACCAACGGCTTGTACGGCACTCGATTGTCGATACCCACGGTGCGAATGCCGGCCTGGCGCAACAGCCCTGTCAACATCCCCCCTACTGCCCCGCCCCCACCCAACACAACAACTTCTTTCTTCATTCTGCGACCCGCTGGCTGAAACAGTGGTAAGGAACGCTGGCCTTGACCAGGGTCTCTTCAAGCTCCAGATGCGGATCAGAATCCGCGACTATTGCGCCCCCAATACCGAAGAGTGCGCATTGTCCCTGTAAAACCGCGGTACGGATGACGATACTCAGGTCAGCTTCTCCATTGAAACCAATCCAACCGAGAGCACCGGAGTAGATGCCTCGTGCCGAAGACTCCAGCGTATCGATCATTTCCATGGTTCGCTTTTTCGGAGCCCCCGTCATTGAGCCGCCGGGGAAACACGCACGTATGACTTCCATCACTGACACATCGTGCTTGATGGTGCCGCGTATGGTCGATACCAACTGATGCACCGATGAGCACAAGATTTTTCGGCAAGCTTGCACCGACATCAGTGAACGCATAGCCGCAACCACTCCTGCCGACGATGGAAATACCATGGGCATCGTCGACGTAGACAAAACCTTGCGCCCCCTCCAGCTGGCTACACAACGCCGAAACAGGGCTTGGCGGCGTCGATCAGTGCTGGATGATTTTCCAGACCAAGGTATGAGCATGAAACAAACTCGGTAAAAACCTGCCCACTTTCAAGCGTTATCTGCTTGCCTTCCCTCGCCGCTACCGTGAAACCGGTCAACCCTTCACTGATAGCTTGCGCCGATGCACCGGTCGTACGTGAGCGGCGAATCGACATCCAGTCCTGCCTGTTGCTCGCATCCATTGCACAAACTCCCTTCTGCTGGTTCAAAGACGCTTGCAACCGATCGTCATCACGGCGCTGCCGGTGGCATCGGTCTCCTCGTCATCTATTCGGGTTTCGACTGCTTGCATTCCGGCCTGAACGAACAAGGCCCTGACAGCCTGGGACTGATCTTCTCCATGCTCGACAAGCAGCCAGCCATCCGGACGCAACAGGTCGTACGCCTGCTCGACAATTAAACGCGTCAGCTGCAGACCGTCCGTGCCGGAAAATATGGAAACCTTGGGGTGGTGATCGCCCCATTCCGGCAGCAGTTCCATGGTTTCGGGAACATAGGGAGGGTTAGCCACGATCAGTGCAACCTCGCCCGCAAACTGAGTGAAGGCCGAGCGCACGCGCACATCAGCCCTATGCGTACGGACGCTCAGGCCCTCATCGGCAAGGCGTTGAACGTTACGCTGCAAGTACTGAAAAGCGATGTCGTCGTACTCAACGCAGGTCACATGTAAATCAGGCCGTCGTCTGGCAATAGCCAAGCCAATGGCACCAGTGCCCGCGCACAGATCCAGCACTTGTGCGTGCTGGGTGATATGCCCCTCATCCAGCCATTTGTGAATGATGCGGCTGTGTGGGCGAGGAATGAAAACGCCGGTCCCTACAGCCAATGACAACTCATCAAACTCGACAGCGCCGACAATGTGCGCCAAGGGGATACGCCGACAACGCTCACGAACCGCAAGCATGAATTCCTGCCGTGCCCGCTGGGCACAATGGCGGTACAGGTAACGGTCAATCAAGCAACTCAAATCATTTTCGACATCCCAGATACCTGACTCGCGTAGTAATGCACGTGCTTGGTCGACTGCGCGTAAATCTGCGCCACAAAGGCTCATGACCAGGCCTCATAGTACTGTTGCAAACGCTGGCGC
Organism: uncultured Pseudomonas sp.; assembly: GCA_964453495.1. Lineage (GTDB taxonomy): Bacteria > Pseudomonadota > Gammaproteobacteria > Pseudomonadales > Pseudomonadaceae > Aquipseudomonas. The sequence goes on along the minus strand of CAYVPI010000017.1, from coordinate 36,393 downwards.
ATGGACGGATTGTTCGATGGCCTCATAATTAACAGTATCAACTTCAGTCATCCCTGCAGTATTGAGTACAACATGGGTGCCCGTTGCGCTGATCAATGAGGTGTTATCGCCAGATGCCTCTGCCAAACGCCGCCCCCAGTGGGGCCATAGCGCTTTAGCCATGTGGTCCATGCTCAGTTTTAGTTTCCCGTACTCACTAACCAGCAACCCACGGGTAACTTCACCGAAACAACCATTCATAGCGCCAGCAGCCTGGGAGGCCGAATTGCTTCTCTCGATTGGCCCAACCCGACAAACCTTCAGCCCCTTGTCGGCCATTTCAAACGCGATGGAACCGGCAACTGCGCCGGAGCCGATAACGATGACATCGTATTCCATTTACATGCCCTCCAGATCACCATCCATGTTGTAAGAAACAATCCAGATCGTCGCAACCGCGAATCTTTTTTATTCCAACTTACAAGCAGTAGCAATCGCGGACACATTTCATTTTGTATCTGTCGTGGATATATATCCCACAAGATAAATAGACAATTCCTACAACAGCAAACTCACTTTTACACACAAACAATCATAAGTAACTGATTAGAGAAGTTTAATATTCAACAACAGCCAACCCACAATTCACCACATATTGGAGGTATTTCTCGTGAATTTGCATTGCGGCTTAGCCTCATCGCGGGCAATCCGATTGCCCGCGATGAGGCCAGTGCAGGTGCAAGCAACCCTGTCGCCCGCACCCAACCTCAAGCCAAAAACAACCGATAAGCCGGATTATCCGTTTCATCCCACCACCGGTACCCCATGCTATCGAGCAGTTGCGGCAGCAGGTGCCGCTCTTCCTCGGGCACGTCCAATGCCGCGAACACCCGCGCCTCGGCCGCGCCATGGTTGCGGTAGTGGAACATGGTGATGCTCCAGCGCTTACCCAAACGCTCGAGGAAATTCAGCAATGCCCCGGGCCGCTCCGGGAATTCGAAACGCAGCACGATCTCGCTCGCACCCTGCCCGGCATGGCCGCCCACCGTGTGGCGGATGTGCAGTTTGGCCAATTCATTATCGGTCAGGTCCAGTACCGGGAAGCCCTGCTGGTCGAGGCTGCGCAACAGCTCATCACGTGGATCTGTGACGGGGTGGGTCTGCACGCCGACAAACAAGTGGGCCTCCTTGCCGCTGTGGTAGCGGTAGTTGAACTCGGTGATCTGGCGCTTGCCCAGGGCCTGGCAGAACGCCTTGAAACTGCCCGGTTGTTCGGGGATGGTCACGGCGATGATCGCTTCGCGTTGCTCGCCGAGTTCCGCGCGTTCGGCAACGTGGCGCAGGCGGTCGAAGTTGACGTTGGCACCAGAGTCGATGGCCACCAGGGTCTGCTCGCGTGCACCGGTCTGGGCCACGTACTTTTTGATCCCGGCTACGGCCAGGGCGCCGGAGGGCTCGGTGATCGAGCGGGTGTCGTCGTAGATGTCCTTGATTGCCGCGCATAGTTCATCGCTGCTGACCGTGATTACTGCATCTACGTGATAACGGCAGATGTCGAAGCAATGGGCACCGATCTGCGCCACTGCCACGCCCTCGGCAAAGCTGCCCACCTGGGGCAACACCACTCGTTCGCCGGCCATCATCGCCGCTTGCAGGCAGTTCGAATCATGGGGCTCGACGCCGATGACCTTGACCTCGGGGCGCAGGTATTTCACGTAAGCGGCGATGCCCGCGATCAGTCCGCCGCCGCCCACCGGCACGAAGATCGCGTCCAGCTCACCCGGTTGCTGGCGCAGGATTTCCATGGCCACGGTGCCTTGGCCGGCGATCACATCCGGGTCGTCGTAAGGTGGCACGAAGGTCGCGCCCTGCTCTTCGGCCAGCGCCAGGGCATGGGCCAGTGCTTGCGGGAAACTGTCACCGTGCAACACCACGTTGCCGCCGCGCGAGCGCACGCCGCTGACCTTGAGTTCCGGCGTTGTCGTCGGCATGACGATGCTTGCATTGATACCCAACTCCCGCGCCGCCAACGCCACACCCTGGGCATGGTTGCCAGCCGAAGCTGTGATCACACCGCGGGCGCGTTGTTGCGCATCCAATTGCGCCAGGCGCGTGTAGGCGCCACGGATCTTGAAGGAGAAGGTCGGCTGCAAGTCTTCGCGTTTGAGCAACACCTGGTTGCCCAACTGTTCGCTCAACGCCCGGGCCGGTTGCAGGGGCGTTTGCTGGGCAACATCGTAGACTGGCGCGGCGAGGATCTTCTTGACGTAGCTCGACAGCAGTTGCAGCTGCGCAACATCGGTGTCAGTGCCGACGGGACAAGCCTGGAAGATGGTCATGAACGCTCCTTGAGTCTTGCAAAGGCCTGGGAGCGGAATGAAAAAACCCGCCTCCAGGGCGGGTTGGGTGCAGATGCCAGCTAGCCCGCCAAATGAGGAATGGCGGTAATAATGCTGTGTTGAGGCAAGTGCGCAGAATTTGTCATGGCTGGAAAACTATCCGAGCACGGGATCCAAGTCAACCACCGCATTCGCGCGCCAGGGGCATTTTCTTCAATACACCGCAGCGCCCTGCCCCTACCTTTGTGCTCGTCTTCCCTCCTCCACAGCAGGTCCCCATGAGCCTTATGCTATCGATGGCCGCCTTCGCGCTGGCCTCCTCCATCTCCCCAGGACCTGTCAATATCGTCGCCTTGAGCAGCGGTGCCCGCCATGGCCTGGCCGCCAGCCTGCGGCATGTGACCGGTGCGACGGTCGGCTTTACCCTGCTGCTGGTTTTGATCGGCCTGGGCCTGCACGAAGTCCTCCTGTTCTGGCCGTGGCTGACGTCTGCGATCAAATGGGCCGGGGTGGTGTTCCTGTTGTACATGGCCTGGAAACTGGCCAGCGACAATGGCCAACTGGGCAATGACGAAGCGGTCAAGGCGCCGTCGTTCTGGTACGGCGCGCTCATGCAGTGGCTGAACCCCAAGGCCTGGCTGGCCTGCGTGGCCGGCATGGGCGCGTTCGCAGCCGATGGCCAAACCCTGTTGGTATGGCAGTTCGCCTGGGTCTACTTCGTGATCTGTTACCTGTCCATCGCCTGCTGGGCCTTCGCCGGCACATTCGTGCGCCACTACTTGAACAATGCCACCGGTGTGCGCCTGTTCAACCGGCTGATGGCCGCACTGCTGGCAGCCTGTGCGCTCTACCTGATGCTGGCCTAACCGCGATAGTGGCCGGGTGTCGCTGCCAGGTAATGCTTGAACGCTCGCTGAAAATGCGCCTGGTCGGCAAAACCCGCCTCATGGGCCACCTCGGCAATCAAACGCCCTTGGCGCAGTTGGCTGCGGGCGAATTGAATGCGCTGGTCGATCAGGTAGCCGTGCGGGGTCATGCCGTAATGCTGCTTGAATGCGCGTATCAAGTAGGACGGCGAAAGCTGCGCTGCACGGCAGATGTCATCGAGCTTGAGGGTATCGGTGCGGTGCGTGCGAATGTACTCGGCAGCCCGTTCCAGCTTGTGGTTCGGCTCCAGCACCTCGGCAGCCATAGGGCTCAACGCATGCAGCACCTGGGTGAAAAAACCCAGCGCTGCCCTGTGTTTTTCCCCCGGTGTAATTCGCCCATCGGTCAGCACTTCATACAAGCCATTGAGCCCTGCAAAGATCTGGGCATCATCAGTATGGGTCATTGCCAGGGGGCGAAAGCCTGAGCCATCGGCAATACCCAATCGGCTTTGCAAGGCCGCAAGCCACGGCGTGTCGACATACAACATGCGGTACGACCAGGGCTGGTCGGCAATCGGGTTGCACGCATGCACCACACCTGGGTTCATCAATACCACCGTGCCTGCTGCGACGCGGTATTGCTCGTCGCCATTGTGGTAAGTGCTGCAACCGGTCGTGATCGCCCCAATGGAAAAGGTCGCATGGGAATGGCGCGCATAGCAGAACTTGCGCCCATCCTCGACGCCCCTGGCCTCGATGAAAGGCACCGCGTCGTCACGCCAGAACCGCGAAGGCCCGTCCGTGGACAGTGAGTGGGTAATATTTTTCATCGGCGCCTGCGCTGCATGGTGTTCCTAATGATGATGCCACGAGCAACCATTATTCGGCTTGAGCCTCACTGTCAATACACTGCTGCGGCGAAAATTGATTCGTCCCCCCTAAGCTTTGCCGAACAGCCGCCGATATCTCGAACAAGCCGCTTCTTCATGAGCTGAGCCATGAGATGAAGGCATTTTGATATCATTGCCGCAATACCCGTTTGAAGCAGTGACGCAGCACCCACTCGCATCATTGCACCTGGGCCCATTACTACTCCCCTGACAGGAATCTCGATGCTGGCGTGGAACAAGAAAAGCTTTTTGATCGTCGACGATTTCTCCGATTTTCGTAGCTCTGTCAGGTCGATGCTGCGCGAGTTGGGGGTGCAGGAAGTGGACACCGCCGACACCGGCGAGCAAGCGCTGCGCCTGTGCTCCCAGAAGCGCTATGACTTCATCCTGCATGACTTCAACCTCGGTGATGGCAAGAAAAACGGCCAACAAGTACTTGAAGACTTGATGACCGACAGGCTGATCAGCCACGAAAGCGTGTTTGTCATGGTCACGGCCGAAAACAGCCAGGCCATGGTGGTCAGCGCCCTGGAGTGGGAACCGGATGCGTACCTGACCAAGCCGTTCAACCGCGCAAGCCTGGCCCAGCGGCTGGAAAAAATCATCCAGCGCAAGAACGTGCTCAAGCCCATTCTCCAGGCTCTGGATCGCGGCAAGCCTGCCGAAGTATTGGCCGCCTGTATTGCGCTGACCAAACAAGACCCGCGCTTTGCTCCACTTTGCCTGCGCTACAAGGCCGATGCCCTGCGTGACCTGAACCAGCATGAACCACTGGAAACCCTGCTCAAAGGTATCCTGGCTGACCGCCCACAACCCTGGGTTTATGCCGCGCTGGGCAAGCTGCTGTTCAAGCGTGGCCGCCACAGCGAAGCACAAGTCATTTACGAACAGGCGGTCAAGGCCTTTGCCATGATGCCGGTGTTGTACGACGGCCTGGCCGATGTGCTGGTCGCTTCCGGCAACCGCAAACGCGCGCAACAAGTGCTCGAAGACGCAGTGCGCCTGTCACCTTACGCGGTGCGCCGCCAACAGCTGCTCGGCAAATTGGCGCTGAACAACGACGACTTCGACAGCGCCTCCAGGGCCTACCGCCAGGCGGTGAACCAGGGGCAGTTTTCGCGTTTCAAGAGCCCGGAGAGCAATCTTGGCCTGGCCCAGGCGCTGATCAGTAAATGTGGTGACCGCGGGTTGGATGCGCGCACCCGGGTCGAGGTCAACCAAACCCTCACCGAAGTGGCCAAGGACAACGCCGAAGATGCCGGCGTTCAAGTGCGCGCGCGCTTGATCAAAGCCACCAGCGTGCAATTGTCCGACCCGGAAATGGCGGCCAAGCTGACTGAACAGGCCATGGCTCGGCTCGAAGGTATGGAGCAGTTTCTCGATGCCGAAGCTGCACTGGCCGTGGCTGTGCAACTCAAGCAATTAGGGCGCGAAGATGTCGGTGCGGGTGTCCTGAAGACCTGCGCGGAAATCTATGGCGACGATCCGGCAGTAATGAAAAGCATCGCGCAGCATACCGACGATCCGGCAATCCTCGGTGCCGGCAAAGTGGCCATCGATCTCAATATCCAGGGTGTACGCAGCTATCGCGCCGGTAACCTGGCCGAGGCTCAGGACCTGTTCCGTCGCGCCTTGGCCTTGCAGCCCAAGAACATCAGTATCGCCCTGAACCTGGCGCAGTCGTTGCTGCACTTTGGCGCACAGAAACTCGACCCGATAGCGCTGCAAGAGTGCCAGGCCAGCCTGAAAATGGTCGGCAGGATGCCCGACTCCGACCCGCGCTACGAGCGCTATCAGAAATTGCGCAGCAGAGCATTTGGCCAATGACAGACCAAGACCCGGGGCTCGACTTTTCCATGGTGATCGCCTCCACCGTGCACGACATGAAAAACTCCCTGGGCAACCTGATGCATGCCCACGGGCAGTGGGTGGCGCAATTGCCCGAAGCGCAACGCGAGGTACCCGAGCAAGGCGTCATCAACTACCAGTTCGCCCACCTCAACAGCATGCTGGTGCAGCTGTTGGGGCTGTACAAACTGGGCGTCAACCAACTGCCCCTGCGTCCCGACTACCATGAACTCGACGACTTCCTGGAAGCGCAACTGGCGCTGCACGAGGAGGTACTGAGCAGCCGCGGCATCAGTGCACACTTTGAGGTGGAAGACTTCGCCCTGCCCGCCTTCTTTGATCGCGAGTTGATCGGTTCGGTGGTGTCCAACGTTGTGGTCAACGCCATTCGCTACGCCCGCGGGCAGATCCTGCTCAGCGCAGGCCTGGTGGACGAACAACTGGTGATCACCATCAACGACGATGGCCCGGGCTTTCCCGTGCACCTGGTCGAACACCAGACTGATTACGTGACGGGCATCAACCAAAGCAGCGGCAGTACCGGCCTGGGTCTGCACTTCGCCGCTTGCATCGCCCGGCAGCATCAGCGCCAGGGTGCACACGGGCGCATCGAGATTGCCAATGGCGGCGAACTCGGCGGCGGCAAGTTCAGCATATTTCTGCCGTGAGGTCGATCCTGGTCGGTGCTGCTCGCCAACGCGCATTTAAAAACTAGTGCTAGGCTCAGAAACCATCCGACGTTAAGGAAGTGACCGATGAACAAAGCCAAGCATTGCAACAGCATCGCCGAAGTCCGCGCTCACATCGACCAGATCGACAACGAGCTGGTCGCCCTGCTCGCCGCGCGCGGTGGCTTCGTCAAGCAAGCGGCCCGGTTCAAGAAAAATGATGAAGAGGTCAAGTCAACCCAGCGGGTCGAACAGGTACTGCACAGGGTCAAGGCATTGTCGCTGGAGCTTGGCGCCCATCCCGGAGTGACCGAACAGGTGTACCGGACCATGATCGGCGCGTTCACCGAGGTTGAGCGCCATGAGCATGCGGTGATCAGTGCTCGGTCCGAGGGCCAGTAACGGCTATCGCTGGCAAGCCACAGGGGATTTGGGTATCTGCCCCTTGTTCTGGCTTGCCAGCGATAAAGGCCCGATAGGCAATATAACCCCCCACACCCTGCCTGATTCCGTCAGGCACCAAAAGGCTCACCCCACCATCGACTAAACTGCTCATCGGCACACCGGCTGTTCAACGACTGGCGCTCAGTCAAACAGAGGGAACCCGTCATGAAGCATTGCGACGTACTGATCATCGGCGCCGGCCCGACCGGGTTGGCACTGGCACTCTGGCTCAGCAAACTGGGCATTGCCGTACGCATCATCGACAAGACCTTTGAACCGGGCACTACCTCCCGCGCCTTGGCCGTGCAAGCCCGCACGCTGGAGCTGTATCGCCAACTGGACCTGGCCGACGCCATCATACAAAAAGGCCACCTGGTGCCGGCCGCCAACTTCTGGGTCAAGGGCCACCAGGCTGCGCGCTTGTCACTGGACGCTATCGGCCAGGGGCTGACACCCTACCCGTTCCTGGAGATATTCCCCCAGGACGAGCACGAATTGCTGCTGATCGAGCGCCTGGCGCAGTTCAATGTTGCTGTCGAGCGCGATACCGAACTGCTCGGTTTTCTCGATGAGGGCGAGCACATCATCGCGCGTCTGCTCACTTCGGCCGGCCATCAGGAAACCTGCGAGGCCTTGTATATCGCCGGTTGCGACGGCGCCCGCTCGACCGTGCGCAAGGCCCTGGGTATCGAATTCCCCGGAGGTACCTACCAGCAGGTGTTCTATGTCGCCGACGTCGAGGCCCAGGGCGCAGCCTTCAACGGCGAGCTGCATGTGGACCTGGACGAAGCCGACTTTCTCGCGGTTTTTCCCCTGGCCAGCACCGGCCGCGCCCGCCTGATCGGCACCGTGCGCGATGAACGGGCCGAGCACGCCGAGACCCTCACGTTCGAGGATGTCAGCCGCCGCGCCATCGAGCACTTAAAGGTCAATGTGCGCAAGGTCAACTGGTTTTCCAGTTACCGCGTGCACCACCGGGTTGCCGAGACGTTTCGCAAGGGCCGCGCCTTCCTTCTCGGCGACGCGGCACACATTCACAGCCCGGCAGGCGGTCAGGGGATGAACACCGGTATCGGCGATGCCATCAACCTGGCCTGGAAACTCGCTGCCGTGGTCAAGGGCACAGCCGCCCCTGGCTTGCTGGACAGCTACGAGCCGGAGCGCATCGCTTTTGCCCGCAGGCTGGTAGCCACCACCGACCGGGTGTTCAGTTTCGTCACCGCCGACGGGCCGATCGCCAACCTGGTACGCACCCGCATCGCCCCACTGTTGTTGCCCAAGGTCACCTCAGTGGAGCGAGTGCGCGAATTCATGTTCCGCACGGTCTCGCAGATCACCCTGAACTATCGGGCAACGGCGTTGAGCAGCGGCAGCGCCGGCCATGTCCAGGGCGGCGACCGCTTGCCTTGGGTGGCAGGTGGTGGCGTCGACAATTTCGATTCGCTGGCACAGATGACCTGGCAGGTGCATGTCTACGGTGAGGCCAACCAAGCGCTGGCGCAGTGGTGCACCGACCGCGCGGTGCCTCTGCAGGTCTACCCCTGGACACCGGCCCATGAAACCGCGGGCCTGGCACGGGATGCCTGCTACCTGCTGCGCCCTGATACTTATGTGGCACTGGCCGACAGCCGTGCCTCGGCCGATGCCTTGGAGCGTTACTTCAGTGCCCACAAAATACAACCGGGCAGCTGACGGGTTGCTTACTTTTGCAGGCGCGCCAGACAGCGCTGGCGACGCTCATCGACACGCTTGGCAAACCACGCCGTGGTGAGCTTGCGGGTAATCTTCGGGCTTTCCAATGTGATGCCTGGCAGCATCGCCCGAGGCAAGGCCTTGCGTTCGAGCTTCTCGGCCAGTGCAAACACCCGAGTGTAGAGGTCGCTGTCTTCGAATTCGAGGCTGTCGCCCTGCTCCAGTTGGCGGCGAATGGCGCTGTTGCTCAAATCTATCTTCTTGCCCAGGGTACGTACCGCAAGCTCGGTAGCGCCTGCCGAAAAGGTGCTGTGGTCGATCAAGTCGCCGTCACGGGCCAGCTTGATGCCCGTGGCCAGGCTGACGGCGTTCTGCAAAGCCGCATTGCGGCTGGCGTACCAGCCGGCATTGAAATCGGCAAAGCGGTACAGCGATTTGTCGTAGTGGGTTGGATAGCCGAGCAAATGGGAGATGCCGAAATACATGCCTCCGCGCCGGCTGAACACTTCCTGGCGGATCGAACCTTGTACCGGATAGGGATAGTCCTTGGCCCGGCTTTCGGCGAAGTCGATGCTGACCTGCATCGGCCCACCGGTGTGCACCGGGTTGAGCCGGCCAAACAGTGTCTGCCCCAAGGGGGCCATGCCGATGAAATCATCGAAAATCGCGCTCAGCTCTTTCTCCGAGCGCACCTTGGCCAGGCGTTGGTTATAGGTCTTGCCGGTGGGCGAGTCCAACTGCAAGGCCGCATTGACCAGCAGGTTCGGCACATGCAACTTGGCCGCTCGCTGGTCGATTTCTCCGCGGGCGATCCTGGCCAGCCCCGGGACCTGCGGGTCTACCTGGAAGGTGGATTCCTGCTCGACGACGGCCAATACCGAACACAGGTTTTCATTGGTCGTGGCAATGTCCTGGGCGGCAAAGGCGGCATAGATATCGGTGGCCCAGCCTTCACGGTCCGGGGTTTTCGGCGGCATCAACCGGACGATTTTGGCCCGTACCTGGGCCGGGCTGGCGGGGGGTTCTTCTGCGGGTTTCGAGGCGCAACCGGCCAACACCAGGAGGGTGCAGATTGCCAGAGTGCGCAGAGAGATAGCATTCAATTGCCAAGATTCCGAGCTGTGATGCCAAAGGCCATGCCGCCACTATGCCTGAAGGCTGGTACTGACTGCCATGGGGCTGCGGCAATGTAGGGGCTGGCTTTGTGGGAGCTCCCACAATTCAGGAAGACCGCGTTGCCTGCATCGCTGGTACAACTCCTTCAGAGTCGGCATGATCGCGATACCCAGCCGGGTTGAATATTCGCGTCAGCACGATCATCGCCACACAAACCACCGCCAACACCACCCAGGCCGTGACAAAACTCCCCGTCATCTCACGCAACCAGGCGCTGATCCAAGGTGAAGTAGCATTGATCAGAAAGCCGATACCTTGCACGAACGCCGCCAGTTGCCCGGCCTGGCGCGGATCCTTGCGGTGATCCAGGGTGAGGATCAGGCTCAAGGCGAAGCAGGCACCGAGGCCAAAGCCGATCAGGGCTACCCAGGCAAAGGTGAATTGCCCGGGCAGCCAGACCAGGCCGCAATAGCCAACCACCTGTGACAACAGACTGATGCTGAGCAATGGGCGTCGGTCCGTGCTGCGCTGGGCCAGGGCTGGCATCAGCAGCGCCGCTAGCACCTGAAAGATCGTCATGAACGCCAACAACGAACCGCTGCGCGTAGGGCTCCAGCCCAATTGCAGGTAGTAGGCCGGTAGCCAGGCGACCATGCTGGTGTAGCCCGCGTTGATCAGGCCGAAATACAGTGCCAGCAGCCAGGCTCGACGTTGCCGGTAAAACGCTACGCTGGGTTGTCTGTTGCTGACCTGCGAGTGCTTGTCCGCCAACCACAACCATAACAACCAGGCCAGCAATGCCGGCACCAGCCAGATTCCCAAGCCGGTTTGCCAATGTTGGAAATGCTCGGCCGCCAGCGGGCTCAGCAAGGCTGCCAACCCACCACCGCCCATCAAGGAGGCCGAATAGATGCCCATGGCCACGGGCACGCGCCCCTGAAACTTGCGCTTGATCACGGCCGGCAGCAACGCCTGTATCAGCGCCACCCCTGCCCCGCCCACCAGTGCCGTGGCCAGCAACGAAAAACTTTGCCCATGCAAGCCACGCACCAGGCTCGCCAGGAAGATCAACGCCAGGCCCAGGGCAATGCCGCGACGTTCGCCCAGCAGGCAATCGATGCGCACCGCCAACAGCGCCACCAGCCCCATGCACACCACCGGCAAGGTCGTCAGCAGCGAAGCGGTCTGGAAGCTCATGCCGGTGGCCAGGCGAATCTCGGCCAGCAAGGGGCTGACCGAGCTCAGGATCGGCCGCAGATTCAGCCCCAGCGCAACCAGCAGTACCCAGCCCAGCGCGACGCGATAGCGGTGCAGCATGCCCATGTGTGCCTCCTGTCAAATCATGAGTATGCGCACCCGGCCACCAGCCAGCAATTGCGCCGCCGTCTGAACGCTTAACTGAAAGCGTTGATGAACCAGGTAATCAGGGGCAGCGCGACGATGTCGATAAGCACCGCGCCACACAGCGGCACAATGATAAAGGCCTTGAACGAGAACACCTTGTAGTGATCGCAAATGGCGCCCATGTTCGCCACCGCATTGGGGGTTGCCCCAAGGCCATGACCCATGAAACCTGCGCACAGCACCGCGGCGTCATAGTTGCGACCGAACAGGCGGAACAGCACGAACACGCACAGCAGCACCATGATCAATACCTGCACCACCAGAATGACCAACAACGGCAGGCCCAGCTTCTCCAGCTCCCAGAATTTCAGGCTCATCATGGCCATGGTCAGGAAGATGCCCAGGCTCACATCACCGATGGCGCCCACGGCGTTGTCCGGCAACTCGATCACGTGCGCACGATCATTGACGTTGCGCAGAATAATGGCCACGAACATGGCACCGACATAACTGGGCAGGACGATACCCAGGTGCTGGTTCAAGGCACTGCCGATCCAGAAGCCCAGCACCATGATCACCAGGATGCAGGTCAGCAGACGCAGCAGCATGGGTGCATCCAGAGCCACCTCGGCACGCAAGCTGGCCTTCTCCAGTGCCTGCAGGTCTTGGGCCTGGTCGGCCTGCACCACCAGCTTGTTGCGTTCGATCAACCAGCGCGCCAAGGGGCTGCCCAACAGGCCGCCGGCGATCATGCCGAAGGTCGCCGATGCCAGGGCTGCGGTGGTCGCACCCATGGTGCCCAGGCTTTCAGCAATCGGGCCAAAGGCTGCGGCCGCGCCGAAACCGCCTTCCAGTGAGACCGCACCGGCCATGATCCCCAGCAGTGGGTCGATGCCCAGCACCTTGGCGGCGCCCACCCCGACCACGTTCTGCAACAAGGCCAGGCCCCAGCAGGCACCCAGGTAGACAAACAGTATCTTGCCACCCTGACGCAACAGCCCAAGGCTGCCGCCCAGCCCCACCGTAGTGAAAAATGCCACCATCAACGGCGTTTGCATGGCGGTGTCGAGCTTCACGTCCAGCAACTGCTGGTCACGCAGCAGCCATACCGCCAGGGCGAAGCCGAAGCCGCCGATGACCGGTGCAGGTACGCACAGCTGCCGCAGCCAGTAGCTGTGTTTTTTCAACAGTGCACCAAAGCCCAACAACAGCAGGGCAAGCGCGGTGGTGGTCAGTGCATCCAGTTGCAGAGTCAGCATGGGCAATCTCTTTTTTTTGTAGTGGAACGAGTAAGGGTTGCAGGTGCTTGTACCGGGCTCAGTCGATCAGGCTGGCCAACAGTCGAGCACCAATCCGGGCGGTACGGTTATCGTGATCAAGCCCGGGGTTGAGCTCGGCGACATCGACCATGCGCAACTTGCCGCTGGCCTTTGCCCGACGGGCCAGGTGCTCGACCACGGCCACATCCACGCCATGGGCCGAGGGGGCGCTGACCCCCGGTGCCTGGCTGGCGGGCAGGACGTCCAGGCACAAAGTCATGTAAAGGTGGTCAATGCCCGCCAGAAATTCATCGAGCAAGGCTTCGACTGCTGGCATGTTCCAGGCTTGCAGCTGCCGGTCCAGCAGGTAGCGCACATTCAGGCGCTCGGCCTGCTCGAACAGCGCGCCGGTGTTGTTGTGCGGGCTCACGCCCAGGCAGCAATAGTCGAAGGCCATGCCGGCCTGCTGGCAGTATTCGGCGATCTGCCGGAACGGCGTGCCGGAACTGGCAAGTTCGGCGTGGCGCAGATCAAAATGTGCATCAAAATTGAGCACGCCGATGCGCGGGCGCTCGTGCAGCGAACGCAAGTGCTCGGCCAACCCACTGAAACTGGCAAAAGCAATTTCGTGCCCACCGCCCAGCCCCAATGGCAAGTGCCCCTGCCCGAGCAATTGGGTCACACGTCGGGCATAGGCCTGCTGCGCTCCTTCAAGGTCGTTATCCTGGCAGTCGATGTCACCGGCATCGAACAACCCGACGTCGCCATGCCAGGCCAGGTTGGCCAAGGCCTGGCGCAGGGCCGCCGGCCCCTGGCGCGCGCCACGGCGCCCCTGGTTGCGGCTGACGCCTTCGTCGCAGGCCAGCCCCAGCAGTGCCACGCCAGCCGGTTGGTCGAGGGCTGCGGGCATAACCTTCTGGTGCCAGCGCAGCGCCGCGTTTCCTTCATCCGCGTCGATGCGGCCCTGCCACAAATGCATGGGAGGATTAGTCATGTCGAAACTCCGTTTGTTTCAGTCCAGGCGAGCACTCACGCGCAGCGCCACTTCCTGGGTCCAGCGAATCAGGCGTTCGGTACCCTGTTGTGCACGAAAGGCCGGCGCCATCAGACTGATCGCGCCGTGCAGGCGGTTGCGGCTATCGAGCAAGGGCGCACTGACGCCCCAGATGCCGTCGTCGATTTCACTCAAGCTGATGGCATAACCGGCCTTGCGGATGTCAGCAAAACCGCGCAGGTAGTCGCCGAACCGTTCGGCGTCGACACCGTGTGCGGTCAAGGTGGCCAGGCTTATCGCTTCATCCATGTGGGCCAGCAACACCCGGGCCGAGGCCCCCACCAACAAGGGCTGGGCCAGGCCTTTCTGATAGCAGCAGCGCAATGGCTGCGGGCTGTCGATCAGCTCGATGCAGATGGCCTGGCCATTGCTCGGCACCATCAGCGCCACACTTTCCTGGCTCAGTTCGGCCAGGCGCTTGAGTTCCGGCTTGGCCAGGGTGACCAACACGGCCTCGCGATCGAACTTCTTGGCCAGCTGCAGGCAGGCCGGGCCGGGCAAATAGCGGCCCTGGCCGTTGTCTTCAGCCAGGCCCCAGCGCAGCAACGTCTTGAGGTGCCGGTAAGTGCTGCTCAAGGGCTGGCCCAGGTTCAGCGACAACTCCTTGGCCGACACCGCTTCATTGGTTTGGCCCAGCGCAACGAGGATTTGCAGCAAGCGATCGGTAGGCGTGTTGTAATTCATATGTGCTCCTTGCCGGCATGGTGCAGAGCTTTTCTCGCCAAGTGAAATCGTATTCCCACTCAGTGATAATTAAACGCCATTAAACAGGCCTAAACGACAAGCGGTATGCCATATGCCACGCTTTACCCCCTACAGGAGCGCCAGATGCGGTTTGTTGCGCTGATTTCTACCCTGTGCTTTACCACGCTGTTATCGAGTTTCACCCCCACTGCCCACGCCCTTGAGTGCCCCACCGGCGAAATCGAAATCTGCCTGGTGGGCTGCCTGTGCGTACCCAACCCCGAGATCATCAACAAGGAAATCACCCGCGTCGCCGCCCCGGCCCTGGAACAGTGGCTGATCCAGTCGCGCAATGCCGCCGAACCCGGCGCCCAGGGCATCCCGTTGAACATCAAGGTGCAGCTGCTGCCCTACTATGACAGCAAGGTTCTGGACGCCGCCCTGTACAAGGTGGGCGACAAGGTGGAAGGAAGCGCAGGCGGCACCATGCTGCAAAACCCCGACACCAAGGCCGTGACCCTGATCGACATCATCGTTTTTCGCAACGAACAGGACGCCTTGAACGACGTGGCGCTCTGGGCCCACGAGCTCAAGCATGTGCAGCAGTACCAGGACTGGGGCGTGGCGGAGTTCGCGATGCGCTATACCCGCAACTTCAACGAGGTCGAAGACCCTGCCTACCAAATCCAGGCCGAGGTGACCCGCGCCCTCAAGGATTCGCGCCAAAGCATGTAGTGCTATAGTCAGGAGCCTGGGGTAAACGGGGGCAACACGTCGGAGGTATCGCCATGCGCGTCTTCGGTTGGATGGTTTTGTCGATCGCCTGCGCCCAGCCCCTGGCTGTGCTGGGGGACTACTACGGACAAACCCAGGACCCGTACGACACCAGCGAGCCAATGGCCTACAGCTCGCCACCGCCAACACCCTACACCTCCACTTCGCCCCAGGAATTCGACGTAATTTCCGACGAGCATGATTTCAGCGACTCGCGGCTGCCGGCCGTGGGGGATACACGACCGCGGGTGTTGATTCGGACCTATGATCCGCAGGTGGGGGTGTTCGTGGACACCGAAGTGACCGATAAACCCCGTTAACCTCGCCCCGGTACCATGCCTTTGTAGGAGCGGGCTTGCCGGATCGCCGGACCGCCGCGATGGCCTCACCGCGGTGGGTCGGGTAGACCGCGGCGCCTGGATCGCGGGCAATCGGAATGCCGCCCCCCCGCTCCCACAGGCGGTACGACAAACAGAAAGACGTGCGCGCCTACAAACTGCCGTGAATTTGCGGTAGGTTAAGCCACGGTATCCAACGAGATCACTTCGATGACGGGCCCTGCCCTGCACCTGCGCTCCTACACCGGAGAATGCGCCCCCCATGACCATGACTTCCAGCAAATCGTGCTGCCGCAAACCGGCGTCATGGAGCTGGAGGTCGATGGCCGCGGTGGGCGTGTGGACTGGAGCCAGGGCGTGGTGATTGGCGCCGGGGCGCGGCATACGTTCGCAACGCCTCGGACGAACCGCTTCATCGTGCTGGATATCCCCCATGCCACCTTGAGCGACCAGGTCTTCTTCCCGATCACACCAGCAGTGCGCCACCTGCTCGACTATGCCAACCACAACGCCCAGGCGCTGGTGGATGCCCCGCCGCTCGCCGATTCCTGGAGCCACTTGTTGCTGGCCGCTCTCACAACAACCCCCAAGCCCGCCGAAAGCCAGCAACAACTGATCTTGGCTCGCGCCCTGGCCTTTATTGACCAGTACCTGGCTTCGCCGCTGACCGTAAGCCAGATCGCCCGAGCCTGTGCCACCAGCGAGCGCCGGCTGTACGCACTGTTCAAGCAGCAGCTGCAACGCTCTCCCTTTGCCTACATCACCAACCTGCGCCTGGATAAGGCCGTGGACATGCTGCGCCAGAGCCAGCGTACGATCGCCGATATTGCCCAAAGCGTCGGCTATGCCGACCAGAGCGCGCTCACCCATGCCCTGAAAAAAGCCCGGCATACGACTCCGGCAGCCATCCGCAAATCGCAGGTTTGAACAAAGACCGCGCAGCCCTGCGCAATACTGCCGAGCATCGCCTATCTATCATGACCTGACGAACCCCATGATCAGGCCCCCCACAAATGACCGATGTCAGCCCGGCCACCCAGGCCCACTTCTCCAACACAAACAGCGCTTCAGCCACGGCCATCGGTGTAATCGCAGTCATGCTCTGGTCTTGTCTGGCACTTTTGACCACCCTCACCGAAGGCATTCCCCCGTTCCAATTGCTGGCGATGAGTTTCGCCGTGGCCTTTGTCGCCAGTTTGCTGGTACTCGGCCGCCAGGGCGCGGCAGGGTTGCGTGCCTGGCGCCAGCCACGCTCGGTGTGGCTGGTCGGCTTTATCGGGATTTTCGCCTATCACGCCCTGTATTTTTTCGCGCTAAAAGCGGCACCGGCAGCGGAGGCCAGCCTGATTGCCTACTTGTGGCCATTGTTGATCGTGCTGCTGTCGGCCGTGCTGGCCGGTAGCCGGCTGCGTTGGCGACACGTGTCTGGGGCACTGTTGGGCCTGGCCGGCAGCGCCTTGATCCTGCTGCAACGCGAACAGGATGCCAGCGCTACGATGCCGATCGCCGGCTACCTGGCTGCACTGGGCTGCGCCCTGGTGTGGTCGACTTATTCGGTGATCAATCGCCGCTTCAGCGATGTACCCAGCAGCATTATCGGTGGCATTTGCGGCCTGGTGGCACTGGCCGGGCTTGCGTGCCACCTGCTACTGGAAACCACGGTACGTCCGGATTTCACCCAGTGGGCGGCCATCGTCGCGCTGGGCCTGGGGCCGGTGGGCCTGGCCTTCTTTGCCTGGGACCACGCGACCAAGCATGGCAGCCTGCCCATGCTTGGCGCCCTGTCTTACCTGGCGCCGCTACTGTCGACCTTGCTGTTGATCGTGGTCGGCAGAAGCGACGCCAGCCCCCTGTTGATCCTGCCCGCTCTGTTGATTATCGGCGGTGCCGTGCTGGCCACCGCCAAATCCCGTTAGGGCTCAGAGCTGATCAGAAACCGCCAGCTCGACAAAGCGGGTGTCAAACCGCAACTTGATATTGGACGGATCCCCCAGGGTCGAGCCATCGGCAAAGCGCATGCCCACCGCGTCGGCATTGGCCGCGCCCTGCCCCAGCAAGCCCTTGGCGAAGGAGAAGTTGCGCACCTTGTCCATGGTCTCGCGCAAGGATGCGGCGCCCGCGAAAGCCAGGGCGGTTTTAGAGGTGTAGAACAACATGGTGCGCTGCAGTTGCGCGTCATATCCGGCAAGGTCAGTGCCGGAGCGTTCGGCCATGAAAGTGCGCGCAGCCTTGGCCCGGGCATCGTCACCCGCCATCAGCGCTAGTGTCTCGTACCAGGCACCGGTCAAGGCCTTGCCCAGCTCGGGGTTGGCTTCCAGCACTTGGGTATTGACCGCCATCATGTCGATGATTTCGCCGGGTATCTGGCGGGAATTGAACACTTCCACGGCCTCGCTCGACTGCTGCATGACCATGCTCAACTGCGGGTTCCACAAGGCGGCGGCCGTCACATCCGCGGTCATGAACGAGGCTACTGCATCGGCATCGGAGGTGTTCATGATGCGGATATCCCGCTCGCTCATGCCGTTGATGTCCAGGGCCCGGGCCATCAGGTAGTGGGAAACCGACAGCTCGACCAGATTGACCTGCTGGCCCTTGATGTCGGCGAAGGTCTTGCCGTGCTTCAAGACAATGGCGTCGTTGCCGTTGGAGAAATCCCCCAGGATCAGCCCCGTGGTGTCAACGCCATTGGCCGCTGGAATGGTCAGGGCATCCATGTTGGTCATACCACAGGCATCGAAGGCGCCGGCGGCATACTGGTTGATCGACTCGATGTAGTCATTGAGTTGCACCAGCTCAATGTGAATCCCGTACTTCTTCGCCCATTTATCGATAATGCCGTGCTCACTTGCATAGGCCCAGGGCATCCAGCCGGCATAGATCGACCAGGCGACCTTGAAGCTTTCCTTTTTCTCGCTGGCACTGGCACCCTGTACCACACACGACAGCGCCAGCAACACCACGGCAACGGTATGAAACACGCGCGATAAAACGTTCATGGGTAAACCTCACGCAGATGATGGGGAAGATTTCAGTCGAGTTTTTTTGTGTAACGGGCGAGACTTGGCGACTCCTGTACGAACCAGCTTGCGGCCTCGGGGGTTAACGCTGTCGCCTGGGCAAAGCCGACCTGGCGCTCCAGGGTGTCGATGGCATAGGTGCGCTGGCACAGCACGCCATCGACCCGCAACGTCTGCAGCAGGTGCCGGCCATCACCCAACCATTGGAAACCGTCGAGGGGCAACAAGGGTTGATGCAGGCGCTCGGCCCGGGTCGAGAGCGTGATGCTGAAACCTGCATCCAGCGAACCTTTGGCCACCGATGTCTCGAAGTTGAACAAGGTGGCGAGCAGAGACGGATCAGCCTGATAACGAGCCGCCCAATCTCGCAGCGGTAAACCTCCCCCCTCGAAGGCTTGCGAGCGGCCCAGCACCATCGCCGCGTGCTCGCCGCAGACAATCAAGCCACCCCCCTTGATGACGTAGCGCACCACCCTGCACCGCACGCTCTTCGAGCAGTCGCAAGCCAATCAACGGGCCCGGCTCTGAGGCCTGCAGACGCCAGTCTTCAACATAGGCCCCGCTGGGCGCGAACTCGATCATGCAGTCGCCGATACGCTTGAGCTGCGCCGGCTCCGGCCAGCGGTTGTTGAGCTGCAAGGACGTGCCGCCATGCCATCTGAGCGTTTCGCCTTGCCAACTGCAGGGCGCCGCCCAGCCCTCGTAGTTGGCCAGCACCTGCAGCTCGGCGGCACTGCACTGGGCCAGTGGCTTGGCAGCGACTTGATCGCGCTCAAGCGGCAAGCGCAGGTCGATGGTGAAGTTGCGGCTTTGCAGCCAGCACACATGGGTGTCGATATCGCTCTGGCCATTGGCAAAGCTGATGGAGCGACGCTTGAAGTAGCCCAGCATCCAGTCCGGCACCGACTCTGCGGGTTGTTGAGCATGGCGCTCGAGAATTTCTGCCAGGTGCATTCAGACCTCCTGGGCCAGGGTTTTACGGCCATAAGAGGACAAGCCCTTGGCGCCCTCGGGCAACTGCACGAGACCGGCGGCCAGGCGCTGCTTGAGGTAGGCGAAGGTCTGCATGGTCTGGGCGTACAGGTGCTCGCCGCACACCAGGGCATCGTAGCGTGGCGGATTTTCCGGCCCTGCCAGTTCGGGCAGCGGTTCGATGATGCTGTCGTAGTCGCACGCGCAAAACAGAGGGAACGAATAGCGCTCCTGCGCGACTTTGCGCACCCGGTGCGACGTTGCTACATAGGCACCATTGCTCAGCACTTCCAGCATGTCGCCGATGTTGATGACGAAGGTGCCATCGATCAATGGCACATCGATCCACTCACCCGCACCGTTCAACACCTCCAGCCCAGGCGCTGTCGGCAAGAGAATGGTGAAGCATTCATAATCGGTGTGGGCGCCAATGCCGGGGCGGTCCACGGGTGCGTTGGCAGTATGGGGGTAATGCACTAACCGCAACTGACTGGGCGGCGTATTGACCCGCCGAGTAAAGGTGTCCTCGGCCAGCCCCAGGGCAATGGCGAAGCCGCGAAACAACGTGAGACTCACAGCGAATACAGCGTCGTAATAAGCCTTGATAGCTTCCCTGAAGCCCGGCAGCGCTGGCCACTGGTTCGGGCCGAGCATGGGTTTGTGACCCATGCTTGCGCTGTAGTCAAAGCCCACATCGTAGGCTTCCTTGTGGTCGACACTGCCCTGGGCAAACTGTTCCTCGCCTTCGGGTACGTAGCCGCTGTGGTTGCTCGACAAGCCGATGTAGTTTTGCATCTTCTGTGCAAGCGGCTGGGCGAAGTAAGCCTCGGTGCTGCGCTTGAGCCGCTCGATTACCAACGGGTCGACACCGTGGCCGGTGATGTAGAGAAAGCCGGCTTCGCGGCTGGCGGCATCGAGCGCACTGGCCGCTTGCGCACGCACCTTGTCGCAGGTGGAGAAAAGCCCACTGATGTCGACCAGGGGCAAGGTCTGGAATGCAGTATGGGGGGCAGGCGTGAACGTCATTGGCAACCTCCTGATTGGGTAATCAAAATGTCACCTGGTCGTCCAGGTAAAGCGCAGCCCGAAGGCCTCCGGGCCGTCCCGGATAGCACACCGATTAGGTGCAGGAGGGATTAAGCAATTGCTGCGCCAGGGTGCAGAATGATCGCTGGAAATCGCCAAGCCACTGATTGGATCAGGGCTTTTGTTGGCGGCTGCCCCCTGATATGGCAGCAGAGATCGCATTGGCGTGCTCGAAATCGGGGCGCGTCGACACGCCTATGAACCATTACCACGCAGCACGTGGTAAGCCGGTGCCGATCTGCGCAGCTTTTGGGCTTCATTGACTTAACGTCAAAGGTAGGTAGCATGATTAGCTATAGATAAAAGCTAAGGTAGTTCACCGATGAGTAAAGACAGCCCCGCCAGTAAGCACCTGAAGGAGAAAACCGTTACCCTCCCCGCGCTGCTCGACAAAAACAAGGGCGACAGTAACTTTCGCGAACTTCTTCATAATATTTTTGCATTTTCCAGCAAGATTGAAGCCATTCGCGGTGAGTTTGGCAAGATGATCGGCCTCACGGGCATTGAATACACGGCCCTGATCGCCACCGCTTACATGCGCAATATCGATACCGTTTACGTGAACAGCCTCGCCGACCATCTGCACCTCAGCGGCGCCTTCATCACCCTGCAGACCAACAAGCTGGCGAAAAAAGGCTACCTGACCAAGACCAAAGACCCGGAAGATGCCCGTCGCGTTCAACTGGACCTCACTACGCAAGGTTACGAAGCGCTGGCCAGCCTGACGCTTTCCCAGCAGCAAGTGAACGACGTACTCTTCGCCGGCCTCGATCAGGAGCAGTTCCAGGTCATGGCCAGGGCATTCAATGTGCTGGCCAATAATGGTGATCGTGCCTTTAACCTGGCCAGTTTCCTGAGCAACAACCAATAACCTCTGCGCTGTAGCAGCAACTGTCTTGTCCGGCTCATTGCGCCCGCTCCGCGCGCGAGCGCAGCCTTACGGCAGCTGCTACGAAATTGCGGCGGACCGCGCATCTGTAGCAGCTGCCGCAGGCTGCGATGCGGCCCGGCAGGGCCGCCAATGGGGGCTATTGCAGTCTTCTTCAGGCCGATCAGCGACGAGCCCCCGCTTCTTCAAGCACCCGCCGTCAGCGGCGCAGCATCGGGTTCTTTGACCAGTGCGAACAGCACCATGGCCAACGCAGCGATAACCCCAGGAATGGCGAACGCCATGAAGTTCAGTTGCAACGGCAAGTTGATGCCTAACAGCACGCCACCGAGCAATGGGCCGACAATTGCACCACTGCGACCTACCCCTGAAGCCCATCCCATACCGGTTGAGCGAATGGAAAGGCCATAGAACTGGGCAGCACAGGCATACAACAGAATCTGCGTACCGATAGTCGTGGCACCGGCCACGGTGATCAGAAGGTAAAGCACCGGCATCGAACTTTTTACCCCCAGAAGGCTGACGGACACCGCCGCCAGGAGCAGGAAAATGACCAGCACCTTCGGCAGGTTCATCCGGTCGCCCAGCATCCCTCCGAACAGGGCACCGAGCACTGCGCCAACATTGAGCGCCACCAGAAACGACAAGCTCGAACCCATGCTATAGCCGACATTGGCCATCAGTTTGGGCAACCACGAGCTGAGTGCATAGATCATCAGCATGCAGCAGAAAAAGGCCAGCCAGAGCAGCAAGGTGCGCAGGGCCCTGCCCTCGCGAAACAGCTCCAGCAGCGAAGCCGGGCGGCCATTGGATTCGCTCATTTGCAGCCTGTCGCCCGGTGCCAGGTCAGCCCTCGGGTCGACGCGCAACAACACTGCACGCGCCCGCTCGGTGCGTTCCTGGCGCAACAGGAAGCCTACCGACTCCGGCAGCTGCCAGTAGATCAAGGGCAGCAAAAGCAGCGGCACCACAGCGGCAAAGAACATCGTTTCCCAGCCAAAACGCGGCAGGACGAAAATGCCCACGCCGGCCGACAGCACACCCCCCAACGGGTAGCCGCAGAACATGATGGAAACCACTGCGGTGCGGACCTTCTTCGGCGCGTACTCGTTCATCAGCGCCACCACGTTCGGCATCAACCCACCGCACCCCAGGCCTGCAAAGAAGCGGCATACCCCGAACTCGGTGGGGGTGCTGGCCAGCCCGTTGACCAGGGTGGCGCAACTGAACAGCAGACAGCACACAGCGATCCCCTTCTTGCGACCGACCTGGTCGGCCAGGGTGCCGAAGCACACGGCACCAAACATCATGCCAAAGAGCGCGTAACTACCCAGCGCCCCGGCTTCCAGAGGCGTCAGCCCCCACTCCTGCATCAGCACCGGCAGGACAGCACCGTAGATGAACAAATCGTATCCGTCGAAGATCAGCAGCAGAAAGCACCAACCCATCACCATCCAGTGG
Source organism: uncultured Pseudomonas sp. (assembly GCA_964453495.1). Taxonomy (GTDB): domain Bacteria; phylum Pseudomonadota; class Gammaproteobacteria; order Pseudomonadales; family Pseudomonadaceae; genus Aquipseudomonas. Next base: position 13,667 of record CAYVPI010000017.1, on the reverse strand, counting down.
AAACGGCTGACCCGTGCATCGTCGATGATGCTGTGAACATTCACGTCTCGCATGATATTGGCCTCTTATTATTGTTGAGCTTGATCACCAAGCGATTGCCTTCCATGAGAGAGGGAGCCTTGATATCCCGCTCCAGGCATGACAACAGTATCTAACCAGATTCGCTTTCTTTGCAAGCTATTTTAAAAAGCGATAATCCCTCAGGACGACCTCCTCCTTGCCTCGAAGTGATCGTTGCCACCTCAAACGTTAGATTTCTTTAATTGCTATTTTTGTTAGCTTTTAATATAACCTTTTATTGCGCTGACCCGGGCAGGCTCCCGGCCAGTCGATGCGCGTGCGAGGGAGCGCTCAACCACAATAAAAACAAGAGAACGACATGAATCAGCATCCGAAACTCAAACCTCAGGTACTCGCAACCGCCGTAACCCTGGCTATTGCGCTGCCCACACCGGCAAGCGCAAGCGGCTTTCTGGAGGACGCCACTGCCACGCTGACCACGCGCAACTACTATTTCAGCCGCGATTTCTCCGGCATTGTCGGCCCAAGCGCGCAGAGCAAGGCCCAGGAATGGGCGCAGGGCTTTATCCTCAGCTACGCCTCGGGCTATACCTCGGGGCCGATTGGCTTGGGTGTCGATGCTATCGGCCAACTGGGCATAAAGCTCGACAGCAGCCCAGACCGCGCAGGTACCGGCCTGTTGCCAGGCGCCTATGGCAACAGGGCGCCAGACGACTACAGCCGCGTGGGCATTGCCGGCAAACTCAAGGCCTCGAAGACCGAGCTGAAGGTCGGCGAACTACAGCCCAACCTGCCAGTACTGGCATTGACCGACAACCGCTTGCTGCCTAACACCTACCAGGGCGCTTCGATCACCTCCAACGAAATCGCCGGGCTGACCCTGCAGGGCGGCCAGCTGCGTTCCACCAGCCTGCGCAGTGAGGCCGGAGACGAGGAGATCGGCGCAATTGTCGGCTACACGCCACAACGCGACGCCCGCAAGCAACTGGTCACCTCGGATCGTTTCAACTATGCCGGTGGTGATTACGCCTTCAACCAGAACCGCACGACCGTCAGCGCTTGGTACGCCCAGCTGGAGGACCTCTACAACCAGAAATTCCTTGGCTTCAGACACAGTGAGCCACTGGGACTATGGACGCTGGGCGCCAACCTCGGCTATTTCAAATCCGTCGAAGACGGCAAGCACCTGATCGGCGAGGTCGACAACCAGGCGTTTTATTCGCTGATGTCGGCCAAGCGCGGCGGGCACACCTTTTACCTGGGCTACCAGGGCATGTACGGCCGCGACGGTTTCCCGCGCCTGTACGTCACCGTGTCGCCTTTAGGCAACGAGGTACCGACCTACGAGTTTGCCTCGGCCGACGAACGCTCCTGGCAGGCACGCTACGACTTCGACTTTGCCGCACTGGGTGTGCCGGGCCTGGTGGCCGGCGTGCGCTATATCCAGGGCGACAATGTCGATGCGGGCAGTTTCGAGGGCGAAGACCGGGAGCGAGACCTGGACCTGGGCTATACCGTTCAGAGCGGCCCGCTGAAGAACCTCACGGTTCGCGTGCGCAACGCCGTGGCACGCTCCAACTACCGCACCGACATTGACGAAAATCGCCTGATACTGAGCTATACCCTGAGACTTTTTTGAACCTTGAGCCGCCCTCGTCGCTCCAGCCACCGCTGGGCTGAGGGCGGCTTTTTCGTGCCGGCAAGCAAGACGTGCTTGCCGACTGAACCAGACCTTTGGAGAGTGCCAAGTAATGACTTCACCTATCAGGATTGCGCTATCAGGCGCACGGGGCCGCATGGGCTCCGCTTTGATGGAACTGATCTCGGCTGACCCATCGCTGGTGCTTGCCGGTTGCATCGCACGGTTGCAGGGCGAAGGTCGCTCGGACGCTGAACGCGTGCTCAAGGCAGCCGATGTGGTGATTGACTTCACCACTGGCACTGCATCGGCCGCGCTGGCGCAACTGTGCGCAAGCCTGGGAGGGCCGGCCCTGGTGATCGGCTCCACGGGCTTTGAACCCGACGACCTCGTTCAAATTGCCACAGCCTCAAGCAAGGTTGCCATCGTGCGTTCCGGTAATTTTTCGCTGGGGGTCAACATGCTGATGGGCCTGGTTGCCCAGGTCGCCCGCGCATTCCCTGAACAGGTGTGGGATATCGAGATCTTCGAGGCCCATCACCGCCGCAAGATCGATGCGCCCTCGGGCACCGCCCTGATGCTGGGAGAGGCGGCAGCCAAGGGGCGGCAAGTTTCACTCGCTTCGGTTGAGCGGCGCACCCGAGACGGGCTCACCGGTGAGCGCGCGAGCGGCGAAATCGGCTTCTCCGTGCTCAGGGGCGGCGGCATTGTGGGGGAGCACAGCGTTGTCTTCGCCGCCGAGGAAGAGGCACTCACCCTTTCCCACTCCGCGCTAAGCCGCAGCATGTTTGCACGTGGAGCGGTGACAGCCGCACGTTGGGTGAAGGGTCGCGCGCCTGGAGAGTACGATATGCAAGAGGTGCTGGGTTTGGGGTGTTTGCACCATCGTTGACGCAGCCTTGCGGCAGCTGCTACGGATGCGTGACTCGCGCAATCGTGTAGCAGCTGCCGCAAGGCTGCGTCGCTGTTGACTGGTTATCAAGCGAGGCTGTCGCTCAATCGACAGCCTCGCTGATCACTCAGATTTCCTCGTTAAGGTCATACTGCGAGGCAAATCCGTCCAGCAGCCTGGCACTGCGCTTCCAGTCGAATGTCCTGAACGATGCCCCCTTGGTGACGAAGGTCGCGCCTGAGTAGAACATCTCGTACTGGGTATGGCGGGAGGCGTATTCGGAGCCGATCGCATCCCAGGCCAGGTTGAAGAATTTGACCCGTTCAACGGCGTTCGCAATAGGCGACTGCTGGGTTTTCTCAATCAACGCACGCATCTGTGGGTTGGCGAAATCCTGGGTCGAGGACGGCAGCATGATCACCCCTCCCCCTGCCAGGTCGCGCAACCGGGAGATGAACTTGGGGTAGAGTTGCTGGGCAATGACCTGGGCCGCATACAGCAGGTGGCGGTCCGGCACGAAGTACTCGCCGACGTACACACCCTTGCTCTCCATGCCATTGACGAAGGATTCGGAAATCGCCGCCTCCGCCGCGATCTGCCCGAGTTTCTCGCGAACCTGAGGCAAGGCAATGATGCCGTTCATCTCTGCGGTGCGATACGCCACACCGGCGAGAAAACGCATTTTGACCATCAGGCGAATTTGCGCCTGGTAGTTCTGGTAAACGTGAGCCGGCGTTTCGTGAAACTGGGCCATGCACATGTCCGTGTCACGATGCACGAACACTCGGTCCCAGGACACCTTGACGTCATCGAAGTACAGCAGCGCATCGTTCTCGTCGAAGCGGCTGGACAGCGGGTTCTGGAACACACTTGCGTTGTGCTCTTCATAGGATTTGCGCGAGAGGATCTTCAGGCCCGGCGCATTCATCGGTATGGCAAAGGACACTGCGTACTTCTCTTCTTCACCTTTTTTCAGCGGCTGCAGGCACGTCACCAACACTTCGTTGGCCATGATGCCGCCGGTGGCCAGCATCTTGGCGCCGCGAATGGTAATGCCCTGCTCATCTTCAGCCGCAATACCCGCTGTCAGGAATTCATCCGCCTGCTCACCGGTGGACTTGGAGCGGTCTGCCTGCGGATTGATGATGACGTAGGTCAGGTACAGATCGTTGTCACGCGCATAGCGGTAATAATTGCGCAGGCTCTGGGCACGCACCTTGTCGTACTGTTCAAAACGCTCGATGCCCATGACCATGCCCGAGATGCAGCTGGCCACGTGGTCTGGTGCACGCCCCAGGAACCCGCAGCTCAGGCCTGTCCAGGCTTCCAGGGCCATGCGGCGCTGCTTGAGCTCTTCGGGGCTTTTTGGCAGCTGCCAGATACGGTTGTAACGCTCGCCGGTTTCAGGGTCGACGGTCGTCATCAGCTCCAGGTGGTCATGCTGGTAATCATAGAGATTGCTCAGCCACTCAATGGAATGGGCAAAGGCAGGATGGGTAGTAACGTCATCCACCTTTTCGCCATTGATGTAGACACTGCGGCCATCGCGCAGCGATTCAATGTGCTGACGTGAAGTCTTTATCATTTTTTATTCTCCAATACCGGTGGGCAAGTTCAGGCGATTTCGGCGTAACGGCCGCGGCAAAACACCAGGGGCGCGCTGTGATTGCTGCTGGTGAAATTCACCACTTCACCCACGAAAATGACGTGGTCGCCGCCGTCGTAATGGGCGTAGGGCTTGCATTCGAAATGGGCCAGGGCGCCCGTGAGCAGAGGCGTTCCGGTGCCCCGGGTTTCGAAATCGACGTTTTCCCACTTGTCTTGCATTGCCCGGGAAAACTTGTTGGAAAGCTCAACCTGCTCCTTGCTCAGCACATTCACGGCGTAGTGACTGGCGCCCTGCATCGACTCAAGGCTCAGCGCACGACGGTCCAGGCTGAACAACACCAACGGTGGATTGATCGACACCGAGTTGAAGGAGCTCATGGTGATACCGAGCGGGCGGCTTTCGCTGTCCTGCGCGGTAATGACGGCAACGCCGGTCGGGAACTGGCCAAGCGCAGCACGGAACTGAGAAGCATCGAATGACATGAGGATCACCTTTTGTTATTAGCTTTGCGACAAAGCAAATATCAACCCGACAGCAATTCGAGTCAAGCTTTATTTATTAGCTTTGTTTGTTAGCTTTTTAGGCGCAGATGCAGGTATCCCTCACAGGATTGGGCAAATGTCGGCATTGGCAACAGGTAAGGTCCAGCGGTCAACGGGAAGCAGCCCGAACGCGGGAGCGCGTTCAGGCTGTGAGTGGAGAGAGATATAACCGCTATTGCAAGACGTTCTGAAGCCATTGCTCCACGGCGCGGGCGATACCCAGGATACGTCGATCGGCCCCCTGCTCGCCCATCAGCATCAACCCCACCGGGGCTTGGCCATGTTCGTGGCAAGGCAGGCTGATAGCACAGCGATCCAGGAAGTTGGCCACCGAGGGGTTGCGCAACATCAACAGGTTGGTCTGCCCGAAGCGCTCCGGATCCGCCATTTCCAGTAGAGTCGGCGCGACAATGGGCACAGTCGGCATGACCAGCGCATCGTATTGGGTAGTGATCGCAGCGACACGTCGTTGCAGGTCGGCCCGCGCATTGATCAGGTCGATGTAATCGGCCGCACTCTGGTGCTGGCCCTTTTCGATGCGTGTCACCACGTTCGGGTCGTAGCCGTCCCGCCGGGCAGCGATCAACTTGCGGTGCCACGCCCAGGCTTCGGCAGCGGCAAAGCCGCCCTTTGCGTTTATGCCGGGCAACTCGGCCAGTTCGGTCAGTGCGATGCGCTCGACCTGCACACCGGCTTGGGCCATGAGCATCAGGGTCCGCTCGAAGGTCGCCGCAACCGTAGCGTCCATTGCGTCCAGCGCCAGCGTTACCGGAACCGCCAGGCGAAGCCCGCGCAGGTTGACTCGAGCCAAGGGCCTGGCCGCTTCCCCCGCCAGGATGTCGTTCAGGATCGCGACACACTCCACCGATGCGCCCAACGGCCCAACCGAGTCCAGGCTACTGGACAGCGGTGACACACCACTGCGCGGTACCTTAGCAGCCGTTGGCTTGAAACCCACGATGCCGCACAAGGCCGCCGGGATTCGGCAAGAGCCGCCCGTATCGGTTCCCAGGCTGGCCACGGCCATCTGATCGGTAATGGCAACCGCCGCACCGGATGAAGACCCCCCGGGGATTCTCCCATTGCAACGGTCCCAGGGATTTTCCGGTGTTCCGTAGTGGGGGTTCAGCCCAAGCCCGGAGTAGGCGAACTCCGTCATATTGGTGCGCCCAATCGGAATGAAGCCGGCATTACGCAAGCGGCGCACGACTTCGGCATCGGCATTGGCGGGCGCCTGGTCGACAAGCACCCTGGAGCCACAGGTGGTCACCTCTCCTGCCATGTCGAACAGGTCTTTGATGCTGATCGGTATGCCGGCGAAAGGCGGCAGTGGTACACCCTGCTCGCGCAGCCGGTCATAGGCCCTGGCCTGCGCCAGGGCGTGATCCGGCAATGGCTGAGTAAACACCTTGGCTGCCAGTGCCGGTTGCCGATCCATGTTGTCTATGCAGCGCTGTACCCGCTCTTCGCACCGCTGCGATGCATGCATCGCTTGGTTGATCGTCAGTAGCGTCATGGCATGGCTCCCGTTATCACTCGTAGTAGTGAATTTCCAGAAGCACACAGCCGCCATCCGACTTGAATGGGCCATGGAACGCTCCCGGTGGACGGCAAGCGTAAGTATGGGGCTCGAAGGCTTCGCCGCCCTGCCCCTGCTCGTCGTTACCCACGGTCAGGTCACCGGAAACCAGGTAGACCTCTTCCCAATAGTCATGCACGAAGGGCTTGGTGGTAAAAATGCCCGGTTTGAAGCGCAACAAACGCGTGCGGGTACCCGTTTTGCCTTTTTCATCCAGTGAACCGGACAGGATTGCCTGCTCGATGCCATCGGGGTAGCCCGGCGGCGTTTCCCAGCCGGCGTGCATATCCACGGCATAGAACTCTTTGTGTTCTTTATTGATCATTTCACATTTCTCCTTCTACGCCCTTTTGAGCCTTTGGCTCAGTGGGCAGCCCATTCGATTTTGCTGATGTCGACACCGTCCTGGTACATGTCCCATAGCGGCGACATTTCCCGCAGTTTGGAAACGGCCGCCCGGATCATCACAATGGCCTTGTCGATTTCGGCCTCGGTGGTGAAACGCCCCAGGGTGATACGCAGGGAGCTGTGTGCCAGCTCGTCGCTACGGCCCAGGGCACGCAGTACATAGGAGGGTTCCAGGCTTGCCGATGTGCAGGCCGAACCGGACGACACCGCAAGCCCTCTTAAGGACATCATCAAAGACTCCCCTTCGACAAAGTTGAAACTGATGTTCAAGTTGCCCGGCACCCGATGCTCCAGAGAGCCATTGACGTACACCTCTTCCATCCCGTCGAACCCGGCAAGCAGTCGATTACGCAGGCTGAGCAAACGCGCGTTTTCGCTCTCCATCTCTTGCGCTGCAATATGGAAGGCCTCCCCCATGCCCACGATCTGGTGGGTCGCCAGCGTTCCGGAGCGCATGCCCCGCTCATGCCCGCCCCCATGAATCTGGGCCTCCAGGCGTATACGGGGTTTGCGACAGACGTACAGCGCGCCAATGCCTTTGGGTCCGTACAGCTTGTGCGCTGTAAACGACATCAGATGCACGTGCAGTGCACGCAAATCGATTGCAACCTTGCCCGCGCTTTGCACGGCATCGACGTGGAAAAACACATCACGCGCCTTGCAGGCCTCACCGATGGCGGCGATGTCGTTCACCGTCCCCAGTTCGTTGTTGGCGTGCATGATGGAGACCAGGATGGTCTTGTCGGTGATCGCATCAGCCACTGCTTGCGGTTGAATCAAGCCCTCTGCATCCGGGTCGAGGTACGTGACCTCGAAGCCTTCCCTTTCCAGATGGCGGCATGAATCCAGCACTGCCTTGTGCTCGATGCTGGATGTCACGATGTGATTGCCCAGGTTGCGATAGAACCTTGCCACGCCCTTGATGGCCAGGTTGTCCGATTCGGTTGCCCCGGAGGTCCAGACGATCTCTCGCGGGTCAGCATTGACCAGGTCGGCCACCTGCTTGCGCGCCTTATCGACCGCCGCCTCAGCCTCCCAGCCGAACGAGTGGGAGCGCGAGGCCGGATTGCCAAAGTGCCCGTCGGCCGTCAGGTACTGACACATCAGCGCTGCAACCCGCGGATCGACCGGCGTGGTCGCGGAGTAATCCAAGTAAATGTTCTCGCCCATAGCCCTACCCGTTCGTGAAACTGTTTGACGGCGAATCTTCTAACATTGTTAGCTTGTTTTGCAAGCTTTTTTCGTGATCTAAAATCCGACTCCAGCCCTAGCCCTCGATGCGCACCCTGCGGTTTCAACCAACATACCAGCGGCAATAACATCATTTGCATTGCTTTTTTTGTTAGCTAATAATATAAGTCAAATACCCCTTGGCAGGTAATGTCCTGTGCACCCACAGACCCGTTCCTGCAACTGCTGACAACAAAGAGAGAGCACAAAATGACAGCACTGACCTTCAACTGTGTAACCCGAACCGGCGAAGCGCTTCGTGAGTTCCACATCAACGATGTGATCATCGCCGGCTGGACGGGTCGCGATCGCAATGCGGTCGAGGCGCATATCGTGGAACTGGAAGAGCTTGGCGTGAAACGTCCCGCTACCGTTCCGTGCTTCTACTTCGTCACCGAAGACCGCCTGACCCAACACGAAAGCATTCAAGTGCTGGGGGGCGAATCCTCGGGGGAGGTCGAGTTCTTTTTGCTCAACGACGGCGAGCGGCTGTGGGTCGGGCTTGGCTCCGACCATACCGACCGCAAGGTCGAGGCCTATGACATCACGGTGTCCAAGCAGATCTGCGGCAAGCCTGTGGGTCGTACCCTCTGGCCGCTGGACGAAGTGCGTGAACACTGGGACCGGTTGGAAATGCGCTCATGGCGCGACGAAGACGGAACCGCAGTGCTGTATCAGGAAGGCAAGGTTACTTCGATGCTGGAACCCGAAGCGCTGCTCGAGCGTTTCACTGCGACCTGTGGAGCGACCTTCGAGCCCGGCACGCTCATGTTCTGCGGAACACTGGCGGCCATAGGCGGCATCCAGTACACCTCTCGCCTGAGCCTGGAGCTGCGCGACCCGCTACTGGATCGCAGCATTTCATTCGGCTACCAGATGGAACGTATCTGACGCGATCGCGCGGCCGGGCTTCAAAGCCGTGCCGCACCATTGGCAGCCGGCCAGAGAAAAAGGCGGGAATTCCCGATGTCAAAAGTGACCCGGCATTTGGCACCATTGCATACCTTGTGGTTCTTCGAAGCCGTCGCGCGCACAAAAAGCTTCACCGCGGCGGCTCGGGAACTGCGGGTTACCCAAAGTGCCGTCAGTAAACAAGTGAACAATCTCGAGGTTTACCTCAATGCGCCGCTTTTCGTGCGAGGTTGCGGCTCGGCAGAGTTGACCGACACCGGGGAGCGTCTGATCGGCTGCGTTGAAACCTTCCTCGGCTCATTCGATCGAGCGCTGTCGGCTATGCAAGCGCAGCAATCGCAGTAACATGCAAACCTTCAGTCATCTCGACGGAACATTGCTCTCCCCGCATCCTCTATCGCACACCAGCGAAACGGAGGACTTCACCATGATCAATACAGCAACGGGTATGAAACCGGGCCAGCGTTACGCCGTCGAAAGCCGCGAGCGCATGCGCCAGTTCCCCGGTTTCTTTCTCGATGGCAAGTATTACCTGGGGCCTGAATTGTTGACTGCGGTCGGCTGGCTGGAGGGGCAGCGGTTTCTTTATGATGAACTCGACCCTACCGGCGAGCCGGTGTTTCCCGGTCGAGTCGCTGGCACCATTGATGATCTGACCCTGACCTTGGCCGATGGCGGGCGCTTGAAAGTCAATGTGCTGCCTTACAGCGCGCAAGCACAGTCGCCCATGGAACGGCGCCGTGAAACGGGACACGTCGTGTCGAACGTGATAGGCGCCCCCGGCAGCGGCCTCCCCTTCCTGCTGGGCGTGAGCGCGGCATTGCTGCTGGGCGGATGCTTGTTCGCCTTGATTCGTCATGAGCAGCGCCAGCGTGATCGCTAACGAATCCGGGCACGTCGTAAGAATTGGCCTGTAAATCTGACGAACTGGACAGCAAATCCCACCAGATGGTCTAAACATGGATAGACACATCCCCATGTGGTCTCAAGCGTTTTGCCTGTGTGCGACCCGGCTCGCGCGTTGTTTCAGGGATAAGGAGGGGGATTTCGCACAGGGAGCTTGCTGCCATGACGCAACGCTTGCACTCACCCGATTCGATCCCCCATCCCTTCCTTTGGGCACTCTTGACGGTTGCGCTACTTGGCGCCATGGGTGCACCCGCCTGGGCGGCGGGCCCTTGCCCAACACCCGCGGTGGCCAATAATACCGATTGCACCGTGGCACCCGGCACGGTGATTACCGTTACCCCTGCAAGTGCCGTTGGCCTGAACGCCAGCAATGCGCTGGGGCAGATCACCGGCGATGGCATCACCGTCAACCTTGCTGCCGCCAACACCACCGCTGCGCTGGCACTGCAAGGCGCCGTCATCAGCTTCAATAACAGCGCTGTCAACACCACCTCCACGGGTGCGGCCGCCAATGGGCAGGTCGGACTGCGTGCGTCCGGCGCGGGCAGCACGATCTCGGCGACCGGCGCCTCGCTCAGATTGTCAGGGGCCGTCAACCAGAACCTTCGCGGTGCCATCGCTGAAGCGGGCGGGGTCATTTCGCTGACTGACACCACCGTTCAACTCACCGGCGGCAGCCATGCGCTGAACGCCACCGGTGTCGACAGTCAAATCAATGGCACACGCCTCATTGCCAGCGCTTCGGGTACCAACGCGTCTGTGGCGCTGGCCGACGCTGGGGGCACGGTAACCTTGACGAGCAGTTCGATCACCAATACCGGTGCCAGCAACAACGACAACACCCCGAATGCCGGGGTACGCGCGCTCAACGGTGGCCATATCGTCATGAACGGTAGCGGGAGCACGATCACAACGACGGGGTTACGTGGCTTCGGGGTTTCGGTCGAGGGCGCGGGCTCCCAGGCCCAGATCGCGGACACGGCGATCCAGGTCGCGGCAGGCCGTTCGTTCGGGATATCCATCAAGAGTGGCGGTGTGGCTCAGGTCAACAACAGCAGCGTGTCGATTAACGGAACCACTGGGCCATTTTCACCGGCGGTGCTGGTGGAAGGTGCAGGTTCAACCCTGACGCTGACCAACAGCAGCGTCAGCACGACAACGCCCACCGTCGCCACAGGGGTGACTGCCCGCAATGGCGGGAGCATCACCGTCAGCGATACCACGATCACCACCACCGGCCCGAACTCCGCAGCGCTGAGCGCCAATGGGTTGCCTGGCCTGGCTGGCTCGGTGACGGCAACCAACGTGACCATCACCACCTCCGGCGACGACAACGCCATGGGCGCAATCGCCGACCTGGACGGCAACGTCACGCTCAACGGCGGCACCATCACCACCAGCGGCAACCGGGTCAGGACGTCTTCCTACGCCCACGCGCTCGGTGCGCGCAACCCCGGCGGCACGCTGATTGCCAATGGCACCGTCGCCACTACCTCCGGGCTCTCCGCCATGGGCGCCTGGTCGGACGACGGCGGCACATCGACACTTAATGACGTCAGGATCACCACTTCCGGAGAATTGGGCATCGGGGTGTTCGCTATCACCGAACAGGTCGGGGCGCAGTTCCCCGCCAACACCACGACCAATCGCACCACGGTGCAAACAACGGGCCTCAACGCCCATGGCGCGCAGGCGCAATCACGTAACGACCAGCCGGTTGAAACTGCCACGGTCACGTTGAACGACTCCTCTATCACCACTCAGGGCACCGGTGCCGTCGGCTTGCGGGCGGTACTCGAGGATTACGGTAGCAGGCCGATTACCGGCCGCGGGGAAGCCAACGTAGTGGCCAACCGCACCACCGTCCTCTCTCAGGGCGTCGGTGCCCATGGCGCGCTTTCGCGGGACAATCCCACCTCAGTGACGCTCAACCAGACATCGATCCAGGCCACCGGCGCCACCGCCCACGGTGCGGTCGCGGTGATCGGCGGGCGCATCATCGGCACCGACGCCCAGGTGCTGGCCAGCGGCGCCAACTCGATGGCGCTCTACGCCTTGGGTACACCCGCTGCGGTATCGACGGCGGACTTCACCCGCAGCACGCTGACCAACAGCAGCGGGCCGAATATCGGCATTGCCGGCAACGCCAACGTCTCGCTCACCGACTCGAGCGCGCAAGGCAGCAGTGAGTGGCTGCGCGTGGGGACGCTCACTGACTTTCCCCCGCTGCCCACGGCCGAGCCGCCACTCACAGGCCCAGAGGATTTTCCGGATGAGGAAACCGGCGACCTGCCCCCGCTGCAGTCGCCGCCCATTGCAGCGCCGGCACCTGTGGTCAGCCCGGGCCTGGCCAATGTCACCCTCTCCGGGTCCACCGTGGTTGGCTCGGCCTTTACGGCGCCGGGAAGTGTTTCCAACCTGACCCTGACCAACAACAGCCTCTGGCGCATGACGGGCGATTCCAACCTGACCAATCTGGTCAACGACCCCAGCCTGATTCAATTCTCGGTGCCGGTCGGCGGCGTGTTCAAGACCCTGACCGTCAACAACTACAGCGGCGATGGTGCAATCGGGCTGCATACATTCCTTGCCGGCGACGGCTCGCCCTCGGACAAACTGGTGATCGACGGCGGCACCGCCACGGCATTGCCCGCCGGCAATACCGCCTTGCTCATTACCAACGCCAGGGATGCCAGTGGGACGCTGGGGCCAGGCGCCCTGACCACCGGCAACGGTATCCTGGTGGTGGAAGCTGTGAACGGCGGCACCACCGCCGCCAACGCCTTTCGCCTGGGCAACCGGGCGATTGCCGGCCCGTACGAGTACACCCTGCAACGGTCGAGCGTGGATGCCAGTAACGGTGAGGCCTGGTACCTGCGCTCGACTGCCGAGCCCACCCCCCCGACGCCACCGGCCCCCCCGGAGCCTCCGATTCCACCTGACACGCCGGTCCCCCCGCCCACACCGACCCCACCGGCCCCTCCGGCCCCACCGCCGGCACCTGTGCCCAATTTCCGTCCGGAAACCTCGCTGTACGGCGCCATCCCGGCCTTGGCCCTGGTCTACAGCCGTGGCGTGATCGATAACCTGCACGAACGGGTCGCCGAAGAGCGCCGCATGCCCACCGACCCTTTGCCCAAGGAGCATGAAGAAACCTACGGCCCGTCGCTGGGCTGGGGCCGGTTGATCTACCGCGATGGTGAACGCGAGAGCAGCCACGACGGCCCCTTTGGTGAGAGCCCGGCCTACAACTATGACCTGCACGCCTTTCAGGTCGGTGTCGACCTGTACCATGGCGAAGATACCGACGGCAGCAAGGACCAGGCTGGCCTCTCCCTGGCCATCGGCACCATCAACGGCGGTGTCGACCATTACACCGGCATCGGCGCCGGCGATAACGTGCTGCGCGCCTACAGCCTGGGCGGCTACTGGACGCACTTCGGTGCCGAGGGTGGCTATCTGGATGGCGTGCTGCAACTGCACCGCTTCGACATCGAAGCCAAGCCAGGCGATCTCGATGAGCTGGACACCCAGGGCTGGGGCTACACCGCGTCGCTGGAAGCCGGCTACCCGTTTTTGGTCGACGAAGGTGAGGGCCAGGACAAGTATGAAAACCTGTACCTGGAACCCCAGGCCCAGTTGATCTACTCGTACATCGACCTGGACAACAGCGATGACATCGCTGCCGACGTGCGCTTCAAGGATGTCGACTCCCTGATCGGCCGCCTTGGCGTGCGCCTTGCCAAGGACTGGTTCCGTGAAAACGACAAGGGTGAAACCCTGCGCACCAATGGCTGGCTACGCCCCAGTGTCTGGCATGAGTTCAAGGGGCAACCCAAGACCGAGTTCTCCTCAGCCGACGGTTTCGTGCCGTTCGAGGCCGATATCGGGGGCAGTTGGTGGGAGGCCAACCTGGGCGTCGATTA
>CAYVPI010000016.1:0-56805 GCA_964453495.1 uncultured Pseudomonas sp. | reverse complement strand
ATCAGACCCAGAACGATGGCCAGGGCCATGGACGACAAGGCGAGCTGAAGCGTCAACCATGCGCCATCGAGGATGACAGCCCCGTAGCCTTTCAACATGATTCAGGTCCTCGAAAGTTGGGATGAAAAAATGGCGCAAACCTCAGAGATCCTGTTGCTTGCGCCATTTCGGACTTGTCGCCGGGACGTGTTACTTGCCGTAGATATCGAAGGCGAAGTATTTGTCCTGGATTTGCTTGTACTTGCCGTTCTCGCGAATGGCAGCGATCGCGGTGTTGATCTTGTCTTTCAGCGCGTCGCCCTTGCGAACCGCGATACCCACGCCGTCGCCGAAGTATTTGACGTCGGTGAAGGCCGGGCCAACGAAGGCGAAACCTTTGCCAGCGTCGGTTTTCAGGAAACCGTCATCCAGCAGCGTAGCGTCTGCCACGGTGCCGTCGAGGCGGCCAGCGGCCACGTCGAGGTAAATTTCGTTCTGCGAGCCGTAAGGCTTGATCTCGGCACCCAGCGGGGCCAGGACTTCGCGGGCGAAACGCTCGTGGATCGAACCACGTTGCACGCCGATGTTCTTGCCCTTCAGCTCAGCCAGGCTGTCGCTGACCTGAGTGCCGGCCTTCATGACCAGGCGAGCCGGGGTGTTGTAGTACTTGTTGGTGAAGTCCACGGACTTCTTGCGGTCTTCAGTGATCGACATGGACGACAGGATCGCGTCGATCTTGCGCACTTTCAGTGCCGGGATCAGGCCGTCGAACTCTTGCTCGACCCAAACGCACTTGACCTTCATCTCTTCGCACAGGGCGTTGCCGATGTCGTAGTCGAAACCGACGATGCTGCCATCCGGCGCCTTCGAGGCGAATGGAGGGTAGGCTGCTTCGATACCGATTTTCAGCGGTTTTTCATCGGCGATCGATGTCAGCGACAACACGGACAGCGCCAGGGCGCCAAGAAACGCGAGTTTTTTCATCTCAGGACTCCATCGGTAAAGGGCGAATCAACACAGTGAGCGGCGAGCCCAATATGCGAACGAGTGCATCAGAGAAAACAGTGCCGGTACGCCTTGATGAGACATCAGAACGCCACGAGCCAGTGACCGGCATTTTAACGACAGCCCCGAAGTCGATATTTCTTCAATGCGACAACTAGTTACAGAAGCATCGGAAATGCGACTCGAGAGAATTGACAGCCCCTGCAGAATATGCAAAAGCAAAAGAAGTTAAACCTGTAATCAAAGCAAATAGCGGGCCTATTATTAGCAAACCCTTCTATTCCGGCAAGTCCAGCGAGCACACTTATGTGTAACACCCCTGTAATGCTCGATTTCGCCGCTTTAACGTGTCGCTACGCCCCAGCATTGAGCAGCAAGGTGACAGCTTTGGTTACCGAAAAAACCGGAAGTAACAGTAGGACACTTCTCTTCATTGTCGATTTCTACCGACTTTGGATCCAAAAACTAAAAAGCCCCGCCGGGCACATCGCCGGGCGGGGCTTTTTTTGACGCTTGCGCCTGTCAGGCAGCGTTCATGGTCTTGTGCGTATCGATCAGGTGCTGCACCACGCTCGGATCGGCCAGGGTGGAAATATCGCCCAGGGCGTCATACTCGGCGGTTGCGATCTTGCGCAGGATACGCCGCATGATTTTCCCCGAACGGGTCTTGGGCAAGCCCGGCGCCCACTGGATGACATCCGGCGAAGCAATTGGGCCGATCTCCTTGCGCACCCAGTTCTTCAGCTCCAGGCGCAATGCTTCATCCGGCTGTTCGCCACCGTTGAGGGTGACATACACGTAGATGCCCTGCCCCTTGATATCGTGCGGAACGCCAACGACAGCAGCCTCGGCGACTTTCGGGTGCGCCACCATGGCGCTCTCGATCTCGGCGGTACCCATGCGGTGGCCGGACACGTTCAGCACATCATCGACCCGCCCGGTGATCCAGTAGTAACCGTCTTCATCGCGACGAGCACCGTCACCGGTGAAGTACATGCCACGGAATGTCTTGAAGTAGGTGTCGACGAAACGGTCATGGTCGCCAAACAGGGTACGAGCCTGGCCCGGCCAGGAATCGAGGATGACCAGGTTGCCTTCGGCAGCGCCGTCGATCAGGTTGCCCAGGTTATCCACCAAGGCCGGCACGACGCCGAAGAACGGACGCGTTGCCGAACCAGGCTTGAGTGCCGTGGCGCCCGGCAACGGGCTGATCAGCACGCCACCGGTCTCGGTTTGCCACCAGGTATCGACGATCGGGCAACGCTGCTTGCCGACGGTGTTGTAGTACCAGTTCCAGGCTTCCGGATTGATTGGCTCGCCGACCGAGCCCAGCAGGCGCAGGCTGGAACCGTCAGCCCCGGCTACTGCAGCCTGACCTTCGGCCATCATGGCGCGAATAGCGGTTGGCGCGGTGTAGAGGATATTGACCTTGTGCTTGTCGACGATTTTCGACACGCGGGTGATGTCCGGATAGTTCGGCACACCCTCGAACAGGACGGTGGTCGCACCATTGGCCAGCGGGCCGTAGACGATGTAACTGTGACCGGTAACCCAACCCACGTCGGCGGTGCACCAGTAGACCTCGCCCGGGCGGTAGTCGAACACACGCTCGTGGGTCAGCGCGGCGTACACCAGGTAGCCGCCGGTGGTGTGCTGCACACCCTTGGGCTTGCCGGTGGAGCCGGAGGTGTAGAGGATGAACAGGGCTTCTTCGGCACCCATTTCCTTTGGCGCGCAATGGCTGGAGGCGACCTTCATCAGGTCTTCGTACCAGATGTCGCGGTGCTGGTGCCAGGCAATATCGCCACCGGTGCGCTTGCACACGATGATCTTCTGCACACTGGCGGTTTCCGGGTTGGTCAGGGCCAGGTCGACGTTGGCCTTGAGCGCGGTACGCTTGCCGCCACGCAGGCCTTCGTCGGCAGTGATCACGACTTTCGACTTGCAGTCGATGATGCGCCCGGCCAGGGCTTCAGGCGAGAAGCCACCAAAAACCACCGAATGGATCGCACCGATACGGGCGCAGGCCAGCATCGCCACGACGGCTTCAGGGATCATCGGCATGTAGATGGTCACCACATCGCCGCGGTGCACATCCTGGCCACGCAAGGCGTTGGCGAATTTGCAGACTTCGGTGTGCAGTTCTCGGTAGGTGATGTTGCGATGCTCGGAAGGGTCGTCGCCTTCCCAGATGATCGCAACTTGATCGCCGCGCTCGGCCAGGTGTCGGTCGAGGCAGTTATAGGAGACGTTCAGAGTGCCGTCAGCAAACCACTTGATATCGACATGATGGTCGTCGAAGGACGTCTGCTTGACCTTGGTAAAAGGCTTGATCCAGTCGAGGCGCTTGGCCTGCTCGCGCCAGAAGCCATCCGGGTTGATCACCGACTGCTGATACATGGCCTTGTAGGTTGCCTCGTCGGTCAACGTATTGGCTGCTACCTCGGGACGAACGGGATACAGAGAAGCCGCACTCATCTTTGTTACCTCGGTGGAATAGTTGTTTTTGTATGACCTCGTTGTAACTGTACCAGACCCGTAGAGCCATTCGACGTTGGTAGTAACGCGTCATACCTCCCCGTGCTGCCGCTACCCGCGAACGCTCAAGCCTGCCGCCTGCAGCTGCGCCGCAGGTGCGACATTCTGCCTCATCAACGTGCATCAGGAGGCATGGATGGCGATTGTTGCCGGTTCCGTAAAAAGTGTTTATCAAAAGTCGCGCTGTTTAGAAGTTAACTCGCCACTTAAGATTCGCCTCGCCAACCAGGCACCCTGATTAACACATGCAACAGCCCCCACGAAGGCCCGTTAATCACGCAATAACTTTATCTCTGCACACTCCGGTTCCACACGTAGTTCCACAAGAGCTACGTGACCTCTTACGACCGTAAACAAGGTAAATACGAAATGAAAGCGTTACTGGTTTTGGCACTGAGCACTTTTTGCGTCAGTGCAATGGCCGAAGAAGTTACAACCGATGTCGCCGAACAACTCCCCATCGAGCAGTATTCCTACTCGCAGCACCTGGACATCGCCAAGGTCCTGTCGATGAGCGAAATCCCCAACGTCTGCGCCGTGGTGCCGGCGCGTATGACCTACGAAGACTCCACCGGCCAGAAACACATTCTTGAATACCGTGTCATGGGCAATGGTTGCTCCAACGGCTGATTCAAGATTGTTCGTAGCGGCAGCGCCTCAATAGTTTCAAGAGGCGCGTCGCCCGCCCAGCTGTTAGTAAATGCCCTGTTACCAAAACATCATTCTGTCTTGGTCAATTCATAATCGCGCATTTTATTGGCAATTGTTGTATGCGATACACCCAGGCGTTTGCCCAACGAACGGCTGCTGGGAAACTCCGCATGCAGTCGCTCCAATACCGCCCTTTCAAAACGACCGACAATTTGCTCCAGACTTCCGTCCAAAGAAAACTCTCCCAATGGCTGGCGCATATTGTAATCGGGCAAGCGAATATGTTCGGCCTTGACCACCCCGCCTTCGCACAACGAAACCGCCTGGAACAACACATTTTCCAGCTGCCGCACATTGCCCGGCCAATGATAATGGCTGAGCCGCTCCATGGCCGCCGGTGCCAGGCGCGGCAGCGGGCAACCGATCTGCCGGCTGGCCTGGTCGAGAAAATGCTCCACCAACGGCGGCAGGCCATCGAGGCATTCACGCAGTGGTGGTATATGCAGGGAGAGCACGTTGAGGCGGTGATAAAGGTCCTGGCGAAATTCGCCACGGGCGCATAATTCTGACAGGTCGACCTGGGTGGCACAGATGACCCGCACATCCAGATAAACCTCTTCGTCGCTGCCCACGCGACGGAAGCAGCCGTCCTGCAAGAAACGCAGCAGCTTGACCTGCAAGCGCGGGCTCATTTCGCCCACCCCATCAAGGAACAGCGTACCGCCTGCGGTCAGCTCCAGCAGCCCAAGCTTGCCTTCGGCGCGCGCCCCTTCGAAGGCGCCTGGGCCATACCCGAACAACTCGGTCTCCGCCATGGACTCGGGTAGCCCTGCACAATTGAGCGCCATCAATGGGGCCTGCCCGCGCGGGCTGGCCAGGTGGCAAGCGCGGGCCAGCAATTCCTTGCCAGTGCCAGTCTCACCCTCGATCAACAGGGGCGCATCGAGTGGCGCCATGCGCCGCGCCTCGCGCACCACAGCAGCCATGACCTTCGAGCTTTGAAAGATACTGTCGAACCCGCGCAACTCCTGCTTGCGCACATTGTAGATGCGCTCGCCGATACGGTCGGCGCGGTGCAGCGTGAGTACGGCGCCGGCCAGGGCTTCGCTGTCATCGTGCTCGGATTGCAAGGGGGCGATATCGGCCAGGAACACATCGCCCTTGACCTTGACCCGCAAGCCATTGATGCGCGACTTGTTGGCCCGCACGAGCTCAGGCAGGTCGAAGTCTTCGGCGTAACGTGACAGCGGTATGCCTGGCACTTCGTCCACGCGCACCCCGAGCAGCTGCGCGGCCGCACGGTTGGCTGCCACGATCGAGCCACCCATATCGATCGACAACACCGGAAATTCCAGCGCCCCGAGCAAGGCGTTGAGCTCCATGTGACGCCGTTCACTGGGCATCAGCCCGACCCGCTTGACACCGAAGACCCCGCCAATGGCCTCGAACTTGGGCCGCAACGCCTGGAACTGCAGGTTAATCAGGTTCGGGCAATGCAGGTAGATCGCGTTGCCGTGCTCACCACCCACCTCCCCACGGGCAACGTTGATGCCGTACTCCACCAAGAGGTTGAGAATGTCCCGAAGGATACCGATGCGGTTCTGGCAATGGACTTTGATGCGCATGGAAAGGCCCACGATGCGGATGGAAGACGTTCAGGGAGGGTAACGCTGGCAAATTATTTGCTCCGGCGCACCAATACTTGGCAAGAATATGTGACAGATGTAGGACCTTTCAACATCGCAAGTCACCGTATTTCCAGCAATGGCGAAAAAACGTAACGTTTTCTTTACGAATCTGCAGCGCCCACCTCTTCGCACACCTCCCAGGCCGGATGAAAATTCACTCAACGTGAGTTATCACTAGATCAACGCAGTCATAACAATAAAGGCCTTGAGCAGGAGTGCAGTATGAAGCAGACGAAGTACGTGGCTCGCGAACCCGATGCCCATGGTTTCATCGAGTATCCGCCGCACGAGCACGCCGTCTGGAACACCCTGATCACCCGTCAGCTGAAGGTGATTGAAGGTCGTGCATGCCAGGAATACCTCGATGGCATCGAACAACTCGGCCTCCCCCACGATCGCATTCCACAACTGGGCGAGATCAACAAGGTACTGGGCGCTACCACCGGCTGGCAGGTAGCACGGGTGCCCGCACTGATCCCCTTCCAGACGTTTTTCGAACTGCTGGCGAACAAGCAATTCCCGGTGGCAACGTTCATTCGCACCGAAGAAGAACTCGACTACCTGCAAGAACCCGACATCTTTCATGAAATCTTCGGGCACTGCCCACTGCTGACCAACCCGTGGTTCGCCGAATTCACCCACACCTATGGCAAACTCGGCCTCAGTGCAACCAAGGAACAGCGTGTCTACCTCGCCCGTTTGTACTGGATGACCATCGAATTCGGCCTCGTAGAGACCGCCCAAGGTCGACGCATCTATGGTGGTGGCATCCTTTCTTCGCCGAAAGAGACCGTCTACTGCCTGTCGGATGAGCCCGAACACCAGGCCTTCGACCCGCGTGAAGCCATGCGCACGCCGTACCGCATCGACATCCTGCAACCGCTGTATTTTGTTCTACCGGAGCTCAAGCGGTTGTTCGACCTGGCGCACGAAGACATCATGGGCATGGTCGCGCAAGCCATGCAGTTGGGGCTGCACACCCCTAAATTTCCGCCGAAAGCCGCCTGAGCGCTTTTAAGTCATACACTCATAAAAACAGATTTCAGGAAAATCACTATGAACGCCTTGAACCAAGCCCATTGCGAAGCCTGCCGCGCCGATGCCCCCCAGGTCAGCGACGAAGAGCTACCGGTACTGATCAAACAGATTCCGGACTGGAACATTGAAGTGCGCGATGGCGTGATGCAGCTGGAAAAGGTTTTCCTGTTCAAGAACTTCAAGCATGCACTGGCCTTTACCAATGCCGTGGGCGAAATCTCCGAAGCCGAAGGCCATCACCCGGGCTTGCTGACTGAGTGGGGCAAAGTCACCGTCACCTGGTGGAGCCACTCGATCAAGGGCCTGCACCGCAACGACTTCATCATGGCGGCGCGCACCGACGAGGTCGCCAAGGACGCCGAGGGCCGCAAGTAATGCACTTCGGCCCAATCCAGCGGGTACCTGGCGATCCGATCCTGGGCTTGATGGAGGCCTACGCCAAGGATCCGAACCCGCACAAGTTCGACTTGGGCGTGGGCGTCTACAAGGACGCCATGGGCCTGACCCCGGTCCTCACGGCGGTCAAGCTGGCCGAACAGAAGCTGCTTGATCGGCAAAAAAGCAAGACCTACGTCAGCGGCCACGGTGATGCGGACTTTGGCAAACTGCTCTGCGAATTGGTGCTCGGCAGCGACTCGGATCTGCTGAGTGATTCGCGTGTGGGCGCTACCCAGACCCCGGGTGGCACCGGCGCATTGCGTTTGTGCGCCGACTTCATCAAGCGCTGCCTGCCCGGCCGCGGTATCTGGCTGAGCGACCCGACCTGGCCGATCCATGAAACGATCTTCGCCACCGCCGGCTTGACTGTGTCGCACTATCCCTACGTGGGCCAGGACAACCGCCTGAACGTGGCGGCGATGCTCGCTGCGCTGGAAAATGTGCCCAAGGGCGATGTCGTGCTGTTGCACGCATGCTGCCACAATCCTACCGGTTTCGATTTGTCCCATGACGATTGGAAGCAGGTACTTGATGTAGTTCGCCGTCGCGAGCTGCTGCCCCTGATCGACTTTGCCTACCAGGGCTTCGGCGATGGTCTGGAGCAAGATGCCTGGGCCGTGCGCGAATTCGCCGAAGTGTTACCAGAGTTGTTGATCACCAGCTCCTGCTCGAAGAACTTCGGCCTGTACCGCGAACGCACCGGCGCATTGCTGGTGTGCGCCTGGGACGCGCAGAAACTGCTGGATGTGCGCAGCCAGCTGGCGTTCATTGCCCGCAACCTGTGGTCGACACCACCGGACCATGGCGCCGCCGTGGTGGCCGAGATCCTGGGAACTGCGGACCTCAAGAGCCTGTGGATCAATGAAGTCGAAGAGATGCGTGTGCGCATCGCGCAGTTGCGCAGTGGGCTGCTGGATGCACTCGAACCTTATGGGCTTCGGGAGCATTTTGCCCATATTGGCGTTCAGCGCGGAATGTTTTCCTATACCGGACTGACACCGGCACAGGTGCAACAACTGCGTGAGAAACACAGCGTGTACATGGTTGGCTCCGGCCGTGCAAACGTTGCCGGGATTGATGCGTCACGGCTCGATGCATTGGCAAAGGCAATTTCCGAGGTGTGTACGGCTTGAGACTGCTCGCGGGCAAGCCCGCTCCTACAAGAGCTGGCTTGCCGGATCGCCGGACCGCAGCGATGAGGCCCGATAAAACACTGCAAAATCCTTTGCCAGTCAGCAGTTAAAGTCATCCTGTCATCAAAACTGCTGTACCCTGCTCGTGCTTTTTAAATCAACCAGCACTTGCGAGGAGCGATGACGATGCACGAAATCCCCAACCTCCCCTTCCCAAGCCTGCAGCAACCTGAGCAGTCTCAACCTTCCCAGTCCGCCGGCACTGAGCCTGCATTCAAGGCTGATTCCGAAGCCAAGGAAACCCGCAGCGCCGACAGCCAAGGCTGACCCGCGCTGCTGACAGGTCGTGTGAAAGCCGCCGCTGCCGTTGCCAGTGCGCTTTCACACAGCCCAAACTCTTTTTTCTCCCTCGCAATTCCCCCCGCAAACGTTTATCAGGCTTATCATAGCCAGCTAAGTATTTCCCTCTGTGGTTCTTTCCATGCCTGATACCCAGCGCCCCATGGCGGTCACGCTGCAAGTTGTCTCGATCGTCCTGTTCACTTTCATCGGTTACCTCAATATCGGCATTCCCTTGGCCGTATTGCCTGGCTATGTGCACAGCGACCTGGGCTTCGGCGCAGTCATCGCTGGCCTGGTCATCAGCGTGCAATACCTGGCGACGCTGCTGAGCCGGCCTTATGCCAGCCGCGTGATCGACAACCAGGGCAGTAAGCGTGCAGTACTCTATGGGCTGACCGGTTGCGGCTTGAGTGGTGTATTCATGCTGCTGTCCAGCTGGCTGCAAGACACCCCACTGCTGAGCCTGATCAGCCTGTTCATTGGTCGCCTGGTGCTGGGCAGCGCCGAAAGCCTGGTGGGTTCGGCATCGATTGGCTGGGGTATTGGCCGGGTCGGGGCGCACAACACTGCCAAGGTCATTTCCTGGAACGGCATCGCCAGTTATGGCGCCCTGGCCATCGGCGCCCCGCTTGGCGTGGTGTTGGTGCAACAGCTCGGCTTATGGAGCATGGGCGTGAGCATCATCCTGCTGGCCGCCGTCGGAATCCTGCTGGCTTGGCCCAAGCAGGCGGCACCGATCGTGGTCGGTGAGCGCATGCCCTTTTTGCACGTGCTCGGGCGCGTGCTGCCCCATGGGTCGGGACTGGCATTGGGCTCGATAGGCTTTGGCACCATCGCCACCTTCATCACCCTCTACTACGCCAGCCATGACTGGGATAACGCGGCCCTGTGCCTGAGCTTGTTCGGCGGCTGCTTCATCGGCGCACGCTTGTTGTTCGGCAACCTGATCAATCGCATTGGCGGCTTTCGTGTGGCGATTGCCTGCCTGTCGGTGGAAACCCTTGGCCTGCTTTTGCTGTGGCTGGCACCCAGCATGGAATTGGCCTTGGCGGGCGCGGCGCTGACCGGCTTTGGGTTTTCCCTGGTATTCCCGGCGCTCGGTGTGGAGGCGGTAAACCTGGTGCCTGCGTCCAGTCGCGGTGCGGCAGTGGGCGCCTATTCGTTGTTCATCGACTTGTCACTGGGGATCACCGGCCCTTTGGCGGGCGCCATCGCAGCGGGCTTCGGCTTTGGCTCGATCTTCCTGTTTGCCGCCATCGCCGCGCTGGCAGGGTTGGCCATCAGCCTGTACTTGTATCGCCAAACGCGCAGGCTTCAGTAGTCTACCTTGCCCCGCCCGGCCTTGATCGAGCCCCGCTTGCTCTTGGTGTCCAACCGCCGGGTCTTGGAGCCAAGGGTCGGGCGAGTTGGCCGCCGGGCTTTCTCTACCTTGGCTGAAGCCACGATCAACTCGCGCAGGCGCTCCAGGGCATCGGCACGATTCTGCTCCTGCGTGCGGTATTGCTGGGCCTTGATGATGATCACACCGTCGCCGGTAATGCGGCTGTCGCGCAGGGCCAGCAAGCGCTCCTTGTAGAACGGCGGCAAGGACGAAGCATGAATATCGAAGCGCAGGTGCACGGCACTCGAGACCTTGTTGACGTTCTGCCCACCGGCACCCTGGGCGCGGATGGCAGTCAGTTCGATCTCGGCATCGGGCAGATGCACGGCGTTGGAAATCACCAGCATGGGGCACACTTCATCAAAGGCAGTCCGTTCAGGATACGCGTTGTGCCGGGCAAAACAAAAAACCCGGCACAGAGGCCGGGTTTCTGGTTCACGCAGGGTGTATCAGGAGCCAGCTGCCATTACCTGTGCAGCGCTGCGCTTGTTCTTGAGAACATAGCAGCCCCACATCACCAGCAGCCACACCGGAATCGCATAGACCGACATCTGGATCCCCGGAATCATCAGCATGATGCCGAGAATGAAGACAACCCAGGCCAGGCAGATGTAGTTGCCATAGGGGTACCACAGCGCCTTGAACAATGGCGACTGCTTGGTCCGCATCATGTGCTGGCGGAATTTCAGATGCGAGTAACTGATCATCGCCCAGTTGATCACCAGTGCCGCGACCACCAGCGACATCAGCAATTCCAGTGCATGTTGCGGCACGAAGTAGTTCAGCAGCACCGCAATCAGGGTCACCACGGCCGAGGCCAGGATCGACCGTACCGGTACGCCGCGCTTGTCGATCTTGGCCAGCGAGCGCGGTGCGTCGCCCTGCTCGGCCATGCCCAGGAGCATGCGCGCATTGCAGTAAGTACCGCTGTTGTAGACCGACAAGGCTGCCGTCAGCACAACAAAGTTGAGGATGTGCGCCGCCGTGTTGCTGCCCAGCATCGAGAACACTTGCACGAACGGGCTACCGCTGTAGGCATCACCTGAAGCATTGAGGCTGGTCAGCAGGCTGTCCCACGGGGTCAGCGACAGCAGCACGACCAAGGCACCGATGTAGAAAATCAGGATGCGGTAGATCACCTGGTTGATTGCTTTGGGGATCACGGTTTTCGGCTTGTCTGCTTCAGCCGCAGTGAAACCCAGCATTTCCAGGCCGCCGAAGGAAAACATGATGATCGCCAGCGCCATGACCAGGCCACTGACGCCATTGGGGAAGAACCCGCCGTGTTCCCACAGGTTGCTGACCGAGGCTTGGGGACCGCCGCTGCCGCTGACCAGCAGGTAGCTGCCCAGGGCGATCATGCCGACGATGGCCAGCACCTTGATGATCGCAAACCAGAACTCCGCCTCGCCAAAGACTTTGACGTTGGCCAGGTTGATCAAGTTGATCATCACGAAGAACACTGCCGCCGACACCCAGGTCGGGATCTCCGGCCACCAGTAGTGCACGTATTTACCGACTGCCGTCAGTTCCGACATACCCACCAGGATGTACAGCACCCAGCAGTTCCAGCCCGACAGGAAGCCGGCGAAACCACCCCAGTACTTGTGTGCAAAGTGGCTGAAGGAACCGGCCACCGGCTCTTCGACGATCATCTCGCCGAGCTGGCGCATGATCATGAAGGCGATGAAGCCGCAGATCGCATAGCCCAGGATCATCGACGGGCCTGCCGACTTGAGCACCCCGGCAGAGCCCAGGAACAGCCCAGTGCCGATCGCACCGCCGAGGGCGATAAGCTGGATGTGGCGATTTTTCAGGCCGCGTTTAAGCTCGCCTGAATGGGAATTTTGTCCACTCATTTACAGAAGTCACCTGTTTGTTTTTGTCTGTGACGGAATCGGACCCACAGCGCTCGTGGCGCGGCGGAGTGAACAAGGCGGATAGCCTCGAATTTAGTGGACCTGAGCACAGCCACACTGGCAGTTGCCAGCACGGTCGTTGACTCGATGTCCGCAATTTTGCGCGGTACGCAGTTGGGTCACAGTTAAAACGCGGCGCATTGTACACCTGTGCCGCGAGCACGGTTCAACACACGCGTTCGGCATCGGTGCATCAGACTGCTGTGTGGGCTTTGGAGCAAGTGTGCCGGGCATGAGGAGTTCAGGTTTGAGAAGCGATAGCGGCAGGATTTTTTTACAGGGGTGCTGGAATGGGCGATTGAGTGGCAAATTGCGGAGGTTTTGTAACGAATTATTTACGCAGTGTTTCAGTTAGTTGCCAGGGCTTGAATGCAAAACGCCAACACTGGGGTTGGCATTTTGTTTTTTGGGTGGCCTTTCGGGCGTCATCGCGGGCAAGCCCGCTCCTACATGGACGGTGAACACCTGTAGGAGCGGGCTTGCCCGCGATAAGGCCTTAAAGCCATGAAGATCACTCAGGCTTCGGCTTGCGACGCCCAAACCCCGGACGCTGGCCATTGCCAGCCGGCGGACCGCGACGCTTGCCCGACGGGCCATCCTCGACCAGGGTGATGCCCGGACGCTTTTGCGCAGGCTTGGCTGGGCGCTTGTTGGTTTCGCTCGGGCGCTCGGCGACCGGCGTACCACGGTTCGAATCCCGGCGCGGTGCCTCTTTACGAGGGGCTTCGCCACGTGGGGTACGTGCCGGGCGGCCCTGCTCTTCGCTGCGCGGTGCGCGCGGCTCGCGTGCCGGGCGCTCGCCCGCTGGCGCATCGTTAGCCGGGCGCAGTGTACGTACTCGCTCGCCACGGCCAACAGGGCGCGAGGATTTACGCTGCATCCGCTCCAGCTTGTCTTTGGACTTGGCGTTCATCGTCGGCATCGCCACCGGCGTCAACCCCACTTCGGCCGCCAGGATGTCGACTTCGCCCTGGCTCATTTCGCGCCAGCGGCCCATCGGCAGGTCGGAATTGAGGAATACCGGGCCGAAACGCACGCGCTTCAGGCGGCTGACCACCACCCCCTGGGATTCCCACAAACGACGCACTTCACGGTTACGGCCCTCCATGACCACGCAGTGGTACCAATGGTTGAAACCTTCGCCGCCAGGTGCTTCCTGGATGTCGGTGAAACGCGCCGGGCCGTCTTCGAGGATCACGCCGTTCTTCAGGCGCAACAGCATGTCGTCGTCGACTTCACCGCGCACGCGCACGGCGTATTCGCGGTCCATCTCGTAGGACGGGTGCATCAGGCGGTTGGCCAGTTCACCGTCGGTGGTGAACATCAACAGCCCGGTGGTGTTGATGTCCAGGCGGCCGATGTTGATCCAGCGACCTTCCTTGGGCTTGGGCAGGCGGTCGAACACCGTCGGGCGCCCTTCCGGGTCGTCACGGGTGCAGATTTCACCGTCTGGCTTGTTGTACATGATGACGCGGCGTACGGTTTCAGCGGCTTCTTCGCGCTTGATCACGCGGCCGTCGACCGAAATCGCATCGTGCAGGTCGACCCGCTGGCCAAGGGTGGCTTCTACGCCGTTGACCTTGATCCGGCCCTGGGCAATCCAGGCCTCGACGTCGCGGCGCGAACCCACGCCAATGCGCGCGAGTACCTTTTGCAGTTTCTCGCCGGCTGGGCGAAATTCCTGGTCGTCTTTCTGATCGTGTTCACTCATCTGGGCACCTCCCGGTGTGTCGACGCGGGCAGTGCCCGCGGTATTGGAATCGTGTGTTCTGGCGCAACATTCGCCAAAAGGCCGCGAATCATACGCTCATGGCCGCTCGCGCGCATCTGAGACTAGTTGAAAAAGTGGCAATCACCGGTTTTTCCGCTGGCCGGGGCTCAGCCTTGATGTGAATCCGGTTCAGCCTGGAGCGCGTCCTGTTCGTCGGCGGCATCCTGCGCAGGTTCAAGCAGGTCATCGAAGTCGGTCTTGAGCCCCTCCTCCATGGTGTCGAGCTCGGCCAACAGGCTGCGAAAGCTGGTTTCGTCGCGCGGTGCCTCAGCCTCGGCTTCGGCGCTTTCGTCGGCCAATGCCTGCAAGTGCGCCGGCACCGGCACATCATCGAACTCCAGCACAGGTGCCGGCTCAAGCTCGCGCAAGGCGGCCAAGGGCGGCAACTCGTCGAGGTTCTTGAGGTTGAAATGGTCGAGAAACGCCTTGGTGGTAGCGAACATCGCCGGCCGGCCAGGCACCTCACGGTAGCCGACAATGCGTATCCACTCCCGCTCGAGCAGGGTCTTGACGATGTTGCTATTGACCGCAACGCCGCGCACATCCTCGATTTCGCCACGGGTAATCGGCTGGCGATAGGCGATCAAGGCCATGGTTTCGAGCAAAGCGCGGGAATAGCGTTGCGGGCGCTCTTCCCACAACCGGCCGACCCAGGGGGCGAACTTTTCACGGATCTGCAAGCGATAGCCGGAGGCCACCTCCACCAGTTCGTACGCCCGGCCTTCGGCGGATTTGCGCAACAGCTCCAGGGCTTTCTTGAACACCGGTGGTTCTGGCCGCTCCGCCTCTTCGAACAATTCGTACAAGCGCTCAAGCGATTGCGGCTTTCCCGAAGCCAGTAAAAACGCTTCAAGCAAGGGCGCAAGTTCGCGCGGTTCATTCAAGTTCATCGGTGTCACTCAGCTCGGGCACGGACATGAATCGCCGCAAATGGCTCATTTTGCACCAGTTCGATCAACGATTCCTTGACCAGCTCGAGAATCGCCATAAAGGTGACCACAACCCCCAACTTGCCCTCCTGGGCCGTGAACAGTTCGACGAAGGGCACGAAGCCGCCGCCTTTGAGGCGCTCCAGCACTTCGCTCATGCGCTCGCGGGTCGACAAGGCTTCGCGGCTGACCTGGTGGCTTTCGAACATGTCACCCCGGCGCAGAACCTCGGCCATCGAGACCAGCAACTCTTCCAGGCTAACATCGGGCAACAGTTTGCGCGCCTTGGCCTGGGGCGCGTCCAGCTTGGGTACGTAGAGGTCACGACCGACCCGGCTGAGGCCATCGATGCCTTCTGCCGCAGCCTTGAAGCGCTCGTACTCCTGCAGGCGACGGATGAGTTCGGCGCGCGGGTCGTCCTCCTCCGTCTCGACCTCGGCCGAACGCGGCAACAGCATGCGCGACTTGATCTCGGCGAGCATCGCGGCCATCACCAGGTATTCGGCGGCCAACTCCAGGCGAACGCTTTTCATCAGCTCGACGTACCCCATGTACTGACGGGTGATTTCCGCCACCGGGATGTCGAGGATATTGATGTTCTGCTTGCGGATCAGGTACAGCAGCAAGTCCAGCGGCCCTTCAAACGCTTCCAGGAATACCTCCAGCGCGTCAGGCGGGATGTACAGGTCCAACGGCATTTCGGTGAGCGCCTGGCCGTACACAAGCGCGAACGGAAGCTCCTGCTGCGCATCGGCCTGGGGATCCACGGACTGGCCGTTTTCAGTAACCTGCGTGCTCACGCTTCGACCAGAAATGGCGTGGGGTCGCCGCAACCGACGCGAATGACTTCCGGCTCGTCATCAGCCAGGTTGATCACGGTCGACGCCTCGACGCCGCCGAAACCGCCGTCGATGATCAGGTCGACCTGATGCTCCAGCAACTGGCGCATTTCATAAGGGTCGCTCATGGGCATGGTTTCGCCGGGCATGATCAAAGTTACGCTCATCAGTGGCTCACCCAATTGCTCCAGCAATGCCAGGGCGATGGGATGGCTTGGCACCCGCAGGCCGATGGTGCGGCGTTTGGGATGCAACAGCAGGCGCGGGACTTCCCGGGTCGCATTGAGAATGAAGGTGTAGGGGCCTGGTGTATGCGCCTTGAGCAGGCGGAAAGTACCGGTGTCGATCTTGGCAAACAGGCCCAACTGCGACAGGTCGCAGCAGATCAGGGTGAAATTGTGATTGTTGTCCAGCTGACGCAGCCGGC
Source organism: uncultured Pseudomonas sp. (assembly GCA_964453495.1). Classification (GTDB taxonomy): domain Bacteria; phylum Pseudomonadota; class Gammaproteobacteria; order Pseudomonadales; family Pseudomonadaceae; genus Aquipseudomonas. The sequence goes on along the minus strand of CAYVPI010000016.1, from coordinate 40,727 downwards.
GCACCCGCTCCACCGCATTCTTGTCACCGATCTGGCAGCCCATGGCATACGAGGAATCGGTGGGGTAGATCACCACCCCGCCTTTGCGAATGATTTCTACAGCCTGTTTGATCAGGCGCGCCTGCGGGTTTTCCGGATGAATCTGGAAAAATTGACTCACGTTCTCTACCTGTTCAGACGGCGGCAATAGGCTGTTCATGTTTGAATCGACACCACAAGGGCGGCAAATCCTCTGGTAGAGGCCGGTACGTACCGATCTCCGACCAGGTACCGGGGGCATGGAAGTCGCTGCCGGCACTGACCAATAGACCGAATTCTCGAGCCAGGATGGAAAGACTGCCTACCTGCTCGGCCGGCTGCATCCCGTTGACCACTTCAATAGCCTGGCCACCTGCTTGAATATAGTCGGCTATGAGCTTGCGACGCTTGCTGCGGGTGAAATCGTAATGCATCGGATGGGCCAGGCTGACCCAGGCGCCGGCCTGGCGCAAGGTCTGGACCGTGTCTTCGAGCGTCGGCCAGTGTTGCTTCACATCGCCCAACTTGCCGGCACCGAGCCATTTGCGAAAGGCTTCGGCGCGATCCTTTACGTAACCAGAATTTACAAGAAAATCAGCGAAGTGCGGTCGCGCCGGGGCATTGCCGCTATCGCCCAATGCTTGTTGGATGGCGCGAGCGCCTTCCAGCGACCCTGGCATCCCCTTGAGCGCCAGTCGTCGGCTGATTTCTTCGGCACGCAACCAGCGGCCATGGTGCAACTGCTCGATCGCGGCGACCAACGGTGGTGCATCCAGGGCAAATCCGTAACCCAATATATGGATGGTGGCACCACCCCAGGTGCACGACATTTCCACTCCGCTGACCCATTGCATACCCAGCGCAAGCGCCGAGGCGCGGGCCTCCGACAGCCCCTCGAGGGTGTCGTGATCGGTCAGCGCAAGGACCCGCACGCCATTTTCAAACGCACGCGCAACCACTGCCGCTGGCGCAAGTGCGCCATCGGAAGCCGTGCTGTGGCAATGCAGATCAACATTCATAGGTGGCGCTTTCGCTGTCATTGATGTTTGTTATTATGCCGGCACATCCTGCTTCTGGCTGCCACTGTGAAACAATTCATCGATTTCATCCCGCTGTTCCTGTTTTTCATCGTCTACAAGCTCGAACCCCGTGCCGTCGACATCGCCGGGCACACCCTGTCCGTGGGTGGCATCTACAGTGCCACGGCCATGTTGATTATCAGCTCCCTGGTCGTCTACGGCGCGCTGTTCATCAGCCAGCGCAAACTGGAAAAAAGCCAATGGCTGACCCTGGTTGCCTGCCTGGTGTTCGGCAGCCTCACATTGGCCTTCCACAGCGAGACCTTCCTCAAATGGAAGGCACCGGTGGTTAACTGGTTGTTCGCCCTGGCCTTTGCCGGCAGCCACTTCATTGGCGATCGCTTGCTGATCAAGCGCATCATGGGCCATGCCCTGACCTTGCCGGACCCGGTGTGGGTACGCCTGAACATCGCCTGGATCGCCTTCTTCCTGTTCAGCGGCGCGGCCAACCTGTTCGTGGCCTTTACCTTCCAAAGCATCTGGGTCGACTTCAAGGTATTCGGCAGCCTGGGCATGACCGTATTGTTCCTGGTCGGCCAGGGTATCTACCTGTCCCGCCATCTGCACGACAGCGACACCACTACCCCGAAAACCGAGGACTGACATGCTCTACGCAATCATTGCCACAGACGTTGCCAACTCGCTGGAAAGCCGCCTGGCTGCGCGCCCGGCCCACCTTGAGCGCTTGCAAAAGCTCAAGGCCGAAGGGCGCGTCGTACTGGCCGGCCCGCACCCGGCCATCGACAGCAACGACCCGGGTGCCGCCGGTTTCAGCGGTAGCCTGATTGTCGCCGAGTTCGATTCGCTCGCCGCTGCCCAGGCCTGGGCCGACGCCGACCCGTACATTGAGGCGGGTGTCTACGCCAGCGTCGTGGTCAAGCCGTTCAAGCAAGTCCTGCCGTAACCTGCCCCTTCACCCGGATGTAAAGTGCCAGCACTTTCATCCGGGTCGACGCAACGATTATCCTTTGCATTGCTCATTATTCTGGGCTCTCGGCCGACAACGTGCGCACTACTCGTCAGGAATCAGGAGTTCCGATGCGCCAAGGTCCGTTGTGTCTGATGTTTTCCCTGTTGCTGCTGGCCCCTCAAGTACCGGCCGAAGAAACCACTAGCAGTGGGCAATCGGCGCCGTTCTCCTTGAGTGCCGGCAGCCAGATCAGCGAACTGCAGCAGCGCCTGAAGGAAAGCGAACGGCAGCGCGAAGAATTGAGCAAGCTGGTGCAAAATGCCGACAATGAGCGCGAAAGCGCCCAGTTGAGCCGGTTGCGCCAGGAAAACCAGCGCCTGAAGCTACACCTCAAGGAAGCCCAGGTAACCCAGCAAACACGTCTGCTGACCGATCAACAGCAATGGTTCGTGATTGGCGGCGCGGTCGCCCTGTTGGCGGCACTGTGCGGTATCCTCGCCAGTGGCGGACACAGAAGGCGTCGGCAATGGTTGAATTGAGTGAGTCATGAGCGAGCTGTTACTAATAGATGATGACCAGGAGCTGTGTGAGCTCCTGACCAGTTGGCTGAGCCAGGAAGGCTTTCAGGTGCGCGCCTGCCATGATGGCCAGAGTGCCCGGCGGGCCTTGGCCGAGCACGCGCCTGCGGCGGTCGTGCTCGACGTGATGCTGCCTGATGGCAGTGGCCTGGAACTGCTCAAGCAGCTTCGCTACGAGCACCCTGACCTCCCGGTGGTGATGCTCTCGGCCCGCGGCGAACCCCTGGACCGTATCCTCGGCCTGGAACTGGGCGCCGACGACTACCTGGCCAAACCTTGTGACCCCCGCGAATTGACCGCCCGCCTGCGCGCAGTATTGCGGCGCAGCCACCCGGCCGCCGTCGCCAGCCAGATGGAAGTCGGCGACCTGTGCTTCAGCCCCGCCCGTGGCGTGGTCAGTATCGACGAGCATGAACTGAGCCTGACCATCTCCGAAAGCCGCCTGCTCGAGGCCCTGCTGCGCCAACCAGGTGAACCACTGGACAAACAAGAGCTGGCGCAAATCGCCCTGGGCCGCAAGCTGACCCTGTACGACCGTAGCCTGGACATGCACGTCAGCAACCTGCGCAAGAAGATCGGCCCACACCCCGACGGCCGCCCGCGCATCGTTGCCCTGCGTAGCCGTGGCTACTATTACAGCCTCTGAGTAAGGTTTGCCGCTTGCGGTCTTTACCGAAGCTTTACGCTTGCCTGACCGCCGTTGACCTTGATCTCCCTAAACTGAGCTCATCCGGTAACTGACCGGGATCCAGAAGGAGATCCACCATGCGCAAGACCCTTATCGCCCTGATGTTCGCTGCCGCCCTGCCGACCGTTGCCATGGCCATGCCCGAAGGCGGCATGCACGGTTCTGGTGAGCACCACCACGGCAAAGGCATGTTCAGCCAGTTGGACCTGACCCGTGAACAGCGTCAACAGATCGGTAAACTCATGGGCGAGCAAATGAAAAGCCGCCACGAGATCACCCAAAAGTACCTGGATAAGTTGCCAGCAGCCGATCAGAAAGCCTTGAAAGATGAACTCAAGGCCAAGGAAGACAAGACCCAGAGCGACATTCGCGCCCTGCTCAAGCCTGACCAGCAGAAGCAGTTCGACGAAATGCAGAAGAAACGCGCCGAACGCCGCGCCGAATGGGCCGAGTTCCAGAACTGGAAAGCTGAAAAAGCCAAGGCCCAGTAAACTCACGCGACGATCCATCAATCGCCCGACCCACCTGCCGGTGGTCGGGCTTTGCCCATTTGAGGTGCCACCTTGCGTTCATTGTTCTGGCGCATCCTTGCCAGCTTCTGGCTGGCCATCGCGCTCGTTGCCGGGCTGTCGATCCTGCTCGGGCACATGCTTAACCAGGATGCCTGGATTCTCAGCCGTCACCCGGGCCTCAACACCCTGGCCCAGACATGGACCGAACGCTATGAACGCAATGGCGCTGAAGATGCGCAGGAGTTCCTGGAGAAACGTCGGCGGCGTTTTCACATCGACGTGCAGGTGCTCAACGAAAATGGCGACGCCGTGGTCCCGGGCACCTTTCCACGCCGTGCCGCCGCGTTCGAAGCCCGTCGTGCCAATGATCAGCGCGAACTCCCCTGGCGCCGCCTCACCACCGAATACACCAGCCCGGAAACCGGCGAAACCTACCTGCTGATCTACCGCATTCCACACCCCGACCTCAACGCCTGGCACCGCGATAGCCTGCTCTGGCCACTCAGCGCCCTGGGCATTGCGCTGGTCGTGCTGACCCTGTTCAGCCTGTTGGTCACACTGTCGATTACTCGCCCTCTCACCCGCTTGCGCGGTGCGGTGCATGACCTGGGGCAGACCACTTACCAGCAAAACAGCCTGGCCCAATTGGCCAACCGCCGCGATGAGTTCGGCGTACTGGCCAATGACTTCAACCGCATGGGCGCACGCCTGCAAAGCTTGATCGGTAGCCAGCGGCAACTGCTGCGCGATGTCTCCCATGAGCTGCGCTCGCCCCTGGCGCGCCTGCGCATCGCATTGGCCCTGGCAGAACGAGCAGAGCCCGAACAACGGGAGAAACTCTGGCCGCGCCTGACCCGCGAGTGTGACCGCCTGGAAGCCTTGATCAGCGAGATCCTGGCACTGGCCCGGCTCGATGCCGAACATGCCAGTGCCGAGCCGATCACATTGAACGACCTGCTGGGCAGCGTGCAAAAAGACGCCCAGCTAAGTGCGCCGGATCAGGAAATACGCCTTGAAGAAGAGCCCGGGTTGAGCTTGCAAGGCTGGCCGACCATGCTTGAACGTGCACTGGATAACCTGCTGCGCAATGCCCTGCGGTTCAACCCGCAGGGATTGCCCATCGAGCTCAAGGCCGAGCGTAACGGCGACAAAATCGTGTTGAGCGTGCGCGACCATGGCCCGGGCGTAGCCAGTGAGCACCTGACGCAACTGGGCGAGCCGTTCTTCCGCGCGCCCAACCAGACCGCGCCGGGCCATGGCCTGGGCCTGGCCATTGCGCGACGGGCAGCGGAGCGCCATGGCGGCAACCTGGTGCTGGCCAATCATCCTGAAGGCGGTTTTGTGGCGAGCCTGGAGTTGCCGGTGGTGCCAGCTTCGGCTGGGGTTTGACCTCGGTAATCTCGTTCCCACGCTCTGCGTCAGTGGTGTCCGGTAAAAAACTCAGGTAGAGCTCGCTGGCCCTTGCATTACTTGAGCTAGAGGAAAAAAGAGCCTTTCCAGACTTGATCCTGAGAGCAGATCCGGATCATGAAGTGCCCTTGCTGACGGGTTCCGCCCTTACGGCGGGTTACTTTTGCCCAGTCAAAAGTGACCCGCCGTAAGGGCGGAAGGGGCCGGCAGAAACACAAAAGCTTCTGGATCCGCCCAACAATACAGGCGTCATCGACAGCGCGAAATTTTTACCGGACACCACTGACGCTCCGCGTGGGAATGCACCCTTCGACGCTCTGCGTCGCAATCGCTCAAATCGGCGCGGAGCGCCTGGCAAGGCATTCCCACGCGGAGCGTGGGAACGAGAAATGCGCCGTCCTGTAGGAGCGGGCTTGCCCGCGATAGGCCGCACAGCGGCCTCTTACACCCCAAAGGCGCTGACGAAATCAGCCGTCGCCACAGGCTGCGGCACCCGCAATTCCCTCTGCGGCGTACCCACGTAAAGAAACGCGATAATTTCTTCTCCCTCGCCCAGCCCCAACCCCTTGGCCACATTCGGCGCATAGGACAACTCACCGGTGCGCCATACCGCACCGATACCCTGGGCATGGGCGGCCAGCAAAATGCCGTGGGCGGCGCAAGCGGCGGCCAGCTTCTGTTCGGATTTGGGTACTTTGAAGTGGTCCTGCAAACGAGCGACCACCACGATCAGCAAGGGCGCGCGAAGTGGCATGGCACGGGCCTTTTCCAGGGCGGCCTCGCTGACATCCGCACCCTTGATCTTGACCGCTTCGGCCAGCAACTCACCCAATTGCTCACGCGCCGCACCTTCGACCGTGATAAACCGCCAGGGCTGCAATTGGCCGTGGTCCGGTGCGCGCAGGGCGGCCTGGAAAAGAATTTCCCGTTGCGCCGCCGTAGGTGCCGGTTCGATCAGGCGGGGTACGGAAACACGGTTGAGCAAAGCGTCGAGAGCCTCCATCGGCTACCCCCAAATGAGAAATGTGCAACTATTCTACCGTTTACATGCCCCGGCCCATAGGTAGAATGGCGGCCCTTCCAGTTTCAAGTCAGAGCGGACCTCATGGCGTTGCCGACCTTACGGATCATCGGTTTCATTATCGGCATCTTCCTGATCACGCTGGCGATCAGCATGGTCGTCCCCATGGCCACTCTGGTGATCTTCGAACGCACCCAGGACATCCCCTCGTTCCTTTGGGCCAGCATGATCACCTTCGTCGCCGGCCTTGCCCTGGTCATACCCGGGCGACCGGAAAACACCCAGCTGCGCCCTCGTGACATGTACCTGCTGACCGTCAGTAGCTGGCTGGTGGTATGCATTTTCGCAGCCCTGCCCTTTTTGCTGACCCAGCACATCAGCTACACCGACGCGTTTTTCGAAAGCATGTCAGGCATTACTGCCACCGGCGCAACCGTACTCAGCGGCCTGGACACCATGTCGCCAGGCATCCTGATGTGGCGCTCATTATTGCACTGGCTAGGCGGCATCGGGTTTATCGCCATGGCCGTGGCGATCCTGCCGCTGCTGCGCATCGGTGGCATGCGCCTGTTCCAGACCGAATCGTCCGACCGCTCGGAAAAGGTCATGCCGCGCTCGCACATGGTCGCCAAGTCCATCGTGGCAGTCTATGTCGGCTTTACCGCCTTGGGTGGGCTGGGGTTCTGGCTGGCCGGCATGAGCATCTTCGACGCAATCAACCATTCGATGTCGGCCATTTCCACCGGTGGTTTTTCCACTTCGGACCAGTCCCTGGCCAAATGGACACAACCGGCGGTGCACTGGGTGGCCATCGTGGTGATGATTCTCGGCAGCCTGCCGTTCGCCTTGTATGTGTCCAGCTTTCGCGGCAACCGCTGGGCACTGTTCAAGGATGAGCAGGTCCAGGGCTTGATCGGCCTGCTGCTGTTGACCTGGCTGGTGTTGGGCACCTGGTACTGGGCAACCACCGGCTTGCACTGGCTTGAAGCCCTGCGCCACGTGGCCTTCAACGTGACATCGGTGATCACCACCACCGGCTTTGCCCTGGGCGACTACAGCCTGTGGGGCAATTTCTCCCTGATGTTGTTCTTCTATCTGGGTTTCGTGGGGGGCTGTTCCGGGTCAACCGCGGGCGGAATCAAGATCTTCCGCTTCCAGGTCGCTTATATCCTGCTCAAGGCCAACCTTAACCAGTTGATCCACCCGCGCGCGGTCATCAAGCAAAAGTACAACGGCCACCGCCTCGACGAAGAGATCGTGCGTTCGATCCTGACCTTCTCTTTCTTTTTCGCCATCACCATCAGCGCGATCGCGCTGGCGCTGTCGTTGCTCGGGGTCGACTGGATGACCGCCCTTACCGGTGCGGCCAGCACGGTTTCCGGTGTCGGTCCTGGCCTGGGCGACACCATCGGCCCGGCTGGTAACTTCGCCACCTTGCCGGATGCGGCCAAGTGGATCCTGGCCGCTGGCATGCTGCTCGGCCGGCTGGAGATTATTACGGTGTTGGTGTTGTGTATGCCGGCGTTCTGGCGTCACTGACGGCGACCTTCGCCAACGCGTCTGCCAGCCGCGCCCGGTATTCACCGGGCGTTGCATCGAACCAGCGGCGGAAGGCCCGGAAGAAGTTGCTCGGGTCGGCGAAACCCAGCAGGTAAGCGGTTTCCAGCAAGGTCATGTTGGGCTGCGCCAGGTATTGCTCGGCCAGTTCGCGACGGGTGTCATCCAGCAGCGCCTGGAAGCTGGTGCCCTCCTCCTGTAGACGACGTTGCAGGGTCCGTTGCGAAAGGTGCAGGGCCTGGGCAACCATTTCCCGCTTCGGCTCCCCTTGTGGCAACAACCGGCACAGCACCTGCCGTGCCTTATGGGTGACCCGGCTCTCGGAAAAGCGCGCCAGGTATTCTCCGGCAAACCGATCATGCAGCAGCGCCATGGCTTCATTGGCTGTGGGCAAAGGTGCTTCCATGTCTTCACGCTTGAAGATCAGCGCATCGAAAGGGGCGTTGAACACCAGCGGTGCGTGGAATGCAATCTTGTAGGGTTCGACATCGACCGGCTGTTCGCCTTGCACCAATACCCTTACCGGCTCGATTGTGCGGCCAGTCAACCAGCTACACAGCGCCAGCGCACAAGCCAGCGAGGCTTCGGCGCTGTGGCGGGTGGGCGGTAGGTGATCGCCATGCACGGTCAACACCAGTGCATAGCCTTCGGGCAGTAACCGGAAACTCAAATCGGAGCTTTCGGCAATAATGCGCTGGAATCGCACCAGACGGTCGAACCCCTCCTTCAGGGTCCGGCTCGACATCAACGCATACCCCACCACATGAAAGGACGCTGGGCGCACCACTTTGGCCATATTCAAGCCAATGGCCAGGTTGCCGGACAACTCTTCGGCCAACTGCCAGAGACGGGTCATCGAATCCTGGGTAAAGCGTGCATCGGGATCATCGAGGGCAGCATAATCCAGGCCCAGTTGCTGGAACAGCAACCGGCAGTCCAGACCCTCCAGCTCCAATGCCTTGACGATGCCCGTCGCCCAACTTGCCGAAGTCGTTCTTTCGCTCATGTCCGTACCCTGGCCGCTGCCTGCGACCTACCTTCCAAGGATAGTAAACTGGCGCCCAATGTCACTGGCCGGCGCCGCTTGTCACTCTAGAATTAAAGCAGGCTCCACGTCTTGCATCTGCTCAGGCGCCTGCATGCAATGAGACTCATAATTTGAAAAATGCCCAACGCTTCAACAGCTTTGCCGAGTTCTACCCCTTCTACCTGGCCGAACACAGTAACAGCACGTGCCGGCGCCTGCACTTTGTCGGCACCACCCTGGTGCTGGGCGTGCTTGCCTACACCATTGCCAGCGCCAATTGGGCATTCTTGCTGGCCTTGCCCGTAGCCGGCTACAGCTTTGCCTGGGTCGGGCATTTCTTCTTCGAGAAAAACCGCCCGGCTACCTTCCAGCATCCGTTCTACAGCCTACTCGGTGATTTCGCCATGTACCGTGACATGCTGTTGGGCAAAGTCGCGTTCTGAGCACGGGCTGTGTGTAGACTTGCGCTTCGCTGTAGGTTGCTACGACAAGGAATGCAATGAATCACCGCACTGCCCTGGGCGCCTTGCACATCGGCGCCCTGTTCTTCGGCCTGACTGGCGTATTCGGCAAACTCGCCAGCGCCTCCCCCGCCATCATCGTGTTCGGCCGCGCGGCCTTTGCGGTCATGGCCCTGGGTATCTTCGCCCGCTTCGCCCCCATGGGTGGCTGGCAGCCGTTGCGCAGCCGCGACTGGCAACGCCTGTTGCTCAGTGGGCTGCTGCTGGCGGGGCATTGGGTCAGTTTCTTCATCGCGATGAAAGTTGCCGGCGTTGCCATCGCTACCCTGGGCTTTGCCAGTTTCCCCGCGTTCACCGTGGTGCTCGAAGGGCTGATTTTCCGTGAGCGCATCCGCGCCAACGAAATCCTGCTGGTACTGCTGGTCAGCATCGGCCTGGTGCTGGTCACGCCGGATTTCGACCTGGCCAGTGAAGCGACTACCGGCCTGTTGTGGGCCATCGCCTCGGGGCTGTTGTTCGCCCTGCTCTCGCTGACCAATCGCGCCAGCTCCGGCAGCATCCCGGCAGTGCAGGCTGCGCTGTGCCAGAACGCCGTGGTCGCCCTGTGCCTGTTGCCGGTGGCAGCCCCCTCGCTCGGCTCGGTACCGGCCATCGACTGGTTGTGGATCGGCCTGCTCGGGGTGTTCTGCACCGGCGTGGCCCACAGCTTGTTCGTCGCGAGCCTGGCGGTAATCAAGGCTCGTACGGCGGCGGTAGTGTTCGCCCTGGAGCCTGTCTACGGAATCGCCATGGCGTGGCTGATCTTCAGCGAAACACCGACCCTGCGCATGCTGCTGGGCGGTGCCTTGATCATTTTCGCCATTGTCCTGGCCAGCACCTTGTCCAGCGGGGCCAAAAGCAAAAGCCATTAGCGATCGTTATGGCCCAGGTCGCGCTGCGGGTCGATCTGGTCACGCACGCGCTGCTTGAGCTCCTTGGCCTCGGGAAAGCCACCATCGGCCTTGCGCTCCCAGATTTGCACACCGTCGCAGGTGATACGGAACAGGCCACCTGTGGCCGGCTCCAGCGCCACTCGCGCCAGGTCGTCGGAAAAAGTGCTGAGCAACTCCTGGGCCAGCCAGGCCGAACGCAGCAGCCATTGGCATTGGGTGCAATAGGTAATGACAATCTCGGGTTTGCTGACAGACATGGAGTAACAGTCTCCTGCTCAAGGGCCTGGGTGCGAGGTGTCTATAATAGCGGTTTGCAGCTCGCCCCGAGATAGATGATGCGCCGTCTGTTGTCCTGCCTGTTGCTGCTGTTACTTGCGCTGGCCTTGCAGGCTGCAGAATTGCAACGCCCCAAGGTTGGGCTGGTACTGTCCGGTGGCGCAGCCCGTGGCCTGGCTCACATCGGCGTACTCAAGGCGCTGGAAGAGCAAGGCGTGAAGATCGACGCCATTGCCGGCACCAGCATGGGCGCGGTGGTGGGTGGCCTGTATGCCTCTGGCTACAAGATCGATGAGCTCGAACGGTTGGCGCTCACCGCCGATTGGCAACAAGCCTTGTCCGATGCCCCACCACGCAAGGATGTGCCTTTTCGGCGCAAACAGGATGACCGCGACTTTCTGGTCAAACAAAAACTGAGTTTTCGCGACGACGGCAGCCTCGGCTTGCCGCTGGGCGTGATCCAGGGTCAGAACCTGTCATTGCAACTCGAAAGTTTGCTGGCGCACACCAGCGACACCCGTGATTTCGACAAACTGCCAATCCCGTTCCGGGCCGTGGCCACCGACATCGCCAATGGCGAGAAAGTGGTCTTTGGCCGCGGGCATTTGCCCCAGGTCATCCGCGCCAGCATGTCGATCCCGGCGGTGTTCGCTCCGGTCGAACTCGATGGGCGGCTGCTGGTGGACGGTGGAATGGTCGACAATATTCCGCTGGACGTTGTCCGCGAAATGGGGGTGGACGTCGCCATCGTCGTCGATATCGGCACACCGCTGCTCAACCGTAATCAACTGGATACGGTAGTCGATGTCCTCAACCAATCCACTACCCTGATGACCCGGCGCAATTCCGAAGAACAACTGGCAACCCTCAAACCCGATGACATTCTGATCCAACCCCCCTTGGCAAGTTTTAGCTCGACCGATTTTGTCCGCGCGCAGGAAATTATCGATGCAGGCTATCGTGCAACCCGGGTTCTCGACACCCGCCTGGCCAGGCTGCGCCCCAGTGAAGCGGACGAAGGGCTCGATACGGCCCGCTCGGCCAATCAGCGCACACCGATCATCACCAGGATAAGGATCGAAAACGACTCGAAAGTGGGCGATGACGTGATCCGCTTCTACATCCGCCAGCCGATCGGCCAACCGCTGGAACTAGGAAGGTTGCAAACAGACATGGGCACCCTGTATGGCCTGGACTACTTCGAGCGCGTGCAATACCGGGTGGTGCACAAGGGCCAGGACAATACCCTGGTGATCAACGCCCGTGGCAAACGCACCGGCACCGACTACCTGCGCCTTGGGCTGAACCTCTCCGATGACCTGCGCGGCGACAGCGCCTTCAATTTAGGCGCCAGCTTTCGCATAAATGGCATCAACGAATTGGGCGCCGAATGGCTGACTCGGGTGCAGATCGGCGACCAGCAGGAGTTTTACAGTGAGTTTTATCAACCGCTGGATGCGGGCTCACGGTATTTCGTTGCGCCCTATGTGAACGCCCAGTCGCAGAACGTCGAATCCACACTCGATAACGACCCGATTGCCGAGTATCGCCTGGAACGCTACGGCTTTGGCCTGAACCTGGGCCGGCAAATCGCCAACAACGGGGAGATACGCTTTGGCATCGGCGAAGACTGGGGCCGGGCCGATGTGCGCGTCGGTGACCAGGACCTGCCGCGAATCAGCTTCACTGAAGGCTTCTACGCATTGAAGTATTCGTTCGACAGCCTCGACAATGTCTACTTCCCCCACCACGGCGAGGACATCAATCTGACCTTGCGCCAGTTCGATCCGGACCTGGGTTCGGACCAACGCTACCGGCAGTGGCAATTGAACCTGGACAAGGCCTTCAGCCACGGCGCGGACACCTGGGTGCTGGGTGGCCGCTACGCGCGCACGCTGGACGACGCTGAAGTGGTCACCTCCAGTTTCCTGCTCGGTGGCGCCTTGCAACTGTCAGGCTTTCGCCAGGATGCCCTGTCGGCGCAGAACATCAGCCTGGCCCGGGCGGTGTACTACCGCAGGCTGACCCCGCGTTCATATCTGCCACTGGAAATCCCGTTGTATATGGGCGGTTCGCTGGAGCGTGGCCGCGCCTGGAACAACGACAACGAATTCGACAGTGGCTATATCAACGCCGTGAGTATCTTCCTCGGCTTCGATACGCCACTGGGGCCTTTGACATTCAGTTACGGAATCAACGACGACGATCAGAATGCCTTGTATCTGAACCTGGGGCAGACATTTTAGCTATGACTTCTCCAGGTTCGCCAGGATACGCGCATGCACGCGCATGGCGGTGCTCAGGTCTTCTTCGTCGACTCCTTCGAACAATTCGGCGCGCAGGGCATTGGCGATGGTTTCGATCTGCTCGATCAACGGCTTGGCCGGAGGGCACAGCAGGATTTTTTTCGCGCGCCGGTCCTCCACCACGGCTTGACGCCGCACCAGCCCCTGGGACTCCAGGCTGTCGAGCAAGCGCGCCAAGGTGGGCCCCTCGACGCCGACGCTCTGCGCCAGCTCACGCTGGGTGGGAGCCTCGGTGAAACGTGCCAGGTGCAGCAGCACCAGCCAACGCGCCTGCGACAACCCGAGGCCCGCCAGGCGCCGGTCAAGTTCGGCACGCCAGCCCCGGGACATATGGGCCAGTTGCATCCCGAAACGGTGTTGGTCAGTCAGCATAAACAACTCATCATCAGAACTAATTAATAGGCAGCTAACCATGCCGTCGACTCAGTGGCAAGGTTCATTCCGGCTGGTTTGTCTGACAATAGTGAGAATTCGTTACCGAACGCCTTTCACATCTCGAATTCCGACTGCAAGGCGGCGCGTACGCAGTACAAAACCCCCTCGGGCACCCGGCCAGCGAACTGTGGGGCAATAGCGGCGACTGCCGGCAACTCGCCTTCGCCATCGAGAAAAGCATCCTGCACTTCGCCAAGCAGCTCTTGGGGAAGGTCCAGGGCCTGCTCCAACGACAGCTGTGACTTGCCGATAGCCTCGGCCAGCAGGCTGTAGACATTCTTTTCGCTGCAATTGAGTTGCCCGGCAATCTGTAGCGGCGTCATACCGGCGCGGGCAAGACTGATCAGCTCGTGGCGCAGGTCCGCGACCACCGGTGTCGTTTCGGCGGCGCCACCCAGTACTTCGAGGAAAGCCTGGCCATAGCGCTCCAGCTTGCGCGCACCAACGCCGCTGACCCGAGCCATCTCGGCCATGGAGCCGGGCTGGCTGCGTAACATTTCCAGCAGAGTCGAATCCGGGAAGATGACATACGGCGGTACGGCGTGTTCCTCGGCGAGTTTACGCCGCAGGGCGCGCAAGGCTTCCCACTGCTCGCGCTCTTCGCCACGGACCAATTGGCTGGCCGGGCTACCGCCGCTGCTGCTCTTGGTGCTGGTCTGGGGCTTGAGATCGCGGCGCAACTGCAGGCTGACTTCGCCGCGCAACAATGGCCGGCACGTGTCGCTCAGCCGCAGGCCGCCGTAGCCCTCGAGGTCGATATCGACCAGGCCACGGGCCACCAGTTGACGGAACAACGAACGCCACTCGGCTTCGCTGCGGGACTTGCCGACACCGAACACGGAAAGCTTTTCGTGACCGAAGTTGCTGACTTTGTCGTTCTGCTTGCCCAGTAGCACATCCACCAGGTGACCAACACCATAGCGTTGGCCCGTGCGGTAGATCGCCGACAGTGCCTGACGCGCCGCTTCGGTGGCGTCCCAGGTCTGCACGCCATCGGTGCAGTTGTCGCAGTGGCCGCAGGGTTGTGGCAGGTCTTCGTCGAAATACCCGAGCAGCGACTGGCGACGGCAGCGGGTTTCTTCGCACAACGCCAGCATGGCATCGAGCTTGTGCTGTTCGACGCGTTTGTGTCGCTCGTCACCTTCGGAATTCTGCAACATCTGCTTGAGCATCACCATGTCCTGCAGGCCGTAGGCCATCCAGGCATCAGCCGGCAAACCGTCACGCCCTGCCCGACCGGTTTCCTGGTAATAAGCTTCCAGCGACTTGGGCAAATCCAGGTGGGCGACGAACCGAACGTTGGGTTTGTCGATGCCCATGCCGAACGCGATGGTCGCGACCATGATCAAGCCTTCTTCATTGAGAAAGCGCTTCTGGTTGGCGGCGCGGGTTTCGGCGGGCAGGCCGGCATGGTAAGGCAAGGCCGGGAAGCCCTGCTCGCAGAGAAAGGCGGCTACATCGTCGACTTTCTTGCGCGACAGGCAGTACACGATGCCGGCATTGCCGCGTCGCTCGGTGAGGAACGCCAGCAGTTGCTTGCGTGGCTGCTCCTTGGGCACGATGCGATAGAAGATATTGGGCCGGTCGAAGCTCGACAGGAAGCGCTCGGCATCTTGCAGGTGCAGGCGATTGACGATTTCTTCACGGGTGCGCTTGTCGGCGGTGGCGGTCAGGGCAATTCGCGGCACATTCGGAAAAAATTCAGCGAGTTGGCCCAGCTGCAGGTATTCGGGGCGGAAGTCGTGGCCCCATTGCGATACGCAGTGAGCTTCATCGATGGCGAACAGGGCGATATCCAGGCCGCGAAGGAAGTCGAGCATGCGCGGCTGCACCAGGCGCTCCGGTGCCAGGTAAAGCATCTTGACCTCGCCGTTGCGAATTCTCACGGCCAGGGTGCGCTGTTGCTCGGCGCTCAGCGTGGAGTTCAAGGCAGCGGCAGCCACGCCCAGTTCTTCAAGGGTGGCGACCTGGTCGTCCATCAAGGCGATCAATGGCGAAACCACCACGGCCAGGCCATCGCGCAACAAGGCCGGGACCTGGAAGCACAGGGACTTGCCGCCGCCGGTGGGCATCAGCACCAGGGCGTCGCCACCATTGGCCACGCGCTCGATAATGGCACCCTGACGGCCACGGAAACTGTCGTAGCCGAAGATGTCCTTAAGGACGCGTTGAGCCTGTTCGAGCATAGAAACTCCAAAAATCGCAGAACCATCCTTGCCACAGGCTGGATGAAAACCTCGCTCACCACATCAATAAATGCGTAAGAGACCTTTGCAAAGCCCGTGTCGATACAGGCACTTGCAGCAAAGGCGCGGCATTATACCCGAGCGTTCAGGTGCGCAGGGCTTCGGCGACGGGCCGTTGCCTGGCGCATATTTACCACGCGGCTGGCGCAGAGCCCTCAACAAGGCCTAGAATTCACTATCGCACACTCCCCAAGGTAGCCTTTTAATGTCCTTCGCTGAGCAATTACACCGCCTGCAAGCCTTCCTCGACGCCGATGAGCTGCATGATGAGGCGCTGGACTACGTTGCCGCCCATGGCTACCTGACCGCCTTGTCTATCTGCTCGGAAACCGTTCCGGATCGGGAATGGATTGACGCCCTGTTCGCCGAAGAGCCGCATTACAAGGATGAGGCCCAACGCGAAGAAATCGAAGCCACGCTGATCCTGCTCAAGGCGCACATCGCTCGCCAACTGGCCAGCGACGAAGAGTTCGAACTGCCGTGCGACCTGGACCTGGGCGACGATCCGGACGATTCGGACCTGCGCGGCTGGTGCATCGGTTTCATGGAAGGCGTGTTCCTGCGCGAAGCGGCCTGGTTCGAGACCGCCGAGGAAGAAGTCAGCGAAATGCTCCTGCCGATCATGGTTGGCTCTGGCTTGTTCGACGAACAACCCGAGTTCGAAGATATCGCCAAGGATGCCAACCTGATGGATGACATGATCGTACAGATCCCCGAAGCGCTGACCGCTTTGTACCTGCTGTGCAACGCACCAGACGAGAAGCCGGCGATTCTGAAGCCACGTCATCACTGAGCCTGCGCCGATGGCGCCAATCAAGGCTGGCCCTGAACGGCCCCGCCTGCTGCGCTATGTCCTGCTGAGTATCGGCTGGCTTAGCGTAGCGTTGGGTGTGCTCGGTATTTTCCTGCCGGTATTGCCGACCACCCCCTTTCTACTCCTGGCCGCGGCCTGCTTCGCCCGAAGCTCGCCGCGGGTCTACCATTGGTTGGTCAACCATCCGCGCCTGGGACCCTGGATCGTCCATTACCTCAATGGCGAAGGCATACCGGTCAAGGGCAAGGTCTACGCCATTGGCCTGATGTGGCTGAGCATCAGCCTGTCCTGCTACCTGGTACCGCTGGTCTGGGCCCGGGCCTTCATGCTCACCAGTGCCGTGCTGGTGACGGTTTATATCCTGCGACAAAAAACACTGCGCCGCCCATTCGGTAAATAGCCTCCACCGCTTTGTAGCAGCTGCCGCATCACACCGTATCAACCTTCAGCGTATGGTCATTGAGCATGCCATTGATGATGGTCGCCGTATCCGCTCCTGAAGCCACGATCCCGCCCGCTCCTGCCGTCACGCCGTAGTGCGCGGCCAGGTCGACGCCTGCAAGGTCGATGGTCTGGGTCGGGCTGGCACCGGCAACTGCACTGACCTCGATCGTTGAAATCACGTCTGAGCCGCTCACCGTGACCTTGAAGTGCAGGTAGTCATCCAGCGACGCCGCCGAGGCATTTTCGCCCTGGAGCAATTGCGACAGGTCGAGACGGTCGGTGCCCGGAGTGAAGTCAGTCACCCGGTCATGACCACTGCCACCCTGCTGCCACTGGAAGACATCATTGCCGGCCCCACCGGTCAGTGTGTTGTCGCCCAGCCCCCCAATGAGCAGGTCATCACCGCCCCCACCGTTAAGGATGTCGCTGCCCAGGCCGCCATAGATGACATTGTTACCGCCGTCGCCTGACAGCGTGTCGTTGAAGTTGGAGCCGATCAGATTCTCGACCGCAAGCAAAGTATCGAGCCCCGCGCCAATGGTGTTCTGCTGCCCTGCCAGGGCCAGGTTAACGGTGACCGCCGAGTCGGCACTGGCGTAGCTGGCCGTGTCGCTGCCCTCGCCACCATCGAGCACATCGTTGCCGATACCCCCGATCAGCAGATCGTTCCCCGTACCGCCCTGAAGATGGTCATTGCCAGCGCCGCCACTGAGCACGTCGTTGCCTTCGCCGCCATTGAGCGTGTCATCGCCGCCACCGGCCAGCAGGGTGTCGGCAGCCGCCGTGCCGGTCAGGGTGTGGCCGTCCTGATAGCTGATGGTAATGTCGCCGACAGCACTGCCATTGTGGCCGTCGCTGACGGTGTAGGTGCCATGGGCGTCGGGTGTATTGTCCGCACCGGCAAAATTGACGCTCATGTTCAGCTTGTAGGTCAGGGAAGTCTCGGTGTTGCTCGGAACATTCGGCACGTTGACCAGGTGCAGGGTGTAGTGCCCGGTCTCCTGGGCGACGAAATAGCCACCGCTGGCAATCGACTGATAATCGCCGTCGCCGAGCTTCCAGGACATGGCGATACTGCTGCCACGATCATGATTGAGATCGAGCCGCTCGCCCTTGACCAGGTCCACTGTAATGAAGTCCTCGCCATTGACTGCACCGCTCTGCCCCAGGTAGCCACTGATCAGCAAGGCGGCGGCCATCGACCCGGCCGGGCCACGGAAGTCACTGCGCTCGAGGTCCTTGATCAGGTTGCTGCGGTTGCTGCCATGGCCATTGAAACTCTCGTTCGGTGTGGTATTGCCTACCGAGAAGCCTGCACCCTTGATCCCCCAATTGGTCTGGATGCTTGTCGCAGAAGTACTCAACGGGTTGTGGTCGGCATCGCTGTCGTTGGCCAGCAAGGCTTCGGCCGGCACGGTGACATGGGTCGAGAAAATATTGGTGATGATGTGGTCAGCACCCGCCACTGGCGCATTGTTGGTCTGAGCGTTGATGACCAACTGCGCGCTGGCCAGGTCGCCGTCGTTGTCGCTGGCGACGAAACCAATGGTTTCCTTGATTGCAACGCCACTGTCTTTGGGTGGCACATAGGTGAACTCGCCCGTGTCCATGTCCACCACCAGCGTGCCGCCATGGCTGCTCTTGACCGTGATGGAGTTGGTGACGGTATCGAAAACGCCTTTATCAGCCCCTCCGGAAACACTGTACGCACCGTTGTTGCTATTGCCTTTAGGGTCGTAGCTATACGTGGTGCCATTGATGAGCAGCGACTTGATGAAGCCTCCATCGGCACCAAAGGTTGCACCGTTCATGAGGTTGCCGGTCAGCGGCGCGCCCTGTACCGTGCCGGAAAGCACCTGGCCCAACTGATTGAGATCGGTCACCACCACCGCATCGGTGTTGGTATTAGCGATGCCGTCGAATGCCAGGGGGTCGAGATTAGCGCTGTTGACGTCTTCGCCCATGCCAATGGCATACGACTTGATGTCATGGGTATCGAGGAACTGCTTCCAGTCGGTTTCATCCTCGTTACCGATCGCCTTGCCGTTGGTGGGGTTGCCATCCGAGAAGAAGTAGCTGATGTTCTGGGCGCCGTCGATTTTGCCATCGGTAAGGAAGGCTTGTTTGGCCACCGCCACGGCAGCGTCGTAGTTGGTAGTGCCCTGAACGTGCAGGCCTTCGATGATCGCCTTGGCCTGGGCCACGGTTACCCACTGTACGACCTCGTCGGTTGCAGAGGCTGCGAAGGTGACGATCTGCACCTTCACATTGCCCAGATCATCGTACTTGTCGAGCAATGCACCGATCGCCTGCTTGGCCAGGTCCAGGCGCGACAGGTTATCCACGCCGGACTGCAGGGCCATGCTCGCTGATACATCGACGATCAGCAGCAGGTTGGAGTCCACTTGCCCAAGCGTGACCGAGCGCTGGCTATCGACCACCTTCGGCACGTCGTCGACAATGTTCACCACAATGCTGTTGATCGACGTATTGCCCAGGACATCGGTGGCCTTGTAGGTGAAGGTATCGGTCAGCACATTCGGCCCGTCGTTGGCACCGCCCGGGGTCTTGGGCGCCGACGTCAGGGTATAAGTGTATTTACCATCACTGCCCAGCTGGATTTGCCCGTAGCTTCCGGTGGCGCTTCCCACCAGCGTGTAAGTCACGGAGCCGTAGGCACCCGAGACAGAGCCGACCAGGGAACCGCTGGCAGTCTCAGCGGTGGAAGTCGGATCGCTGCCAACCACTGTGCCGGCTGCCAGGTCCTGGCCATCCTTGCCCAGATCCAGGGCATTTTCATGCACTGTGACATCATGGTCAGCGTTGGCCTTGATGCAACTGTTGGTCACATCGATGGTGACGGTGGTGGTGCTTTCGTCGCCGTCGGCATCTCGGATGGTGTAGGTGAACACGTCCTGCGCGCCCGCCACACCGACCGAGTCGGGCTTGGCGTGATAGGTGGCATTGCCCTGGGCGTCCAGGGTCAGGATGCCGTACTTCCCTTCGATAGCATCGCCGAGCCCGCCATGCACCGGAGCCTGGGTATTGCCACCGGCGCGCACCCCCACCACCACGTTTTTGCCCGGGTTATCGGCACCTATGGTGTCGTTGTCGAGCACGTTGCCGCTGCCGCTCTGCCCCTCTCCCAGCGAGGCTTCGTCGGCGCGCGCCTTGGGCAGGTCGTCGACGATGTTGACGTCGATGCTGCCGCTGGCCGAGCTGCCGTCCAGATCGGTGGCGGTGACATTCAGGTGCTCTTGCAGCACGTTACTGCCATGGCCGTTGGCGTGGTTTTCGTTGTCGAGCAAGGTGTAGCTATAGCTGACCACGCCGGTCGTGGCGTTGTACCCGGTGACGGTCAGGGTATTGCCCAACGCCGTGGTGATCGACTGCGGGAAGCCTGCGACCACACCCCCGGCGATCACCAGGATGCCGCCCACGTTGAGGGTTTGCAGGCCATCGGCAGCAGTCACGGTGAAGGTGCCGGACCGGGTCAGTGCATCGGCATTGGGCTGGCTGCCTTCGCAGAGGTTTTTCTCGTAGACCGTGAGCTCACCGCAGGCGATATCCAGGCCTTTGAGGATGACCGGGTCATCAAAATATTTGACGTCGACGGTGACCGTGGTGGTGCTTTCGTCGCCGTCGGCATCGCGGATGGTATAGGTGAACACATCCTTGCCGCCGGCAATCGGGATGCCGCTGGCATTGGCATGGTAGGTGGCATTGCCCTGGGCATCCAGGGTCAGGGTGCCGTAGGCCCCCTGAATGGCATCGCCGAGCCCGCCATGAACCGGGGTGGAGGTATTACCGCCGGAACGCACGCCCACCACCACGTTGCTGCCAGGGTTGTCGGCACCTATCGTGTCGTTGCCCAGCACGTTGCCGCTGCCGCTCTGGCCTTCTCCCAGCGAAGCTTCGTCGGCGCGCGCCTTGGGCAGGTCGTCGACGATGTTGACGTCGATGCTGCCGCTGGCCGAGCTGCCGTCCAGATCGGTGGCGGTGACATTCAGGTGCTCTTGCAGCACGTTACTGCCATGGCCGTTGGCGTGGTTTTCGTTGTCGAGCAAGGTGTAGCTATAGCTGACCACGCCGGTCGTGGCGTTGTACCCGGTGACGGTCAGGGTATTGCCCAACGCCGTGGTGATCGACTGCGGGAAGCCTGCGACCACACCCCCGGCGATCACCAGGATGCCGCCCACGTTGAGGGTTTGCAGGCCATCGGCAGCAGTCACGGTGAAGGTGCCGGACTGGGTCAGTGCATCGACATTGGGTTGGCTGCCTTCGCAGAGATTTTTTTCGTAGACCGTGAGCTCACCGCAAGCGATATCGAGGCCTTTGAGGATGACCGGATCATCGTCGTATTTGACATCGACGGTGACGGTGGTGGTGCTTTCGTCGCCATCGGCATCGCGGATGGTGTAGGTAAACACATCCTTGCCGCCGGCAATCGGGATGCCGCTGGCGTTGGCATGGTAGGTGGCATTGCCCTGGGCATCCAGGGTCAGGGTGCCGTAGGTCCCCTGAATGGCATCGCCGAGCCCGCCATGAACCGGGGTGGAAGTATTGCCGCCGGAACGCACACCCACCACCACGTTGCTGCCGGGGTTGTCGGCACCCACGGTGTCGTTGTCCAGCACGTTGCCGCTGCCGCTCTGGCCCTCTCCCAGCGAAGCTTCGTCGGCGCGCGCCTTGGGCAGGTCGTCGACGATGTTGACGTCGATGCTGCCGCTGGCCGAGCTGCCATCGCTATCGGTGGCAGTGACGGTCAAGTGTTCCTGCAGCACATTGCTGCCCTGGCCGGTGGCATGGCTTTCGTTGTCGAGCAAGGTGTAGCTGTAGCTGATTACGCCGGTCGCTGGGTTGTAGCCGGTGACGGTCAGGGTGTTGCCCAACACTGTGGTGATCGACTGCGGGAAGCCTGCGACCACGCCACCGGCAATCACCAGGATGCCACCCACGTTGAGGGTTTGCAGGCCATCGGGCGCGCCTACAGTGAAAGTGCCGGACTGAGTCAGTGCTTCGGCATTGGGCTGGCTGCCATCACTGAGGTTTTTCTCGTAGACAGTCAATTCACCGGCGCCGACATCCAGCCCGCCAATGGTGATCGAATCGTCGTTGTTCTGAACCTGCAGCACCAGCTTGGCCGTGCTGGTGTCACCGTCGGCGTCATGCAAGGTGTAGGTAAAGGTTTCGCTGCCCTTGCCGTGTAGCGCAACAAAATCAGGGTCGGCGCTGTTGAGGGTATAGGTGTAACTGCCGTCGGCGCGTAACTCCAATGTGCCGTAGGTGCCGTTATAGGTGCCAGGCGTGATGGGGTTGGCCAGGCGGTCAGCGCCCTGAATATCATTGGTGAACACATTGCCGGTCAGCGTCGGCGAGGTTTCGGACGCCACCTGTGCATTGGAATCATCAATGGCCTTGGGCACATCGTCGATCACATTCACATCCAGCGAACCGTTGGCCACGTCGCCATTGCTGTCGCTGACCGATACCGCAATGCTCTCGCTGACCGTATTGGTGCCGTTGCCTTCAGGATGGTTGTCAGTCCCCGTCAGGGTGTAGGAATAGCTGACCACACCGGTTTGCGGGTTGTAGCCGGTGATGGTCAGGGTATTGCCAAGGCCAGTGGTGACCGACTGGCCGACACCGGTGACTACCCCCGCGGTAATCACGTTGATGCCACCTACGTTCAAATTGAAAATGCCATCCGGCGCCTGGACCGTGAAAGTTCCAAGCTGGGTCAGGGCCGCCGGATTACTGGCCGAGCCCTCGGCAAGATTGGCCTCATTGACCGAGACCTCGCCACCGGCCACGGACAGGCCATCGAGTGTCACCGGATTATTGACGGGGGGAACGATGGTCACAGGTACCTGCTCGACGACGTTGTTGCTGCCACCAAACCAGGGCGTTGGAATTTCCGGAACACCATTGAACCCGGCAGTAGGGAAGCCCACCACCGGATCGACGCGTGCACCGACTTCGGTCAGCAACACGAAACTGTGACCACCGCCGCCGCTGCCGGCACCGCCACCGGGTCCCGCCGCTGTTGCTTCAGCTTCTTGCGAGGGGTCGGCACCTGCCGCAATGGCTTTTTGCAGTTGTTCGACGTCTGTCAGTTGATCCTGGCTCGGCGCCGTTTCTGGCGTATCGACGTGGGGCACCCGGTCGGCGAGCAGGTCTTCGGTAAGGCTAAGGCTGCTTTCGCGCCCCAGGGTCAGTTCTGCGCCGTTTTGCATATGCACGGCAACGGCCCCCGCTGCGCCGGTCTGCAGTTGTTCGCCGGCGAACAACCGGTCACCTTCGACCAGCGCTCGGCGCGTGCCGTCGCTGGCCACTGCGAACACCTGGCCGATCACTTTGCTGACCACACCGATTAACTTCGCCATGCGCACTTCTCCCCTGCCGATCCAGCATCCGGTTTTGCAGAGAAAGCGACTTGGACACCGCAGGGAGGTTTGGCTGCCAAACCGTTGAGCAAACGCATCCACTGGCCGTGATGTACGTTGCATCGTAGGTAATGCAGGCCAATCTGAATCTGGTAGCTGTGAGCATATCGGGAGAAACCTCAATCAAATCAATTTCATCCCGGGAACAGCGTTACCAGCTTAGCCAAGACAAGGCTTTTTTGCGGAGAATTCGTCAATATTCTGTCGCAGCAAACCTGTCATTCCTTCCCCTTCGCTACTTCTCCCGTCCTACGCTGCAAAAGTTATTGAACTTTTTCTTCAGCCCATGAATGCGCTTTAAAACGCCTCAAATGGGACTGCATGAAGAGAACAATGTCGCGGATTTGAGACAGTGCATAAGTTTTTTTTTGCATAAGCCTTATGAGAAATTCTTCTTAGCTCGCCTGAAAGATGTTCTTAGCTCTGTTGTTACAAGCCTGAAACGGTTTGACCTCACTTTTTCGCCAGTTTTTTGACGAACTAAAGCGCACCATAACAATCAGGGAGATGTCCTAATGCGCGTATTGACCCCCCTCTGCAGTGCAGTTTTACTCGCGGTGGCCTGCGCTGATGCTCAAGCCATGTCATTGTCCGAGGCCATCCAGAGCACGTTGGACTATCACCCGGAAATTCGCGCCAACGTGAACAGCCGGCTTTCTGCAGACGAAGAGGTGAAGGTAGCAAAAGGGGGCTACTACCCGAATGTCGATCTGTTTGCTGGCTATGGACGGGAAAAATCCGACAATACCAACACGCGTATTCCACCTGGTAACCACAACAAGGAAACCCTGAACTACACCCAGTCGGAACTGCGCTTGCGGCAGATGCTGTTCGACGGCTTCAACACCGCCAATGAAGTGGGTCGCACCGAATCAGTCGTCAATTCGCGCGCTTATTACGTGCAAGCCACCTCGCAAAGCCTGGCGTTGCGCACCATCGAGGTCTACCTGGATGTGCTCAAGCGCCGCGAACTGCTGACCCTGGCCAAGAACAACCTGCAGGCCCACTTGCGCGTGCATGACCAGATTGGCCTGCGCAGCGAGCGCGGCATCGGCAGCACCGCTGACCTTGAACAATCCAAGGCCCGCCGCGCCCTGGCCGAAAACAATTACTACACCGCCCAGGTCGACCTGCAGGACGCCGAAGCCAACTTCTTCAGCGTCACCGGGCGTTCGGCCGACGAACTGGAAACCCCGGCGTCGATCCGGGGCGAAGTACCTGCGGACCTGGTCGCGGCCCGGCAAAGCATGATGGAGAACAACCCCTACCTGAAATCAGCGCAGGCCGATGTGCAAGCCGCCGAGAAGCAATACGAAGTGGCCAAGTCGCCGTTCTACCCACGCTTCGACGCAGAGCTGGCAACAGGCGCCAACAACAACCTGGCAGGTGAAGAAGGCCACAGCAATACCGATTGGCGAGCCGGCGTGGTGATGACCTACAACCTGTTCAAGGGCGGTAGCGACAAGGCGCGCCTGCAATCGGATGCGCACAAGGTCAACCAGGCGATGGACATCCGCAACAATGCCCTGCGCCAGATCGACGAAGACATGCGCCTGGCCTGGAACGCCATGAACAACGCCAAGCTGCAGACTCCCATTGCCCGCGAGTATGCCGAAACCTCCACCCGGGTACGTGCGGCCTACCAGGACCAGTTCGGTCTCGGCCAGCGCACTTTGCTGGACGTGCTCGACAGTGAAAACGAGCTGTACAACGCCAACCGTCGCTATACCGAAATCCGCTACATCGAGGAGTTCTCCATGTACCGGGTACTGGCCAACGTTGGCGAATTGCTCAACAAGCAAAAGGTGGTGCTGCCTGCCGAGGCTATCGCCAGTACCGACGTCAAAAGCGATGCACATCTGCCTGACATGAGATAACGCCGTACTCTGCCGGAGTAAGCCACCTTGACCAGCATGCAATCTGCGCCGCTCGACCCTCGCCAGAGCTTCGATGACCCGCTGCTCGATGGATTGTTGATCCTTTGCAAGCTGCACGGTTGCACGGTCAGCCGGGCCAGCCTGAGTGCTGGCCTGCCGCTGGCGCAGCAGCGCCTGGGCCAGGAACTGCTGCCGCGTGCCGCGGCCCGCGCGGGGCTGCAGGCTCGCCTGCTGCGGCGCAAACTTGACGCCATTTCACCGATGAACTTGCCTGTGCTGCTGTTGCTTGAGGATGATCGTTGTGCGGTGTTACGGCGTTGGGGTGAAGATGGCAAGGCACTGATCCTGCCGTGCGAGGCCGAAGGTGGCGAGCAATGGGTCAGCCGCGAGGAACTGGCGGCGAGCTACAGCGGCCAGGCTTTGTTCGCCCGGCCCAGGCACGAAGTCGAAGACTTGCGCTCGCCCCTGCTGCCAAGGGTCGAAGCCTGGTTTCGTGACACCCTGAAGCTGTCGCGCTGGCTCTACAGCGACGCCATCCTGGCCAGCCTGATGATCAACCTGCTGGGCCTGATGGTGCCGTTGTTCGTGATGCAAACCTACGACCGGGTCGTGCCTAACCAGGCCACCTCGACTCTTTGGGTGCTGGCCATAGGCTTGTTGGTCGGTACCTGCTTTGAATTGATCCTGCGCGTGGTCCGCGCGCACTTGCTTGACCAGGCGGGCAAGAGGACCGACCTGATTCTCTCCGCAACCTTGTTCGAACGAATCACCGGCATGGCCATGAAAGCCCGCCCCGCCACCATCGGTGGCTTTGCCCAGAGCATCCATGACTTCCAGGGTTTACGCGAGTTCCTGACCGCCGTCACCCTGACCAGCATCATCGACCTGCCCTTTGCCGTGCTGATGCTCGTGGTCATTGGCCTGCTCGGGGGCTGGCTGGTGGTGATTCCTGTCGTCGCCTTTCCCGTCACCATCCTCTTTGCCATGCTCATCCAGGCGCGGCTGCGCGACACCGTGGAAAAAAGCCTGAGCCTGGGTACCGTGCGCCAGGCGCTGCTGATCGAAACCCTGGGCGGCCTGGAAACCCTCAAGGCTTGCGGCGCTGAAAGCGAGCGCCAATACCAGTGGGAATCCACCCATGGTGCCCTGACCCGGCTCGACAGCCACGCGCGCAACCTGTCGGCGCTGGCAACCAATGGCACCCTGTTCATCCAGCAGTTCTGTGGCATGGCTACCATTGTCGCCGGTGTGTACAGCATTATCGCCGGCAACCTCAGCGTCGGCGCCCTGGTCGCTACCTACATGCTGGGCAGCCGCGTGCTCGCTCCACTGGGGCAGATCGCCGGCCTGATCACCCGTTACCAGCAGGCACAATTGACCATGCGCAGCACCGATGCACTGATGGCCCTGCCGCAGGAACGCGAGGCCCGCCAGCGCCCCCTGGAGCGCACTCAGCTGCAAGGGGCGCTGCAGGTCAGCCATGTCACCTTTCGCTATACAGGGCAAAACGCACCAGCCTTGAACAACATCGCCTTGAGCATCAAGCCTGGCGAACGCATCGGCATCATCGGCCGCAGCGGTTCGGGCAAAAGCACGCTGGCGCGGTTGATCATGGGCTTCTATGCCCCTGAAGAAGGCCAGGTCCTGCTCGATGGCCTGGACCTGCGGCAACTGGATGTCGCCGACCTGCGCCAACAGATCGGCTACGTCGCCCACGACCTGCCGCTGCTGGCCGGCAGCTTGCGCGACAACCTGACCCTGGGTGCGCGCTACGTGAGTGATGCGCGCATGCTCGAAGTGGCGGAACTGACCGGCGTCAGCGAATTGGCGCGCCAGCATCCCCAAGGCTTCGATCGGCCCGTGGGCGAACGTGGCCAACTGCTTTCCGGTGGCCAGCGCCAATCCGTGCTGCTGGCCCGGGCCATGCTGCTGGAACCGCCGATCGTGCTGCTCGACGAGCCCACCAGCCACATGGACAACAGCAGCGAAGACATGTTGCGCCAACGCCTGCACGGCTGGATCCAGGGCAAGACCCTGCTGCTGGTCACCCACCGCACCTCGATGCTCAGCCTGGTCGACCGCCTGGTGGTGATGGACAACGGCCGCATCGTTGCCGACGGCCCGAAAGAAGCGGTTATCGAAGCATTACGCAAGGGCCTCGTGGGCTCGGCAGTCTAGGAGTAGCCAGCATGTCTTCCAGTCAGGGTCTTCGCGGTTACTTGCACAGTTTTGGCAAAACCGCCGAAAGTGACTTCATGCCCGAGGTCACCGAAGCGGCCTTGCAGGATTCCCCCAGGTTTTCGCGCGTTACCGTGTGGCTCTCGGCGGCACTGATCGTCTCGGCACTGGTCTGGGCCAAGTTCGCGGTGCTCGATGAAGTGACCATGGGCGAAGGCAAGGCCATCCCCTCGAGCAAAGTGCAGGTGATCCAGAACCTGGAAGGCGGCATCGTCACCGAAATCTTTGTCCGTGAAGGGCAGATGGTGAACAAGGGCGATACCCTGCTGCGCCTGGACGACACGCGCTTTCTTTCCAACAGGGGCGAGAGCGAAGCCGACCGCTATGCCCTCACCGCCCAGGTCGAGCGCCTGTCGGCCGAAGCCGAGGGGCGGCCTTTCACCGTTTCGGACGAGGTTCGCAGCAAGGCGCCGCAAGTGGCCGAGGACGAGCTGTCGCTGTATCAATCCCGGCAACGTCGACTGGACAGCGAACAGAACACCCTCAATGAACAACTTCGGCAAAAGACCCAGGAGCTTGCGGAGTTTCGCTCCAAGCAAGAGCAGTATCGCTCCAGCCTCGGGCTGATCCAGCAAGAGCTCAACATGTCGACGCCACTGGTCGGCACCGGGGCGATCTCACCGGTGGAAATCCTTCGCCTCAAGCGCAGCGCCGTGGAAGTGCGTGGTTCCATGGATGCCACCCGCCTGGCCATCCCCCGCGCGGAAGCGGCCATCAATGAAATCAAGAGCAAGATCGACGAGTCGGAGCTGGTATTCCGTTCCGAAGCCGCCAAGGAGCTCAACGAAAAGCGCACCGAGCTTTCGAAGATCACCGCCACCAGCATTGCCATCGAGGACCGGGTCAGCCGCACCACAGTGGTGTCACCGGTGCATGGCATCATCAAGCTGCTCAAGGTCAACACCATCGGTGGCGTAGTCCAGCCCGGCAGCGACCTGGTGGAAATCGTGCCGCTGGAAGACAACCTGCTGATCGAAGCCAAGGTCCGCCCCCAGGACGTGGCTTTCCTGCATCCCGGCCAGCCGGCGATGGTCAAGTTCAGCGCCTATGACTACACCATCTACGGTGGCCTGAAAGCCAAGCTCGAACTGATCAGCGCCGATACCGTGACCGATGACAAGGGCAACAGCTTCTACCTGATCCAGGTGCGCACCGATAAGAACCATCTGGGCGGCGACAACAAACCGCTGCTGATCATCCCTGGCATGACGGCGACTGTGGATATCATTACAGGGCAAAAGAGCGTGCTGGATTATCTGCTCAAGCCGGTGCTCAAGGCGAGGACGGAGGCGTTGCGGGAGCGGTGATAGGCCGTTAGGGCCTCATCGCGGGCAAGCCCGCTCCTACAATGGTATGCGTACCTCCCGTACGCGGGCTTGCCCGCGATAGGGCCCTGCCAATCACCGCAAATGATTACGCTCATACGTCCCCTGCCCCATCGCCGCAATCTGCCCTTCAATCAACGCCTCGAACGGCTGCAACAACGCCCCGAACGACGTCGGCGCCTCCAGCACCTCCAGCGCCTGCACGACCGCCTCGACCGTCGACAACGCCCCAGGCCCCGGCGCCTTGCGCAAGCGATAACGCGAGGGCAAGGCCTCGGCCAGCGTCACCCTGGGCAACGCCGCCAGTTCTGGATTCACATGCAACAGCTTGCGCGCCTTGCGCCAGGTGCCGTCGGGCACCACCAGCAATAACGGCAGGCTGGCTTCGTTGGCAACATAGGGCGTCAAGGGCTGTGCCTGATCCCCTGGGAACAACAGGCATGCCCGATACCCCGGCGGGCTCAACAACGTACTCAAATCATCAAACACCTCTCCCACGCGCAGTTCAGCGTTACGTAGCCCCAACGCCGCCAGGCGAGCGGTATTGAGCGCGTGATTCACTTCACTGGGATGCTGCAACAGCAATACTCGGGTACGGCTGTCGAGGGCGGGGATCAACTCGCACAAGCAATGGCCTTGCGGGCGCAGGCAACGGCTGCAACTGATTCTGGACATCGAACGCTCCTGTTCAGAGGGTATTGAGCTGCGCTTTCAACAGGTCGCGGAAGGTCTGGATCAACGGCTCTCGGCTACGTCCACGGCGTACGATCATTGAAAATGGCGCCTGATAACCGAAGGTCGCCGGCGACAGCACGCGCAAGTCGCCCTTGTCGGCCCAGGGTTGGGCGTAATGTTCGGGCAGGTAACCGATATAAGCCCCGGACAGCACCAGGATCAATTGGGCCTCCATACTTTCCACCGTCGCTGCGCTGTGCTTGAAGCCATGGCGGGCCAGCTCGGCCTGGCTCCAATAGCCGCGCCCAACCATCCGTTGCTGGGTGATGACCTGCTCGGGAATGCGCCGTTCGTGGTACAGCGGGTGCCGGTTACTGCAGTAAAGCCAGTGCTGCTCACGGTACAACGGTTGATAGACCAGCCCGCTCATGCGCGTGGAAAAGGCACCGATGGCCAGGTCCAGGCGGTTGTCCTGCACGCCCATTTGCAATTCATAGGGGCTCGATACCGACAAGTGCAGGTGCACCGCCGGGTGCTCCTGGCTATAGGCACCAATGGCCTCGGCAAAAGGCAAGGCCCGGTCGCTGACCGTGGAGTCAATCACGCCGAGGTTGAGGGTGCCGCGCAGTTCGCCCTTGAGGGCCGCAGCGTACTGCTCGAACCCTTCCATCTCGCCCAACAGGCGCAAGGTTTCCTGGTGAAACAGCTCGCCCTTGCTGGTCAGGCTGAAACCGCCGCGCCCGCGATGGCACAGCACGATGCCCAGGCTCGCTTCGAGCTGGCTCATGTAGGTGCTGATCGCCGAGGTCGAGAGGTTGAGCTCCTGCTGGGCATTGGCGAAGCCCTGGTGGCGCACCACACTGACAAAGATGCGCAGCAGTTTCAAATCGGGTAAGGCATTGGCCATTGGGGCTTCCAGCACGATGCAAAGCAGAGGACAAGCCCCAGTTTAAACGGTCAGCCGCCGATAGTTTAGAAAAATCTGAACTAAGTATTTGCCTGTAGCGATTCTTTGAAGGCACTACCTTTTGCAGACTAGGCAGCAATGTGCCCTTTTCAGCATTTTCCGGTTTCACCGACACCGGCTGGACAGGTTCAAACAACTAAAACAAACGATGAGGCCCTACCCGTGGACAAGATTCTTCACCAACCACTGGGCGGTAACGAAATGCCGCGCTTCGGCGGCATCGCCACCATGATGCGTCTGCCCCACCTGCAATCCGCTGCCGGCCTGGATGCCGCCTTCGTTGGCGTGCCATTGGACATCGGCACCTCGCTGCGTTCGGGCACCCGTTTCGGGCCACGTCAGATCCGCGCCGAGTCGGTGATGATCCGTCCGTACAACATGGCCACCGGCGCAGCACCGTTCGACTCGCTGTCGGTTGCCGACATCGGCGACGTGGCGATCAACACCTTCAACCTGCTCGACGCCGTGCGCATCATCGAAGAAGCCTACGACGAGATCGTCGAGCATAACGTCATTCCATTGACCCTGGGCGGCGACCACACCATCACCCTGCCGATCCTGCGCGCATTGCACAAAAAGCACGGCAAGATCGGCCTGGTCCACATCGACGCCCACGCTGACGTCAACGACCACATGTTCGGCGAGAAAATCGCCCACGGCACCACTTTCCGTCGCGCCGTTGAAGAGGGCCTGCTGGACTGCGACCGCGTCGTACAAATCGGCCTGCGCGCCCAGGGCTACACCGCCGAAGACTTCAACTGGAGCCGCAAGCAGGGCTTCCGTGTGGTCCAGGCTGAAGAGTGCTGGCACAAATCCCTTGAGCCGCTGATGGCTGAAGTGCGCGAGAAAGTCGGCGGTGGTCCGGTTTACCTGAGCTTTGACATCGATGGGATCGACCCGGCCTGGGCACCAGGTACCGGCACCCCTGAGATCGGTGGCCTGACCACCATCCAGGCCATTGAAGTCATCCGTGGTTGCCAAGGCCTGGACCTGATCGGTTGCGACCTGGTTGAAGTCTCGCCACCTTACGACACCACCGGCAACACCTCGCTGCTGGGTGCCAACCTGCTGTACGAAATGCTCTGCGTACTGCCTGGCGTGTCCCACCGCTGAGGCGCTGAAATGAACGACCGTGATCAGGTATTACAGGCTGCCAGGGACTTGGTAACAGCCTTTGCCAACAACGATCGTGAAGCTTACTTCGGCGCCTTCAGCGCCGATGCAAGCTTTGTGTTCTACACCCTCGAACAGCCTCTACTGTCTCGCGATGCCTACCAGGCGTTGTGGGACAGCTGGCGTTCGCAGGATGGCTTCGAAGTGCTGTCGTGCATTTCGAACAACGCGTTCGTCAGCCTGCAAGGCGACGTGGCGATTTTCATCCATGACGTAGCCACCGAGCTGCGCATGCAAGGGGAGCTGTGCTTTAGCCAGGAGCGCGAAACCATTGTGTTTCGCAGATACGAGGGCCAATGGCTGGCCTGCCATGAACATTTGTCTGCAGCAGCACAAACGCAGCCTACTCCCTAGCCAACGACGCGTTCTTCGCAATTGAACACGACGCAACAAATGATCGGAGCAGATCATGAATAACAACAACAGCGCGCAAAGCGTAAGCAAGATTGAAACCTTCGGGGTCGAACAGATTCCCGATCACGAACGGACCGCTCGTCCCAGCGATCTGTTTCGCATGATATTCGGCGGTGCCAACACCTTCGCCACCGCTGTATTGGGTAGTTTCCCGGTGCTGTTCGGCCTGTCGTTCCAGGCCGGCGTGGCCGCGATTGTGCTGGGTGTGCTGGTGGGTGCACTGATCCTGGCGCCCATGGGCCTGTTCGGGCCGATCAACGGCACCAACAATGCCGTATCTTCGGGCGCGCACTTTGGCGTGCACGGCCGTATCGTCGGTTCGTTCCTGTCGCTGCTGACAGCCATTGCCTTCTTCTCCCTGTCGGTCTGGAGTTCGGGCGATGCCTTGATCGGCGGTGCCAAGCGCCTGGTCGGTTTGCCGGAAACCGATCTGACCCTGGGCCTGGCCTACGGCCTGTTCGCGGTGCTGGTACTGACCGTGTGCATCTATGGCTTCCGCTTCCTGTTGTGGGTCAACAAGGTCGCGGTGTGGAGCGCCAGCCTGCTGTTCCTGCTGGGCATCTTTGCCTTCTCCGGGCCGTTCGACGTGAACTACGCCGGTACCCTGGGCATGGGCCAGGAAGGTTTCTGGGCGGCGTTCATCGGTGCTGCACTGGTGGCCATGAGCAACCCGATTTCGTTCGGTGCGTTTCTCGGCGACTGGTCGCGCTACATCCCGCGCGAAGCTTCCAAGGGCCGCATCCTTTCGGCTGTGATCCTGGCGCAGCTGGCGACCTTGCTGCCGTTCCTGTTCGGCCTGGCCACCGCCACCATCGTGGCAATCCAGGCACCGGACTACATCGCAGCCAACAACTATGTCGGCGGCCTGCTGGCAGTTTCGCCTACCTGGTTCTTCCTGCCGGTGTGCCTGATTGCCGTGATCGGCGGCATGTCGACCGGTACCACTTCGCTGTATGGCACCGGCCTGGACATGTCCAGCGTGTTTCCACGGGTCCTGTCTCGGGTCAAGGCCACCTTGCTGATTGGCGTGATGTCCATTGCGTTCATCTTCATCGGTCGCTTTGCCGCCAACCTGGTACAGAGCGTTTCGACCTTCGCCGTGCTGATCATCACGTGCACCACCCCGTGGATGGTGATCATGCTGATCGGCCTGCTGGTACGTCGTGGCTACTACCACCCGGACGACCTGCAAGTGTTCACCCGCGGTGAAAAAGGCGGTCGCTACTGGTTCACCCACGGCTGGAACTGGCGCGGCATGGGCGCCTGGATCCCGAGTGCGGTGGTCGGCCTGCTGTTCGTCAACCTGCCGGGGCAGTTCGTCGGCCCACTGGGCAACCTGGCACAAGGCATCGACATCAGCCTGCCGGTGACCCTGGGCCTGGCGGCACTGGTCTACCTGGCATTGCTTAACCTGTTTCCAGAAGCGGCGGCCGTTTATGGACCGAACGACCCTCGCAGCAAAACCACAGCAACACTCGAAAAAGCCGGTCTGCAATCCGCTGCCTGACCTGAATTGACTCGCAGAACGTCCCCCGATCAAGGCCAGCCTTGTTCGGCGGGATGATCTCGCCATAACAAAGACAATTGGAGACCTTCAATGGCCCTGGATATTTTCGTCGTACTGATCTATGCCGCCGGCATGCTAATGCTCGGCTGGTATGGCATGCGCAAGGCTAAATCGCATGAAGACTACCTGGTTGCCGGGCGTAACCTGGGCCCAAGCCTGTACATGGGCACCATGGCCGCTACCGTGCTGGGCGGTGCCTCGACCGTAGGTACCGTGCGCCTGGGCTATGTCCATGGCATTTCCGGCTTCTGGCTGTGCGCGGCCCTGGGCCTGGGCATCGTGGCCCTGAACCTGTTCATGGCCAAGCCACTGCTGAAATTGAAGATCTTCACCGTTACCCAGGTGCTGGAACAGCGTTACAACCCGATGGCCCGCCAGGCCAGTGCGGTGATCATGCTGGCCTACGCCCTGATGATCGGCGTGACCTCGACCCTGGCTATCGGTACCGTTCTGCAAGTGCTGTTCGGCCTGCCGTTCTGGATGTCGGTCCTGCTGGGCGGTGGTGTGGTCGTGGTTTACTCCACCATTGGCGGCATGTGGTCGCTGACCCTGACGGACATCGTGCAGTTCATCATCAAGACCGTTGGCCTGATGTTCATCCTGTTGCCGATGTGCCTGTACCGTGTCGGGGGCTGGGACGAGCTGGTTGCCAAGTTGCCAGCCAGCAACTTCAACTTCGCTACCATCGGCTACGACACTATCATCACCTACTTCCTGATCTACTTCTTCGGGATCCTGATCGGCCAGGACATCTGGCAGCGCGTGTTCACCGCCCGTGACGAAAAAGTCGCCAAGTACGCCGGTACCACCGCAGGCTTGTACTGCATCATCTACGGTCTGGCCTGCGCCCTGATCGGTATGGCCGCCCACGTGCTGCTGCCAGACCTGGACAACGCCAACAACGCCTTCGCCGCCATCGTCAAAGCGACCCTGCCGGACGGTATCCGTGGCCTGGTCATCGCCGCTGCCCTGGCCGCCATGATGTCCACCGCCAGTGCCGGCCTGCTGGCTGCCTCCACCGTACTGACCGAAGACCTGTTGCCCAAGCTGCGCGGCGGCAAAGAGTCGACCCTGTTCATGAACCGCCTGTTCACCATGCTGACCGGTATCGCCGTACTGGGTATCGCATTGGTGGTCAATGACGTGATCAGTGCCCTGACCCTGGCCTACAACCTGCTGGTTGGCGGCATGCTGGTGCCACTGATCGGCGCCATCTTCTGGAAGCGCTCGACCACTGCGGCCGCTATCACCAGCATGGCACTGGGCTTCGTCACTGCCCTGGTGTTCATGTTCAAGGATGGCCTGGAAGCCAACACTCCGATCTACTACAGCCTGGCTGTAGGCCTGATCAGTTTCGTGCTGGTGACCCTTCTGTCTCCTCGCACCGCTCCTGCTGCAAAACTGGCATAAGCTTGCCTCTACCGCTGCGTCACTTTTGAGGCAGCGGTTTTTTGGCCTCGAAGGGATCGCCCAGGCTCGGGAAGGTCATGAACAGGTCACTGGTGCGCAGAACCGTACACGACTTCATCGCCGACTTCCTTGGCGACGCCAACCCTTTCGACGACGATGACAGCTTGCAGGCCCTGGGCCTGGACAAGAGCGATATCGAGGAATTGATCTTCCGCCTGGAGGATGAATTGGGCGTCACCGCCTTTACTTACGAAGAAGACCAATTACTCAAGGGGGCCGTCACGGCCAACGACTTGAGCGAATTCCTGCAACATATTTCCCAGTATTAAGGCCCCCAATGAAAATCGTCAGCCGCGATCAATGGTTTGAGGTCAAGAGCGTGGGCGATGGCGTACGCCTGATCCACGAGCCGTATATCCGCCCTTTCTACCGCTGCAACCTCTGGCACATCCAGGGTCGTGACCGGGACGTACTGGTCGACAGCGGTTCGGGGTTGGTCAGCCTGCGCGAACAATTGCCCTGGTTGACAGAGCGCCCCCTGCTGGCTGTGGCCAGCCATTGCCACTTCGACCACATCGCTGGGCACCATGAGTTCAGTGAGCGCCTGGTGCACCCCAACGAGGCCGATATCATCAAGGCTCCAGACGGTGAAAACGACTTATCGCGCGCCTTTGTCGGCGACGACATGTTCGAAGCCCATCCGGACTGCCCGCTGTGCTATGCCGAGTATCGGGTCAAGGCGGCGCCAGCCACGCGCCTGATCGAAGAAGGGGATGTGCTGGATCTGGGCGACCGCGTCCTGCAGGTACTGCATACTCCCGGCCACTCACCGGGCGGCATCAGCTTGTGGGAACAGGCCACTGGGACCTTGTTCAGCGGCGATATCATCTATGACGGGCCGCTGATCGAAGATGCCTATCATTCAAACCTGCACGACTACGCCGCAAGCCTTGAACGCTTGCGGCAATTGCCCATTCGTACGGTGCATGGCGGGCACTTCCCGAGCTTTTCGGGGCAGCGCCTGCGCGAGATGATCGACGCTTGGCTGCGCTCGCATTGAGCCGCAGCGCCCGCGTCGTGGGTGGGGACGGAACCGTTACCGGCGTGGCTGACGGCGACGTTTGTCTTCATCGGCAGGGATCGGTACCGGTTGCAGCGCAGGAGGAATCAGGCCCAGCGCCACGGCCAGATCATGAAGCCAGTTGTAGAGTCTGCTGTTCATAGAGCCCCCTTCAAGGGTCATTGCGAGCGGCGAGTGTTCTATTCGTCGCCTCAAATTGATCATAGCCCCAAGTCACGATTTGCGCATGTCTTTGAGCGCGGCTAATAGCCGCAGTGTTGACGCCGGTCAAGCGCTGGCCCGTTCTTGAGCCGACACCGGCGCGGCTGCTTGCTGCAGTTCGATCCAGGCCGACAGGTTGGCACCCAGCATGCCCTTGCGCCACATCAACCAGGTGGTGGCTTCGGCAAACGGCGCTTTCAGCGGGTGCACGGCGACGCTTTCACGCCCCGGCAAGCTGGCCAGCATCGACGCCGACATCAAGGCCACACCGGCCCCGGCAATCACGCAGGCCAGCATACTCGGGTAGGATTCGATCTCCATCACCCGCCCCATGGACGCGTGGTCATGTGCATACCAGGCTTCCAGGCGCATGCGGTAGGAGCAGCCCTGACGGAAGGTAAATACCGCACGCCCTTGCACATCCCTGGCGCTGCGCACCGGTGGGTGGTCGGCTTCGCTGATCAGCACCAATTGCTCGTTGCACAGCGGTACACCATCGAGCCCTGCCAATTGCAATGGGCCGTCCACCAGCGCAGCGTCCAGCCGCCCACTGAGCAAGCCCTCGAGCAATTCGCCACTGGGCCCGGCCTGCACCTGCAGGTTTACCGCAGGGTACGCCCGGTGATAACGCGCCAGCAGCGCCGGGAGGTGGATGGCCGCGGTGCTGTACATGGTCCCCAATACGAAATCGCCGGCCGGTTGCCGGCCCTTGACCGCAGCCTGGGCTTCATCGTGCAAGGCAAACAGGCGGGCTGCGTAATCGAGCAGGACTTTGCCGGCAGGCGACAATTGCAGGCGCTGACGTTCGCGCAAGAACAAATCGACACCTAATTGCTCTTCGAGCTGCTTGAGGCGTGTCGACAGGTTGGACGGCACCCGGTGTAACCGTTCGGCGGCTTTGGTGATCGAACCTTCCTCGGCGACAGCCTGGAAAATTCGCAGCTGACCCAGCTCCACAAGCTTTTCTCCAAAATTGAACAAGTTACTCATAATTATTCAATTTAAATGAAAGTCAATTAATTCTAGCCTGACGGTCATCGCTCCCTTTCAGTGGAATTCATCCCATGTCACCCTTGCTGCGCTTACTCGCCAGTTTTATCGCCTTGATGATGGCCATGGGTATCGGCCGCTTTGCCCTGACGCCACAATTGCCGCATTTGCTCAGCGAAGGTCAGATCAGCTTGAGTGCCGCCGGCATCATTGCCGCTGCCAACTACCTGGGCTACCTCATCGGTGCCCTGGATGGCATGTTTGCCCGCCGCCCGGCACAGGTGCGCCTGCGCCTGCACGGTGGCTTGTGGCTGTGCGTTGGACTGACCCTGGCATCGTATTGGGCTCACGGTTTCTGGCCGCATTTACTACTGCGCTTTGGCACCGGCGTGGCCAGTGCCTGGGTGCTGGTGATGATCACCAGCCTCAGCCAGCAAATCGCGGCCAGTAGCGATCGCCCGCGCTTGGGCGCCCTGGTTTTTGCCGGCCCCGGGCTGGGTATTTTGCTCACCGGTTCGCTCGCCCTGGGCTCAAACCTCATGGGCCAGGGCTCGGCCAGCTTGTGGCTGATCTATGCCGGGGCCGCCCTGTTGATGCTGTTGCCGATACTCCCGATCCTGCCGGTACCGGCCACAGTGTCCGGCACTGCCGGCGTGACCGCTGGCAACAGAGGCGGTATCACCAGATTGGGCGTGATCTATTTCCTGTATGGCGTGGGCTACATCATTCCGGCCACCTTCATGTCGCAGATGGCCAAGGCGCGTTTCGCCGGGCTGTGGCAGGCCGATCTGTTCTGGCCTGCATTTGGCCTGTTGGCAGCCCTTGGGGTGCTGCTGGCCAGCCTGCGCACGCCGAACCCGCGCACCACACCGCGCTGGCTGGCAGCGGCATTGTGGCTGCAGGCCGCAGGCGTGTTCGCCTGCCTGCTGCCCGGCGCTGCAGGGCTGGCCCTGGGCGTGGTTTTGTGCGGTACGCCGTTTCTGGCATGCATGCAGCTGGTGATGCAGCGCTCCCGGGAACTGGCACCCCAGGCTACACAGCGCAATGCCGGCTTACTCACCGCGTGCTTCGCCTTGGGCCAGCTCAGCGGCCCATTGTTGGCGGCGCTTAGCACTCAGTTCAGCGGCAGCCTGCAGCCGGCGCTGCTGCTGGCCGGCTGCGGCCTGCTCGTGGCGGGCGTGTTACCGGGCCTTGGGCTCAAGCCCCGAGCAAACTGCGCAAGCGACGACGCAACCATTGCTCTGCGCTGACCAGGGTGATGCCCATCAGCACCAGTACCGCGCCGGCCACAAAATTCAGGCTCAGGGGCTCTCCCAGTAGCAGGACCCCGAAGGTCACGCCAAAGATCGGGGTAATGAACGAAAACACTGCCAGGTTCGAGGCCAGGTAGCGGCGCATCAACCAGAACCAGGTCAGATAGCTGAAAAACGACACGATCACCCCCTGGAACAGCACACTGGCAACCGCCACGGTGGTCAGCGTTACATGCGTCACCTGGCCGGTGGCAACGGCGATCAGCAACAAGCCGACGAAACCGACCAGCAACTGGTAAAACAGGGTCAGGGTCGCGGGCGCCTCGGAAAGGCGCGACGCCCGCACCACCACGGTTGTCGCGCCCCATGCCATACCGGCCATGACGCCCAGGGCATCACCCACCAACACCCTGCCATCTAGTGTCTCCACCGACAGCCCGCCGGCAAAGGCAACGATAATGCCGAGGAACGCCAGGGCAATGCCCCACCACTGCGCAGTCCGCAAGCGCTCGCTGGGCAAGACCCAGTGCAGGCCCAAGGCGGTGAACATCGGCGCGGTATACAAGAACACCGACATGTGTGCAGCCGACGTGAGTTGCAACCCCTCGGCAATCAGCAGGAACTCAAGGGCGAACAGACCGCCGGCCAGCAGACCGGCACGCCAGGTACTGGCGTAGGTTTCCCAACCGCCGCGAAAACACAGCACCAACCCGACCAGCACCGCGGCAATCCCCGAACGCGCCATGGCCTGCATGACAGGCGCAATATCCGGCGCCGCCCACTTGATCATGATCTGCTGCAGCCCCCAGATCAGGCAGAGCCCCAGCATCACCTGCAGTGCAAATGCATCGGTATTCTGGCGCGGTGCACTCATGGTGCGCCCGCTCGATTAAACAGGTACATGGCAGCTTCCCGGCTTCAAGAACACAGGTGCAGGAGCAAGCGCCCACACACTTTGCGTCTGAGATTATCAGGCAAATACCCCGGTAGGCATGCACTTGGAACGGCAATCACCAACTGCCTTGCGACCTCAGGCGATCTGCGCCGTACCCGATACGCGATCAAAAATGGTTGTATCCAGGGCATCCTCCTGCTCATCGAGCACCTGACGGGGGTGGTCATTGCCCGCAATGCTGCTGTCGAGCAGGCTCAGCAAGCTTGAACCGCGCGGCGTCAGAATGAAATTCTCGCCATTGCCACCTTCATTTTCCGGGCGTGGCTCGATAAAGCCGCGCTCAAGCAGCAATTTCTCGTACTCACCGGCGATGGCTTTCAAATGGTCGAGGTCACCAGGCGCCTCGCCCTGCGCAGCTTTTGCGGCGGCGTATTGTTCGGCATAGGGGCGTGGCGTAAAGCTGTGCCCGGCACCGTTTTGCACTTCGTGCAGCAGGCGTTCGATGAGATCCCAATTGTAAGTGATCATCCGGTTCTACCTCCGTAGGTGGCGTACATAGGTTGTGACCCGATCACGCGCCAGCCGTTCAGCGCTGAACTTTTGCCCGGCCTGAACGCTCAACCGACTACACATCAGATTGGGGCCGGACATGAAAACACTGCTGAATATCACCGCCGCTGCCACCCTGCTCCTGGCGCTACCAAGCTGGGCCTGCACCCTTGAAGAAGCCACTGAGAAGCGTGAGCAATTGGCCAAGGAAGTGCAAAAGCTGACCGAGCAGGACCCGGCCAAGGCCAAGGAAATCAATGACGAGTTAAAAGGCATGAAACTCGAGACCGCGAGCAAGGATTTGCCGGACAAGTGTCAATTAATCGACAAGCGGCTCGAAGAGCTCAAGACTGCGTCGCACAAGGCTGAAAACTCAGGGTATTGAGCCAATAGTGCCCGTGCGTCTGAACAAGTGGCGTAAATAACCCCTGGCTCGATCCCAGTCAGCCAACGCGTGTTGAAACTTTTGCCATACTTTGGCTTACAACCGATCACGCCACCAGATCGAGGACGGGACATGAAAAAACTCTTGAGCATCACCGCTGCCGCCACCTTGTTCCTGTCCTTGCCCAGCTGGGCCTGTGATCTGGAGGAGGCTACCGAAAAGCGTCAGCAACTGGCCAAGCAGGTGCAACAGCTCACTGCGCAGAATCCGGCGAAGGCCCAAGAGATAAATGATGGGCTCAAAGGCATGAAGCTCGACTTCGCCACCAAGGATTTGCTGGACAAGTGCCAGCTCTTCGACAAGCGGCTGGATGAGCTCAAGACGGCGTCGCACGAGACGCAAGGCCCGGCATCCAGCTATTAAGTAAGCCTTGGCCCCGTGTCGCCTGCATCGCTGGCAAGCCAGCTCCCAGAGGCCTGTGTTGCTCACAAAACTTTTTGACTGGCACAGAACACTGTGGGAGATTCTATGGTTCAGGGGAAGCTCTCAAGCAGCTTTTGACACGTA